>SICM01000107.1 GCA_009694805.1 Candidatus Latescibacterota bacterium
CTCCAGTTCGGCTACGCGCCGACGCAACCTGGCGTTCTCGGCCAGTAACTCCTCATAGGTTGGCCGCTGTTCTGTGTGGGTAGGGTCGCTCATAGCATGATGTGAGATCGGCAGATTGCTCGATGTCTTTACCCCGGTAACGTACTACGGCTGTAATATAGACCTGTATGCCCATATTGTCAACAGAATCTTGGCCCGTGGGACGCCCTGCCTGCAGGGCGCCTCTCCTGCCGCAAACTGCAACTTCCATGCCATTGGGTATAAAGTGTGACTCGCGTCACGCGTCATCTGAGGGAGAGGCGCCTTAAGGGCATCGTGTGATCATTATCGGCATTGTTTGACCCAAAGCCCGTGATGAGCGTCACCGCTTGCAGGAGGCACATTTTTCACAGGGAGGAACCATCTGCCAGGGAGTGGCAAGTGCCAAGTGCCAAGTGTAAGGTCTTACGTGGCACTTGGAACGTGGAACGTGGCACTCTGGGAGAGAAGGAGGAGAGGAGGATGGGGGAGGGGCGTCCTTTCAAACAGGCGGCCACGGGTCCAGCGTCGCCCCGGAGGGCCGCCGCCCCGCCGGACGGTGGGGGACCTTCTCGTAGGAGCGATAGGTCACGTCCAGGTGCGGGGTCTCCACCCGGATGTGGCCCCGGTGGCGCGAGTCCAGCGCCGCCTCCAGCGCGCCCGTTGTCAGCAGCGCGCGCTCGACCGGATAGGACGGGACGCCCGTGACGAACATCTCCTCGATGTTCAGCCCCAGGTAGCTGAAATGGGCGTGGGGCGTGCCGTGCTGAAGATAGACCTCCGTCGCCTGGACCTCCCCCCGGACCCGGCCCGCGTAGGCCATGTCCGTCACGTAGCCGTTGAGCATGAGGACCGCCGCGCGCAGGCCGTCCCGGTACTCGAGGATGAAGACTGCCGGGTTCTTGCAGTGGTCCTCCATCCGGCCCTCCGGCTTTTGCTCGATCCGCGCGCAGGCCGCCCCGGCCAGTTCCTGAGACCAGAGCCCCCGTTCCCCGGCCCGCCAGACGGCATCCCCCTCCAGGCAGGTGACCGCAGCCAGGCCCGTCTCTCCCCCCACGCGCCGCTCGACCATGCACTGGAGCGCCTCCAGGGTATGGAAGCCGTAGATGTCCAGTCCGGAGAACCCGATGGCCACGGCCTCCAGGAGGGGCGCGTCCAGATCGTGCTCCAGCCACGGGGTGCGCCAGCCCAGCGGCAGCGAGGACCCGGCCATGAAGGGCGCGCCGAGCTGCCGGGCGCGGTCGTACATCCATTTCGCATCGTGCCAGTTGTAGGACAGGTGCTTGTCGTTGAAGATCGGGACTGCCCGGCGGCTCGTGGCCAGCACGCCGCAGATCTGCTCCATGAAGTATTTGCGGGGGAACAGGTGCTGCTCCTTCTCGTTCCAGGCATAGTCCCCGTGCTCGCCGATCAGGAGGACGCCGTCCACGGCCAGCTCCTTCCCGCCCAGCGTGAGGGCCTTGACGATGCTCGGATGGATCGGGACCCCGTGCGCGGCGGCCATCGCCCGCCCCGTGTCACCCTCCGGGAACTGATCGATGTACATCGACGCCACGTCCACGCGCGGCGCGATCAGCCCGTCATCCGTCGGAAATCCCTTCAGGAATTTCGAGACGATCACGTCCGCGTGAGAATTGGGACGGTACTCCGTGACGATGGCGGCGATCTTCTTGCGTTCGGGCATGAGAATCTCCTGTAGGGGCACGGCTTGCCGTGCCCCTACACAATGTTATCTGTATCTGGGCGTCTGCGTCTCCCCGTCACATAGCTTCCTGAACAGCGCCTCGTACTCCTCCCGGTCCACGGGAAGCCTCACCGTCCGCCGCGTGAAGCTCGACAGGACGACCGCGTTGATCAGTTCCACGACCCGGCGCGCCTCCTCCGGCGGCACCATCGGGTCGTGGCCGTCCCGGACGGCGGACACGAAGTCGCGCATAAACGTCACCTGTCCCCCCTCACCCGGCGCAGTGGGGACCGTCTCCCAGCGCGTCTCGGCCTGCGCCGTGATTGCCCCCGCGTTCTGGATGCAGGACCGGACCGGGGGGCTGTGCCGGCCCAGGCGGATCTCGTCGTCCGCGTCGGAGGCCAGGCTCTTGACGTCGCGCACGTCGATGGTGCCCCGGTCCCCCGAGATCTGGCGGAGGCTCAGCCCGCGCGGGGTGAGCGTGCTCAACTGGAGGGACCCCAGGGCGTCGTTCGCGAACCGGACCGTGGCGCACACGAAGTCTTCGATCTCCGCCTCATGCCCCCAGTTGCCGATCATGCCCGACACCTCGACCGGGTCCCCGACGAGCCAGCAGATCAGGTCCAGGTCGTGGCTCGTCTGGTTCATCAGCACGCCCCCGCCCGCCCCCTTCCACGTGCAGCGCCAGGCGTCGCGGGCGTAGTAGGACTCCGGCCGGAGCTCCAGCCAGGTCCAGAGCACGCGGGTGATCGTCCCGATCTCGCCGTCGGCGATCAGCTTCTTCATCGTCCGGGCAGACTTGAACGTCCGGTACTGGTGGCCGGTGGCCACGGTCAGGCGTCTGGCGCGGGCCTTCTCCACGACCCGGTCGGCCTCGGCCACGGTGTTGGCGATGGGCTTCTCCACCAGGACGTGGAGCCCCGCGTCCAGGGCCTCCAGCGTCATCGGCGCGTGCAGGCCGTGCGGAACGCACAGGGAGACGGCGTCGATCCCGCCGCTGGCCAGCAACGCCCCGTAGTCCGTGAAAGGGCGCACACTTAGTTCCCGCGCGACCCCCTCGACCGCCTCCCGGTCCAGGTCACAGACCGCGACCAGCTCGGCGTCCGGGACCTGCCGGATGGCGCGCAGATGGCTGCGCCCGACGCCCTTGACGCCCACGACCGCGTGGCGAAGCTTTTGCATAGGATCACCTTTTCACAAAACGGGTCCAAGTCCCCACGGCGCGAACTCCTCCTCCCCCACCCCGTGTATCTCGCTCTTGCTCCGCTTGCCGTTCGCCACGTCGATGATCTCCTCGAAGATCTGCCGCCCCACCTCGGGGATGGGCGTCCCGCTCATAATGGTTCCCGCGTCGATGTCCATGTCGTCATTCATGTGGCGGTAGAGGGCGGTCGTCGTGGCGACCTTGATCGAGGGGGTCGGCTTGCACCCGAACACGGACCCTCGCCCGGTCGTGAACACGATCACGTTCGCCCCGCCCGCCACCAGCCCGGTGACGGAGACGTTGTCCAGGCCGGGCGTGTCCATGAACAGGAACCCCCGGCTCCTGATCTTCTCCGCGTAGAGGAGCACGTCGTTGAGCGGGGTGGTCCCCCCCTTGGCCACTGCCCCGAGGGACTTCTCGTAGATCGTCGACAGCCCCCCCTCGATGTTGCCGGGGGCCGGGTTGTTGTTGATCTCGGCCCCCAGGATGCGGGTGTACCACTCCCACCACCGGATGCGCTCCACCAGCTTCTTGCCCACCTCGGGCGTCCGGGCGCGCTTCGTCAGGAGTTGCTCCGCCCCGTAGGTCTCCGGCGTCTCCGCGATCAGGCCCGTCCCCCCGTAGCGGACCAGTTCGTCCATCGCCCACCCCAGGGCGGGGTTGGCCGTGATGCCGGATTGGGCGTCGCTTCCCCCGCAGTTGGTGGCCAGGACGATCTCCGAGATCGGCTGCGGCGTGCGCCGCGCCTCGTTGGCGCGGGGGAGCAGGTCCAGGACGGCCCGGATGCCCCGCTCCACGGCCTTCTGGATGCCCCCGGCGTCCTGGATGCCGATGACCTCCGGACGCCGGCTCGTCTCGATCTGGAGCAGGTTCTGGTTGTCGATCAGCGCCGACGGCTGGTTGCCCTCGCAGCCCAGGCTGGTGACCACGTAGCTGAACACGTTCGGGTGCATGGCGTAGCCCGCCAGCGTCCGCTGGAGCTGGTGGTAGTCCTCGCTCCCGATCCGCAGGGCGCACCCCCCCTTGTGGGTGATCGCGATCACCCCGTCCACGTTGGGGTAGTCCTTCGAGATGTCCCTGAACTTGTCCGCCACGAACCGGGACACGCTGGCTGAGCAGTTCACGGTGGAGACCAGGGCCACGAAGTTGCGCGTCCCCACGCGCCCGTCGGGCCGCCGGTAGCCCATGAACGTCCGCATCTGATCGGGCGGGACGAACGCTACGGGCCGGACATCGGTGGAGTACTCGTAATCGAACTTCAGGTCCCCCATGCCCACGTTGTGCGTGTGTACCCGGTCGCCCGGCGCGATGTCCGCCGTGGCGAACCCGATCACCTGCCCGTATTTGTGGAGGGGGTCCCCGGACTTCACGGCGTTCAGGGCGATCTTGTGCCCGGCCAGGATCATCTCGCGGGTCTCGATCTTTCGGCCTTCGTACTCCAGGACCGTCGCGGGGGCCAGGGCGACCCTGCACACGGCCACGTCGTCGCCGGGGCGCAGGACGAGGGCCTTGTCAGTGAGGTTGCAGGTAGGCATGAAGACTCCTTTACATTGGGGAGCGCATTTTCAGTCGCGGAACAGCGACATGACGATCTCGTCTTTTCCCTTGTAAAAATGATCCTTGAGCGTGGCCTCCGCCTGAAGCCCCATCTTCCGGTAGAACGCCTGCGCCCTCAGGTTGTCCGCGTGGGTCATCAGGAACAGTTTCCGAAGGCCGTGGCTGTGCGCCCGGTAGTGGGCGTCCGCGTCCGAGAGCAGGGCCTGGAACAGCCGCTCCGCGATCCCCTGGCCGCGCCCCTCCGACGCCACCGCGATCCGGTCCAGCTCCGCCAGCCCGTGCTTCGGGAGGCCGTGCGGCGCCCACGACGTCAGCCCCAGGATCGCATCGCCCTCCACGGCCACCAGGTACCGGTACCCCCGGACCATCTCCCCCCGGAAGGCGGCCTCCCCCTCCTCCAGCGAAGCGATGTTATAAGATTGGATCAGAACGGCCGCAATCCCCCGCGCATCGGCCTCTGTCGCCGGTCGGCATTCCATGGGTCATTGCACCGTCACAGCCTTGGCCAGATTCCGGGGCTTGTCCACGTCGCAGCCCCGGATCTCCGCCGCGTGGTAGGCCAGCAACTGGAGCGGGATGACGCTCAGGAACGGCGACAGGAGTTCGTGGACCTCCGGCACGCGGATCAGGTGATCTGCGTACGCCGTCGCCCGTTCCTCCCCCTCCGGCACGATGGCCACGATCCGCCCCTTCCTGGCCCGGATCTCCTCCATGTTGCCCAGCACCCGCGTGGAGCCGTCCCCCTTGCTCAGGATGAAGAGCACCGGCATGGTCTCATCCACCAGGGAGATGGGGCCGTGCTTCATCTCCGCGGAGGGGATGCCCTCGGCGTGGATGTAGGAGACCTCCTTCAGCTTGAGCGCCCCCTCCAGGGCGATGGGGAAGTTGATCCCCCGGCCCAGGTAGAGGAAGTTGGAGCTCCGGGAATAGACCCTGGCGATCTCCCGGATGTCCTCGTTGCGTTCCAGGATGCGCTCGATGTGGGCGGGGATCGCCGCCAGTTCCGTCAGGATCTGACTCGCCTGGCTGGCCTCCAGGCTCCCCCGAAGGCGTCCGAGGTAGACGGCCAGCAGCACGAACGCCGTCAGGTGCCCGGTGAACGCCTTCGTGCTGGCCACCCCGATCTCCGGTCCCACGTGGATGTAGGCCCCTGCGTCGGTCTGCCGGGCGATGCTGCTCCCGACCACGTTCACGATGCCCAGGGTCAGGGCCCCCCGGGACGACGCCAGCCGGAGCGCGGCCAGCGTGTCCGCCGTCTCCCCCGACTGGCTGACGGCGATGAAGACATCCTCCGGCCCCAGCATCGGCTCCTTGCAGACGAGCTCCGTGGAGTACTCCACCTCCACGGGAATCTTCGCCAGGGATTCGATCAGGTACTCCCCCACCAGCCCGGCGTGCCACGAGGTCCCGCAGGAGGAGATGACGATCCGCCTGGCCTTCAGGAGGCGGTCGGACACCTCCCGAAGCCCCCCCAGATAGACCTCGCCTGCGGACGGGTTCATGCGCCCCCGGCAGGTGTCCAGGATGCGGCTGGGCTGCTCGTAGATCTCCTTGAGCATGAAGTAGGGGAACCCGCCCCGCTCGATCTCCTCCACCTCCCACGTGATCTTCTCCACCTTGGGGTCGATCGGCGCCTTCGTCAGGTCGGTCACGCGATACCCGTCCTCGGCCAGGGTCAGCACGTTGAAATCGTCCAGGTAGATCACGTTCCGGGTGTGTTCCGCGATGGCCGTCGGGTCCGACGCGAGGAAGTATTCCCCCTCCCCGATGCCCAGCACCAGGGGACTCCCCTTCCGCGCGGCCACGATCTTGTGCTCGTCGGCGTGGACCACGGCAAGGCCGTAGGTCCCCTCGAGCTCCAGCATCGCCTTCCGAACCGCCTCCTCCAGTTCGCCCTCGTAAAATTCCTCCACGAGGTGCGCCACCACCTCGGTGTCGGTGTCCGACGTAAAGACGTGCCCCTGAGACTCCAGGAGCGTCCTGAGCGCCTTGTAATTGTCGATGATGCCGTTGTGGACCACGGCGATCTTCCCGGAGCAGTCCTGGTGGGGGTGGGCGTTCTGGGTGGACGGAACCCCGTGCGTGGCCCAGCGGGTGTGCGCGATCCCGACGCTCCCGGCCAGCGGGCAGGTGTCCAGCAGGGCTTCCAGGTTTTTGACCTTGCCCACTGCCTTGAGCGTCCGTACCCCTCCGTCCAGGACGGACAGGCCAGCCGAGTCATACCCCCGGTACTCGAGGCGTCGCAGCCCGTTCAGGAGCAGCGGATAGGCCAGACGCGAGCCGAAATATCCGAATATGCCGCACATGACGAAGGCCTCACTTCAACGTGTTTCCGTGGCCATCTACACGATCTTCCCCACGACGAGGGTCTGGTCGTCCGCCTGTTCGACGCCGAGCGAAAAATCCCGCACGGCCTCCAGAATCTGCGACTGGACCTCCTCGCACCCCAGGCCGGAACAGTCGAGAATCACCCGCTCCAGCCGCTCCTCGCCGAACAGCTCCCCGGCCAGGTTCTGTGCCTCGGTGATCCCGTCCGTGTAGATCACGAACAGGTCCCCCCCGCCGATCGACACCGTCGCCTCTTCGTATTGCACCTCCGGGATCAGCCCGACCGGGCACCCCCCCATCCCCAACTGCGACAGCCTCCCGTCCTGCAGGAGATAGGGTGGGTTGTGGCCTGCGCAGCAGTACAGAAGCGTCGAAGCCTTCGAGTCATAGGAGCCGATGAACAGCGTCGCGAATTTTTCCGGCGCGGTGTTGCGGCACAGGTGCTGGTTCAGGTGGCCGACCATGCGGACCAGGCGGCCCGGCTGGGCCTCGACGGTCTCCACCGCGACCTGCAGCCGGAGGGCCGATTGCAGGCTGGCCGTCAGCAGCGCCGCGGACATCCCCTTGCCCGAGATGTCGCTCACCACGATGTCGAGCCGCTCGTCTCCGTGCAGGAGAAAGTCGTAACAGTCCCCGCTCACCACGCGCGCCGGCACACACGTGCCGGTCAGGGCCAGGCGTCCGACGCGGGGGATGACGCTCGGAAAGAACTGGGCCTGCACGTCGCGGGCCATCTGGAGTTCGGCCTCCATGCGCTGCTTGTCGCCCACCTCCACCAGCAGGGCCTGGATGCTCGCAGCCATCGTGTTGAACGAGTTGGCCAGCTCTCCGAGCTGGTCGTGGTGGTGCGCCGGGACCCGGAAGTCGAACCTCCCGGACCGGATCGCCTGTGTGCCCTGTGACAGGTCGTGCACCGCCGACGTGATCCGTCGTGAGATCACCGCGCCGATGGCGAGCGAGACCAGCTCGACGGCCGCCAGGACCGCGCATAAAAAGATCAGGAGGGACAGCAGGAGGTCCGACACATCGTAGCCGCCGCTCAGGGAGTTGCGGACGATCCGGACCGGGTCGATGGACATGCGCAGCACCAGCGGGCTGGAGCGGGGCCCCCCTGTCTCTTCCCAGGAGACAGTAGCCCTGAAGACGCCGCTCTCACCCCTGTCCGGGCCGGGTCCCTCCGGCCCCTCTGCCCAGCGGGTGGCCATGGAGATACTCGCCCAGGGCAGAAGGAGGGCTCCGATCTCCATGGAAGGATCGAGCCTGCGGGCCTCCTGGCTGCCGATCAGATCCAGGGTCGTCAGGGGATCTTTCAGGACGTGCAGATCCTCAGCGTGTACGCCGCGCTCATCCCGGTGGAAACGCCTGGACACAGTCGGATAGAGGTAGACCCCGGATCGCTTCCAGAAGTCGTGCGCATAGGCCTGGCTCAGGGGCGTGGACACCAGCACGTAAAAATGCCGGTCCCCCGTGCGGATGTCCGAGATGGCGCGGAAGTAGCCCGTGGAGTCGTCGATGACGAGCCCTTCAAAGTGGCGCTCCGCCGCCCATCCCGGCAGTTCCCGGACCACCGGGTGGGGGGCGCTGGAGTAGGCCAGGGCGATCGTGCTGTCCTTCTGCTCGAAGATGCTCAGGGCGAGGTGCGGGAGGTCCTGGTTCTCCTGCATGGCCCTGTTCACCGTCTCGGCCAGCGCCGGGTCCCCCTTTTCGGGCGTCACCCGGGGGCGTTCGAGCGGCGTCGGCCGGGCCGTCTGAGCGCCCAGGGCGCCCACCTCCCGGTCGTCCAGTTCGAGTTGAACGCGCAGGGCGATGTGATCGAGCCGGTCGATGGTCGACTCGAACTGCCGCTCCGTGAACAGCGTGCCCATCGCGCCGACCAGAAACCAGACCACGATCAGCCCGATGAACCCCACGATGCCGATGGGCACGATGCCGACGAACACGAACGAGGCCAGGATGCGGTTGCGCACCCGCCAGAACAGCCGGTCGCGGAGCAGAAAGGCGAGTTTATAGATGTAATAAACGGAAGGGACGGCCAGCAGCGGGACGGCGGCCAGCGCCAGGGCCTCGTTCCAGGCGCTGAGCCCCAGCAGGACCAGCCCGGCGTAGGCCGCGCGCTTCATCCGGGTGGACGGCGCCAGCAGAGACCCCACGCGCCGGAGGCGTCCTGGCCCGGAGGAGGATGTCCTGCGCCTTTCCGATATCGGGAGTTTTGGGACGATCTGATCCATAGAGGGGCCCGCCAGGGCAGGGCCGCGTCCGGGCCTATTTCTTCCCTTTTTTGTCGGTGTAGGCGTGTCCGCTCATGGCCGCCCGGACCTCCGCCGCCGTCTTCGCGTTTCGCACGGCGCGCATCCGGGTCTCCTCCTCTTTCTGGAGCGCCCGGACATTGGTCAGGACGGCGTCCAGCCGGTCTGCCGGAAACTTGCAGGCCCCGTTCTCGTCCATGTGGATGATCTCGCCCGGACAGACGTCCATGCCGGCCACGCTCACCGGCACGTTCACCGCGTGTACGGCCATGCCCCCGTGTCCCGCCGTGACCCCGCTCAGCATATACTGAAACTTCATCGGCCGGATCTCGTCGACGTCTCTGGAAGGGCCGTTGGAGATGGCCCCCACGCAGCCCACGGCCTTCATCGCCGTCGTCATGTTCCCCCCGGCCAGACCCACCTTGCCCGCGATCTCGGGGGGATACTTCTGCTGGAACACCAGGATCGTCGGCTTCGGGGAGGCGTCCAGCGCGTCGATCACGTCCATGAAGGTCAGACGCGAATAGCCCGGGTCGGGCAGCCCGTACACGCACGTGACCGCGTAGCCCACCGTCCTCCCCAGTTCGGGATAGATGCAGCGGATGGACTGATCTGTGTACCAGTTCTCGGTCCAGGGGTTGTAGAGCCCGAGGCAGAGGGGATGGCCGGGGTAGGTGGCGACGACGTTGGTGATGGATGGGGTATCAAAGCTCTTCAATTCTTTCAGGATATCCTGATCGTTCGACTTTGCCATGAGCCGTCTCCTTTCGCATTTAGAGTCCGTACGGGCTCTTACGTCCGCTCCAGAATCAGTTTGCTCACCTCGTCCTCGATCTGCACCGGATAGAGTTCGCTGAAACACGCCGTGCAGTACTCGTTTCCCTCCCCGTCCGGCACGGCCTTGAGCATCCCCTCGATGGACAGGTAGCCCAGGCTATCCACCCCCAGATGCTCCCGGATCTGCTCGATCGTCTTTCGCGACGCGATCAACTCGTCCTTCGTCTGGAAGTCGATCCCGTAGTAGCACGGAGAGATGATCGGCGGGGAGCTGATTCGGACGTGGACCTCCAGGGCCCCGGCCTCCCGCATCATCCCGACGAGGTGCTTGAGCGTCGTGCCCCGCACGATGGAGTCCTCCACGACCACCACCCGTTTCCCCTTGAGCACCCCCCGGACCGGGTTGTACTTCGTCCGGGCCCCGATGTCCCGCGTCTCCTGGCTCGGCTTGATGAAGGTCCGGCCCACGTAGTGGTTCCGGATGAGCCCGATCTCGAACTTGATCCCCGACGCCTGGGCGTAGCCGAGCGCCGCCGTGTTGCTGGAGTCGGGCACGGAGATCACGATGTCCGCGTCCGCCGGCTGCTCCAGGGCGAGTTGCTTGCCCAGCCGGCGGCGGGTCTTGTCCACATTGTCGCCGAAGATGATGCTGTCCGGGCGGGAGAAGTAGATGTACTCGAACACGCAGAAGGCGTGGCGTGTCTCGGGCCAGGGCCGGAGCGACTGGATGCCCCCGCGGCCGATCACCACGACCTCCCCAGGCTCCACGTCCCGGATGTACCGGGCGGAGACCATGTCCAGGGCGCACGACTCGGAGGCCACGACCCAGGCGTCGTCCAGTTGGCCCAGGCAGAGGGGCCGGAACCCCAGGGGGTCGCGCACGGCGATCAGCTTGTCCTGCGTGGCGATCGCCAGGGCGTAGGCCCCCCGCACCTGCGCCAGGGCGTCGATGATCCGGCCCACCACGCTCTCCTCCTGAGACCGGGCGATCAGATGCACGATCACCTCGCTGTCCGTGGTCGTCTGAAAGATGGACCCGACCTCCTGCATCTCCCGCCGGAGCCTGGCGGCGTTGACCAGGTTGCCGTTGTGCGACAGGGCCACGTACCCGTCCCGACATTCGGCCAGGAACGGCTGGGCGTTGCACAGGGCGTTGGAGCCGGTGGTGGAGTAGCGGTTGTGCCCGACGGCGATATGGCCGGACAGCCGCTCCAGGATCGTCCGGTCTGCAAACACGTCCGTCACGTGGCCGAGGCCGGTGTGAATGTGCACGGTCTCCCCGTCCCCGACGGCGATGCCGCTGCTCTCCTCGCCCCGGTGCTGGAGGGCGTGCAGCCCCAGATAGGTGACCTCCGAGGCCCGTGGGTGGCCGAAGATGCCGAATACACCGCATTCCTCGTGTATCGCGTCGATCATAGTGGGATCTCCTGAAATTTTTAATATCTTTTCTTTCCCCTCGCCGCCCCGCGTCGCCCGTAGGACTTCGCCGGCCTCGCTGGCCTCGCCTGTCTCGCGCGCCCTCTCCGGCCCTTTCCGATCCCTGCCTCCTGTCTCCCTGCCCCCGCCTCTTCCCCTTCGGATTCAACCAGCAGCAGGTCGATCTGCCGCAGCGCACGATCCGCCCGCACGACCTGGATCCGCACCCGGTCGCCCAGCCGGAAGGTGCGCCCCGTGCGTTCGCCGATCAGGGCGTGTGTCCGCTCCTCGAACAGGTAGTAATCGTCCTCAATGGTGCTGACCCGGACGAGCCCGTCGATCAGATACGCTCCGATCTGGACGAACATGCCCATGGGCCGGATGCTCACGATCAGGCCGTCAAACTCGTCCCCCACCCGCCCCTCCATGAACTGCACCTGCTTGACCTTGACGGAGTCCCGCTCGGCATCCTGAGCGATCACCTCCCGCTCCGTGGCCAGGTCTCCCACCTCGGGGAGCCGCTCGCGCAGGGCCTCCTTGCGGCTTTCCGTGACCTCCCCGCGCAACGCCTCCCGGAGGATGCGGTGGACGATCAGGTCGGGATAGCGCCGGATGGGGGAGGTGAAATGGGTGTAGTACTCGCAGGCCAGGCCGAAATGGCCGATGTTGTCGGGGGTGTAGAGCGCCTTCTTCATCGACCGGAGGAGCATCTCGTTGATGACGCCCGCCGCCCGCTTGCCCTGGATGCTCTCCAGGAAGCGGGTGATCTGGATCGGGCTGACCACGTCCTTCGCCGAAAAGCGGTAACCGAAGGACTCCACCATGTCCGCGAAATCCTCCAGTTTGGCCCGGTCCGGACGGTCGTGGACCCGGTAGAGGATGGGGATGCCCCGGTCGTGTGCGTGGCGGGCCACGGCCTCGTTCGCCAGGAGCATGAACTCCTCGATCAGCCGGTGGCTGTTCAGGCGCTCAGACCGGCGCACGTCCAGGGGGACGCCCTTGGCGTCCAGGACCACCTTCGCCTCCGGCAGGTCGAAGTCGAGCGCCCCTCGCGCGATCCGCCGGGCGGTCAGCCTCCGGCGAAGGGCCTCCATCGCCAGGAGACGATCCCGGAAGCGCCCCGCCTCTCCGCTCCCCGAGGGGGGCGTCGGAGAGACCTCACCCTCCCCCGTCCCAGGGGAAAGGCCCTGAGCTCCCCCTCCCTCTCCGTATACGGAGAGGGAGGGGGTAAGGGGTAGGTGAGGTTTCTCCTCGTCCAGCACCGCCTGCACCTGCTCGTAGGTCAGCCGGGCCGCGCTGCGGATGACCGACTCCACGATCCGGTACTCCAGCAGGTCTCCCCCGGCGTCCAGGCGGGCCAGCACGCTCATCGTCAGGCGGTCCTCGCCCGGCCGGAGGCTGCACAGGACGTTCGACAGCCGCTCCGGGAGCATGGGGATGACCCGGTCCACCAGGTACACGCTCGTCCCCCGGACGCGCGCCTCGTGGTCCAGCGGCGCCCCCTCCCGGACATAGTGGCTCACGTCCGCGATGTGAACGCCCAAAAGGAGCGTCCCGTCCTCCTGGAGGTCCAGCGAGACCGCATCGTCGAAATCCTTTGCGTCTTCCGGGTCGATGGTGAAGCAGATCGTCTGCCGGAGGTCGGTCCGGCCCCGGCGTTCCTCGTCAGAGGGGGCGTTGGGGAGGGCGTCGGCCTGCCTGAGGATGTGGTCGGGGAAGGCGAGGGGGAGTTCGTACTCCTTGATGATGGACAGGATGTCCATGCCAGGGTCGCCGGGGTCGCCCAGCACCTCCACGACCCGGCCCTCCGGGTTGAGGTGCTCGGACGCCCAGGCCTCGATCTTGACAACCACCTTCTGCCCCGGCTCTGCCCCGAGGGCATCCTCCGGGGCCACGTAGATGTCCCGCGTGATGCGCTTATCGTCCGGTTCCACGTACCCGAACCGCCGGTCCTGGCGGTACACCCCCACCACGGTCTTGAGCGACCGCTCCAGGACCCGGATGACCTGCCCTTCCTGCTGGCGTCTCGGTCCCCGGTGGCCGTAGAGACGGACGACCACCCGGTCTCCGTGAAGGGCCGTGCTCATGTCCTGCGCGCCGACGAACACGTCCTCCCCGCCCGTCTCACGGGACACGAACCCGAACCCGCCGGGGTTCACGCTCAGGCGGCCCACGGCCAGGTTCATACGGTCGGGCGGGCCGTAGCGGTTGTTCCGGAGCCGGACCACGGCCCCTTCGTGTTCCAGTTGGCGCATCAGCCTTCGCAGGTCTCCGTAATCTTCGTCGGAGACGCTCAGGGCCTTCGCCAGGTCCCTCAACTTGAGCGGATGAGGAGATTCGGTCTGAAAGTAGGCCAGGACGCGGTCGCGTAAGACAGGCATGGGAAAGTGATGAAAATATAAAGCGGACGGAAGCGCAGGGGTGAGAGACGAAACAGGTTCGTGTAAGGTTTAATATACGTAAATGAAGAGAAAAAGCAATCTCGGAAATGGGATGGAGAGAGCCCCGTCCGCATTTTGCGCTTGACATTCCCATACCCCCGGACGATCTTCTAAAACAGGTGTCAGGTGTCAGGTGTCAGGTGTCAGGTGTCAGGTGTCAGGTGTCAGGTGTCAGGTGTCAGGTGTCAGGTGTCAGGCGTCTGGAAAAGCAGAGATCATTGGGGTTTTCCCCGATACCCGATACCCGACACCTGAAACCGTTGTTGTCTTTTTCCCGACCCCCAACCCCTGATTCATCCTTCTCACGAGGCGTCCCATGCTGAAAAAATCGTTCTGGATGGCCCTCCTGCTCTGCCTGTCCATCTCTCCCGTCCGCGCCCAGACCGTGGAGCAGACGCTGTTCGGAGACATCGAGAAGGCCCTGGATCAGGCGCGGGCCCAGTACACCAACCTTTACGCCCCCCGGAACTACGACCGGGCCGTGGCAGAGTACCGAGGGGCCGTGGAGGACTTCAAGGCGAACAAGAACCTGAACGTCGTCCGGGAGCGTGTGAAGCGAGCGGACGGTTACCTCAAGACCGCCGCGCAGAATGTCGTCATCTCCAGGTCCCTGTTCGCGGGCGTCATGGCCGCCCGGCAGGATGCCCTCCAGGCCAATGCCCCGGAGTTCGCGAAGGAGGCCTACGAGGCCGCATCGCGACGGTTCACGGAGGCGGCCACCAGCGTGGAGGACGGGAACATCGAGGTGGCCAAACGGCGCGGGGCCGAGGCCGAGGAGATGTTCAAGAAGGCGGAGCTGTCGGCCATCCAGGCCAGCATCGTGGGGAACGTCCGCAAGCTGCTCGAATACGCCGCGAACCTCAAGGCGGACAACTACGCCCCCAGGACCGCCGCCTCGGCGCGTTCGCTCCTGGCCGAGGCGGAGCGGCAGATCACCAGCAACCGCTACGACCGGAATGTGGCCCGGGAGAAGGCCGAACAGGCGGAATACCAGGCCCAGATCGCCATCTATCTGGCCCGGCTCCTGCCGACGCTGGACGCAGACGCGAAGAAGCGGGAGGACTTCATCCTGGCCGTCCAGGACTCCATCGGCAGGGTGTCCGAGGAGATCGGTTTTCCGGTCCGGTTCGATCAGGGATTTGAGGCGGCCCTGTCCACGCTCCGGCTGGCCGCGCGCAACCTGCGGCAGGAGAGCCAGGGCCTCTCGCGAAACCTGGCCGCCAAGGCGAGGGAATCCGCGGACCGGGCCGCCGAGATCGACCGCCTGAGGCGGGAGCTGGCCGTGCTGAAGGGGCAAAAGGAGGAACTGGCGGTCAAGGAGGCGGCCCAGGCTCAGGCCCTGGCGGACAAGGAGGCGTTCGAGCGGAAGATCAAGGGGATCGAGGGTCTCTTCTTCGAGGATGAGGGGACGGTCACCCGGCAGGGGGACAATCTCATCATGAGCCTGCACGGCCTGACCTTCAAGAGCGGAAGCGCACAACTCTCCCCCCAGAATATCCTGCTGCTGGCCAAGGTGCAGACGGCCATCCGGGACTTCCCCGACGCCCCCGTGGAGGTGGGGGGGCACACGGACTCCGCCGGGAATGACGACTACAACCAGGTCCTCTCGGAGCGCCGGGCGCAGGCCGTGCGGGAATTTCTCCTCAAGAGCCTGAACCTCCCGGAGGGACAGATCACGGCCGTGGGCTACGGGGAGACGAAGCCCGTGGGCAAGAACGAAACGGAGGAGGGCCGGGCCCAGAATCGCCGGATCGACATCGTGATGACGCTGAAACCGTGAATGGTACTATGCTACGTTTCCATCATCTGATCGTAGTACGTTACCGGGGTAAAGACATCGAGCAATCTGCCGATCTCACATCATGCTATGAGCGACCCTACCCACACAGAACAGCGGCCAACCTATGAGGAGTTACTGGCCGAGAACGCCAGGTTGCGTCGGCGCGTAGCCGAACTGG
>SICM01000108.1 GCA_009694805.1 Candidatus Latescibacterota bacterium
GGCTACATCAAACTCGAACTGCTGAAAGTCTCGACCAAACTCAACCACTTTGCGCTCAAGTCCAAACTCTACCTCAACGCGCTTCAGGTATCCTTCGATACTTTACGTCAACTCCAACCTGTCCGGTTGACTGCGTAAGGTGAGTTAAGCTGATACAGTAAGTATCCATCCAATTGCCGACACTGTTCACTCACGATTACCAAAAATTGACTCAAGATATTGTTTTATATGATACAAAGAGCAAATTTGGATTATCGCAGGAACCGCCTCTTAGAGAGCCGTATTCGTTGGTGAAGCTGGACACTGTTCACTCACGATTACCAAAAATTGACGCAAGATATTGTTTTAGCTGACATAAATAGCAGTTTTGGATTATCGCAGGAACCGCCTCTTAGAGAGCCGTATTCGTTGGTGAAGCTGACGCCTATATTTCAGGCCCGAAAGCTTTCTGCCGAGGTTTTCGGGGGGCATAAGTTGGGAATGGTAAGTGAACAGTGTCGAACAAGAGGATGGCATTTTTTACTTCGCCACAAATTTGAAAGCTGTCGATGGCTTTCAAGATTTCCTGAAAATACAAATGTTAAAACCTCTTACGTTGGAAACGCTGAAGGCTCGACTCATCCCCATTGCAGACGACCTCCTGCGCCGCCTGCGTCCCCGGGGGGAGTAGAAGGAAAAAGTGATTTATGAGCAAAGCTGGTCAGCGCCACAACCCCCATCCCCCGGCCCCCAAACCCAAAGAGGAAAAATGAACTTCCTCGCCTTCGACCTGGGCGCGGAGAGTGGCCGGGCGGTGATCGGGCGGTTCGACGGCGAGCGCCTCGGCCTGGAGGAGGTCCACCGCTTCCCGAACGGCCCGGTCCGTCTTCTGGATGGCCTCCACTGGGACGTCCTGCGGCTGTTCGAGGAGATGAAGCGGGGCCTCGGCCTGTGCGTCAAACAGGCCGGCCGGGACATCGCCGGCCTCGGCATCGACACCTGGGGGGTCGATTTCGCCCTCCTGGACCGGACCGGCGCGCTGCTCGGCAACCCCTGTCATTACCGGGACAGCCGGACCGATGGCATGCTGGAGGAGGCGTTCCGCCGGGTCCCGAAGCGGGACATCTTCGCCGCCACCGGCGTCCAGTTCCTCAAGCTCAACACCCTCTATCAGATCCTGGCCATGTCCGTCCGGAAGTCCCCCCTCCTGGACGCCGCCGACACCTTCCTGATGATCCCCGACCTGTTCAACTACTGGCTGACCGGCCGGAAGGTCTGCGAGTTCACCGACGCCACGACCACGCAGTTCTACGACCCTGCGCAGAGGGACTGGTCGCGCGCCCTGTTCGGGCGGCTGGGCCTTCCCGCGCACATCCTGCCGGAGATCGTGCCCCCGGGCACGCCCCTCGGCCCCCTGATCGGGCCTGTCGCGGAGGAGACCGGCGCCAGGGGTCTGGCCGTGATCGCCCCGGCCTGCCACGACACCGGCTCCGCCGTGGCGGCCGTGCCCGCTGGCGGGGAGGACTATGCCTACATCAGTTCCGGGACCTGGTCACTCATGGGCGTGGAGGTCCGGGCGCCCATCCTCACGGACGCGGCCCTGAACCACAACTTCACAAACGAGGGAGGAGTGGAGGGGACCTTCCGGTTCCTGAAGAACATCATGGGACTCTGGCTGGTGCAGGAGTGCCGGCGGGCCTGGGAACAGGAGGGGGATGTCCTGAACTACGACGACCTCACGAGGCTGGCCTCGGAGGCCCCGGCCTTCGGCCCCATCGTGGACCCGGACGACGACCGCTTCGTGGGCATCGGGGACATGCCGGGCCGCATCCGGGCGTTCTGCGAGGAGACCGGGCAGGCCCCTCCGGCGGACCGGGGGGCCTTCGTGCGCTGCGCCCTGGAGAGCCTGGCGCTGAAGTACCGCTACGTCCTGGAGCGCCTGGAGGAGATCCAGGGGCATCGCCTCAGCGCGATCCACATCGTGGGCGGAGGGAGCCGGAACCACCTCCTCTGCCAGCTCACGGCGGATGCGGCCGGGAGGCCGGTGATCGCCGGGCCGGTGGAGGCCACGGCCATCGGCAACCTCCTCGTCCAGGCCATCGCGACCGGCCATCTCGGCGCCCTGTCCGACGCCCGCGCCGTGGTCCGCCGGTCGTTCGACGTGGTCACCTACGAACCCAAACACGACGACCGCTGGGACGAGGCCTATGCGCGGTTCGTAAAAATGATATAGGGGCACGGCGCGCCGTGCCCCTACCCTTCATCGTTCATCATTCATCGTTCATCGTGATTCGTTATTTTTCCCACGCCCTCCTGAACAGCCGCAGCCAGTTCCCGTGCGCGATCCCCTCGATGTCCTCTTCTTTGTATCCCTTCTTCCGCAACAGCCCCGGTACCTTCTGGAGGTCCGCGATCGTGTCCAGGTCGTGCGGGCACTGTTCCGTCCCGTACCCCCCATCCAGATCCGTCCCGATGGCCGCGTGCCGGGCGTTCCCGGCGAGCTGGCAGACCCGGTCGATGTGGTTCACATAATCCTCCATGCCCACCACCGTGTTCGGCGTCTCCCCCTTCACCCAGCCCGGATACAGCATCCACGCGTCCAGGGCCGCCCCGATCACCCCGTCCCGGGCGATGATCGCCTGGATCTGCTCGTCCGTGAACTGTCGCCCGTCCGGCACCAGGGCCCGGCAGTTGTTGTGGCTGGCCAGGACCGGCCCGCCGAACGCCTCCAGCGCCTCCCAGAACGCCTGATCGGCCAGGTGGGTCAGGTCCAGGATCACCCCGCGCGCCTCCATCGCCCGCAGCAGCGGACGCCCCTCCGCGGTCAGCCCCCCCTCCGTGCCCGTGCCGTGCGCGTACCGGCTCACCCCGTAGTGGGACAGGCCCACGACCCTCAGGCCGTCCGCCCACCACCCCTCCAGGTCGTCCGGCGTGGGGATCGGGTCCGCCCCCTCCATGCTCAGGATGAAGCCCAGCGGGGCCCCCTCATCCCCCCGCTTCCACGCCCCGGCCAGGCCCTCCAGCGTCGGCCAGTCGGAGATCATCTTCACCAGGCCCTGCCGCTCCAGAATCCGGTAGTACGCAAGTTGCCCCTGCGCCTTGGCGTAGGCGATGTCGTGGCTGCTGTTGTCGAGCGCCCCGGGCTGGTAGGCCACCCGCGCGATCACCGTGGCCAGTGACACCCCCACCCGCCCGCGCCGCATCTCCGGGAAGGCGGTGGTCCCCCGCGCCCGCCCCTTCTGCGCCATGCCCTGCTCCCGACGCCGGAGTTCGGGGACGCTCTGCCTCAGGTCGCGGTTCCAGTTGACGGCGTTCATGGACAGGTCGAGGTGTGCGTCGATGACGAACATGGGAGGCTCCTAAAAAAAACGTAGGGGCGAGTCGCTGACTCGCCCCTACGTTCGAAAGTTCTCGGCTCTACGCCCGTTTGCGCCGCACGGACAGCGAGGACTCGTACTTGCCGTCGATGACCTCGCGGGTGATCAGGCACTCCTTGACGTCGGTGCGGGAGGGGATGTCGAACATGAGTTCGACCATGATCGACTCCAGCACGGACCGCAGGCCGCGCGCCCCGGTCTTCTTCTTCATGGCCAGCTCCACCACGCGCTCCAGGGCATCCTGGGCGAACTCCAGCTTGACGCCGTCCATATCGATCAGCTTCTGATACTGCTTGATCAGGGCGTTGCGCGGCTTCGTCAGGATGTCCATCATGGCCTCGGCGCTCAGGTTGTCCATCGTGCTGATGATCGGGAGCCGCCCGACCAGTTCCGGGATGAGGCCGTAGCGGATCAGGTCGTCCGGCTGAATGTGGACCAGGACCTCCCCCACGTTTCGTTCCCCCTGTTTTTCGGGGGTGGCCCCGAACCCGATGGACTTCTCGCCGATGCGCCCCCGGATGATGTCCTCGATGCCCTCGAACGCCCCGCCGCAGATGAACAGGATGTTCTTCGTGTTGATCTGCACGAGCGGTTGTTCGGGGTGCTTCCGGCCCCCCTTGGGAGGCACGCCGGAGACCGTGCCCTCCAGGATCTTGAGGAGTTCCTGCTGAACCCCCTCGCCCGACACGTCCCGCGTGATGGACGGCGTGCTCGACTTGCGGGAGATCTTGTCGATCTCGTCGATGTAGATGATCCCCCGCTCGGCCTTCGACACGTCGTAATCCGCGGCGTGGAGGAGCCGGACGAGGATGTTCTCCACGTCCTCCCCCACGTAGCCCGCCTCAGTCAGAACCGTGGCGTCCACGATGGTGAACGGGAGCTGGAGGATGCGGGCAAGGGTCTCCGCCAGAAAGGTCTTGCCGGTGCCCGTGGGCCCCACCAGGAGGATGTTGCTCTTGGCCAGCTCCACGTCGTTGTCGCTGATCTGGATGCGCTTGTAATGGTTGTAGACTGCGACGGAGAGGGTCCTCTTGGCCCGCTCCTGCCCGATGACGTACTCATCGAGCCGATTCTTGAGTTCCACGGGCTTCAGCAGGGCGCTGGTGCGGGGGAGGCTCCGCTCCCGCCGATCCTCGACCAGGATGTCGTTGCACAACCGGACGCAATCGCTGCAGATGTGGACGTAGGGGCCGGTGATGATCTTCTCCACCTTACCGGGGCCCTTGCCACAGAACGAACATTTGGGTTCGACGCGGGTTCGGCCTTTCAGCATAAACAGTGCCTCTCAGTTCTCAAGTAACGTATCTCGTATCTCGTTCCTCTACCCTTTGAACGACCGGATGCCTCGCCCGGTTCCCGTCTCTACAGGTGCGTGCGTCCACAATGTAGGAAACAGAGCCGAAACTGTCAAGAGGAAAGAGCAGGCAACAGGCAGTAGGCAATAGGCAATAGGCAATAGTTCCCTTCCCCTTCCGTTTGTCTTTTACTGTTGCCTGTTGCCTGTTGCCTGCTGCCTGTCTTACGAATGTGCCCCGATCTTCACGAATCCTTCCGCAAGCTGGCACCCGGGGATGCCGCCGACCATGCGCGCCTCGATCCCCCGGTACCGGGCGCAGATGTCGTACATCCCCGGAAGGTCCGGCTGCGCCTTGAGGTGGCGCAGGGCCTCCATCTTCTTCTCGAACACCTTCCCGATATCCACGTACGTATCCGGCAGATACCCGGAGACCGGGGCCGTGCCGATGGTCGTCTCATAGCAGTAGGCCGTCGTCCTGGCCGTGGGCGGGTGCGCCGTGCGGATGCCCCCGGCCCCGGCGTAGGCGCAGGCCCACAGGACATTCTCCGCCGTCACCACGTGGTCCGGGTGAAGGAGATCCTTCATCCAGTGGACCAGGACGATCTCCGGCCGGTGGGCGCGGAGGGCCTCGATCAGTCGCAGCTTCCGGTCCGGGTCGATCACCAGGGGGCTGTCCCCGAAGTCGAAGCACTCGATGGTCGCGCCCAGGACCCCGGCGGCGGCCTCCATCTCCCCCTTTCGAATCGCCTTCACCTCCTCCAGCGAGGGCGTCTTACCCCCGGCGTAGAGGGCCGGGGACTCGCACCGCTCCCCGTAGGTCAGGTCGATGACGTGGACCTCTCCCCCGGCCTCCACGAACCGGGCGATGGCCCCGCCCGCGCGGGAGCAGAAGTCCGCGGCGTGGGCGCTGAACACGAGTACGCGAGCGTTGGGAACGATCATGGCAGCTCCATGTAAAGATTTTACGTAGCACCACCCACCCACACCTGCCCCTCCTCATACCGCACCGCCTCCACGCCTCTCAGATACACCCGCTCGATGTCCGGCAGGCATTTCAGCCCGTCCGTCGCATCCCCCCGCGCGAGCAGCAGGTCCGCGGATTTCCCCGGCTCGATGCTCCCGGTCTCCTCGCCCAGGCCCATGCACCGGGCCGGCGCCAGGGTCGCCATGTGGACCGCCTCCTCCGGGCGGAGGTCCGGGTACGCCGCGACGAGCTTCGGCAGATAGGTGATCAGCCGGTCGTAATTCGCCCCCACCGCGTCGCTCGACAGGAGCACGGGCGCACCCATCTTCCGCATCCGGTCCACCAGGTCCCATCGTGTCCGGGGAGGGTTCTCCCAGCGTGACCAGTCCTCCGACTTCCCGTCCCCCGTGGCCAGGGGATTGATCCCCGCGTTGATGTTGAAATCCACCCACGTGCCCTGCCGCGCCGCCTGCGCCGCCACCTCCTCGTCGTATTCGATTGTCCCGTCCTCCACGCCCAGCCAGTTGCAGTGCGCGAGCTGGTCCACCCCCGCCCAGACCGCGTTCCGGATGCCCTCCGTCCCGTTGACGTGCGCCACGACCCGCTTGTAGAGGCGGTGCGCCTCCTCCACCACGGCCCGCATCTCCTCCACGGTGTAGGACGCGCGGCGGCGGTTCGTCTCCGGGTCCATCGACCCGCCCGTGGCCATGACCTTGATGAAGTCCACCCGCTGCTGGCAGAGGTACCGGACGGCCTTGCGGATCTCGTCGATATGATCCGCGTAGAGGCTGATGTCATAGGTGTGGCCGCAGGTCGTGGAGATCGGCTGGTCGCACACCTGGACGCGCGGTCCGGGGAACAGGCCGAGTCGGAGCGCCTCCCGCAGGCGCAGCCCGGCCATCCGGGGCGCGCCGCAGTCCCCCACCGTCGTCAGGCCCGAGGCCAGGGCCAGCCGGCAGTTGCGGCCCGCCCAGGCCAGCAGGAGGTCTGGCTTATCTTTGACCGCGTTCCACGTGGGATTCGGGCCGGAGTAGGCCAGGTGCAGGTGGGCATCCACCAGCCCGGGCAGGAGCGTGGCCTCCGGCGCGTCCACGACCCGGACCCCTTTGGGAGATCCCCCGCGCGGGGAGACCGATTCGACCTTCCCGTCCCGGATCAGAACATCCACATCGGCTTGAGGCGGCGCACCGGTCCCGTCGATCAACCACCCGGCGCGAATGAGCGTATCAGACATGCGGGATGATCCTTTCTTGGATTTGCGACTTGACTTTCTCCGACAGGGCGTCTAAATTGAACGATAGAAGGAGGTGTCAGGAATGTCCACGACCGTTCAGCAGATCAGACGCAGGGTTACCCTATACGAGTTCTGGGCGCTTCCCGAAGCTCCCCCGCGCTTCGAGTTCGAGCAAGGAGAGCTGATTCCCATGCCCTCGCCCAACCGACAGCATCAGGAAATCCTGCTCAATCTGTCTTTTGCGCTCCGGCAACACCTCACGGCCCACAAAACCGGACGGTTCTGGATCGAACTGGACACGGAGCTTCCCAACGGTCGCGTCTACGTCCCGGACCTCGTCTACCTGAGCGCCGACCACCTCGACCGCCTCAGTGATGCGGACGGCAAGATCCACGGCGTCCCGGACCTCGTGGTGGAGATCGTCTCCCCTCACAGCGGGGGACGAGACCGGGTGGTCAAATTCAACGCCTACCTGGATGCAGGCGTGCCGTGGTACTGGATCATCGACTCCGATGCCCTGGTGATCGAGGAGTTCCGGAACACCTCCGGCGCCTACGTCCGGACCACGGGCGCGGCCAGGGGTGAGGCCGACAAAGAGGTGTTTCAGCCGGAGGCCCTGCCGGGCCTGGAGATCGACACCCGGACCCTCCTGGACCCCTAACTTCTCCGCCATCGGAATTTACAACGTCCCTCCGTATCTTCCAAGTCCATTATTGACGCCCCCCAAAACCAACAGGCGACCCGACGGGTCGCCTGTTGGTTCAATCCACTCTGGAGACCTTACCCCCACCCCTCACAAAACAAATTCGCCCAGGTCCTTCCCCCGCTCATGGCTGTTTTTTTGACTTTTTTTGCCCCCGCTGGAGGCGGCCCGAGCGCCTGGACACGCTGGCGTCCGCGCCCCGCCTCTCAAGCAGGTCCCTCTGATGCACGCCCGACCGTCGCTCGCTCCTGTCCTGTTCCGCGGCCAGCAGGTCCAGTTCGGCCTGCCGCGCCGACAGCTCGCGCCGGAGGGCCTCGATCCGGGCCAGGGCTTCCGCCCTGGCCCGTTCGAGGTCACTGCGTTTGCGGTTCGTCTCCGCCTGGAGGACCCCTATCTCGGCCTGCTCCGCCGCCTCCCGCTCCCAGCGCAGGGTCCCCATCAGCACCTCTCCCCCCGCCGTATAGACATCGGTCAGCGTGACGCCCCTCTCGCTCAGGACCAGCTCGCGCACCTGATTGGAGTGCTTCATGCCGCGCGACTTGATGATCGTCAGCGCCCGGTTGCGCTCCCCGGCGTTCACCACGTAGGAGAGCTGGATCCAGGTGTCGGCAATCGTCGAGATCTGAACCTGGGTCTCTTCGCCCTCCGGATTGCTCCCCTCGAGGAGGCAGATGCAGACCAGGGTGATCCCCTCCACTTTACACAGGTACACCAGCCGTTTGGCGATGTCCAGCGCCGCGCCCCCGGACCTGACCATCGCCGAAACCGGATCGATCACCACGCAGCGCGGCCTCTGCTCACGGATCAGCGCCTTGATCTGGGCGATGTGCTCCTCGGCGTTTCGGCCCTCGACCTGGCTGGAATACATCCTCAGGACCCCGGACCGGACGTGCGGGCGCAGGCGGAGGCCGACCGATGACAGGTTACGCACGATCTGGTCGCCCATTTCTTCAAAACTGATGTAGAGCGTCCGCTCCCCCCGGCGGCAGGCCGCCTCGGCAAACGCGCCCGCCAGCGTGGACTTGGCCGTGCCGGGCACGCCCGTAATCAACACGCTGGACCCCCGGAAGTAGCCGCCGCCGAGCATGGTGTCCAGGCGCTCGATGCCTGATGAAACCCGCTCGGTGAAGACCGGATGATCGATTTCGCCCGTGCCGGGGCTGACCACGTCGATCCCCTCCGGGCCGATGACGAACGGAAATTTGTTGGACGCAAACCCCGACCCGCAGTATTTCACGACGCGGACCTCGCGCAGGGAGTCCCGGTCCACCTGGTGATGGTCGAACCGGATGACGCAATCGGCCATAAACTCCATCACGCCGGACCACTGACCCAGGAACGGAGCACTCTCCTCCGTTTTGGCCGTGAGCAGGCAGGTCAGGCCGTTTTGCGAGGCCCATTCACGCAGATGAAACAGCTCGTGCCGCTCCGCGGCCGGGTCGTTCAGCAGGGTCAGCAGCACGTCGATCCCGTCGAACACGATCCGCCTGGTCCCCATCTTTTTGATCCTGGCTTCGAGGGAGGCCAGCAGGGTGGTCAGTCCGAAATCTCCGGCCCGGGCCACGGTGGGAGACAGATGGGTGTCCAGAAAGAACAGCCCCTGTCTCTCCTGGGACTGCAGGTCCCAGCCGAAGGTGGCCGCGTTGGCCACGATCTGGGCGGTGTTTTCCTCGAAGGCGACGAAGATGCCCGGCTCAGCCCACCGACGAATACCGTTGACCAGGGTCTGCAGCGCGAACACCGTCTTGCCGCAGCCGGGGCCGCCCATCAAAAGCGTGGTCCGGTTCCGGGGCAGCCCGCCGGAGGTGATCTCGTCAAACCCCTCGATGCCGGTGGGCATCTTTTCCAGGCTATGGGGATTCGGCTCGCTCCTTTTCTGGGTCATAATCGCCTATTCGTTATTCTTTCTGATGCGATACTCTCTCGTAGCGCTTGAGCCGATCCCTCAGCATCGACCGGGATATGCCCAGGAGCTGGGCGGCGTGGACATAGTTGTTGTCACACCGCCCGAGGGCGTAGAACAACAGGCGTCGCTCCACCTCGCCGGAGACGATGGCGTGGAGGTTGCCGTCCAGGCCCTCCAGCCATGCATCGTTCAGACCGGACAGGAAAGACCCTCCCTGGATGGAGCGGGGGACGGCTCCGAAAGAGACGCCTCCCCGGCCCTGCCCCTCCGGCTCGAATCCGTCCCGGAACCGGGCGGATCACCCGACGGAGAGGGAAGACGCACATCCTCCACCGTGATCCCCCCCCGGCAGGTCAGGATGGCATTCTTCAGGCAGTTCTGAAGCTCCCGGATATTCCCCGGCCAATCGTGGCCGATGAGCCGCTCCATCGCCTCCGAGGAGATCGACACCCGCTCCACCTTCAGCTCTGCGCAGAACCGACCCACGAAGTAGTCGATCAGACGGGGCAGGTCGTCCTTGCGCTCCCGCAGGGGCGGAAGGACCACGCTCACCACATTGAGCCGATAGTAGAGATCCTCCCGGAAGCGCCCCGCCTGGACATCCGCCTCCAGGTCCCGGTGCGTGGCCGCGATCACCCGCACGTCCACCTTCACCTCCACATCCCCCCCCAGACGCTGGAAAGTCCCGTCCTGAAGCACGCGCAGGATCTTCGCCTGCGTGGCCACGGCCATGTCCCCGATCTCGTCCAGAAACAGCGTCCCCCGGTTGGCCTGCTCGAATTTCCCGATCCGACGCGTGAAGGCGTTGGTGAACGCCCCCCGCTTGTGCCCGAACATCTCGCTCTCCAGGAGACCCTCGGGGATGGCCGCGCAGTTGATCGCCATGAACGGCAAATTAGCCCGACGGCTGTGCTGGTAGACGGCCCGCGCCACCAGCTCCTTGCCCGTCCCCGTCTCCCCACGGACCAGAATCGGAACGTCCGTGGCCGCCACCTGCCCGATGCGCTTGTAGACCTCCTGCATGCCAGGGTTGATCCCCACGATCCGGTCTTCCGAGGGGTCCACCACCGGAGGGGGATCTATCGTGACCCGGGTCCGACTCAGGCGGCCCACCTCCGCCGCACGGTCAACGATCCCCTTGAGCGTGGCCACGTCGAACGGCTTCAAAACGTAGTCGTAGGCCCCCACCTGCATCGCCTGGATGGCCAGCTCCGCCGTCCCGTAGGCCGTGATGAGCACCACCGGCAACTTCGGGTCGGCCCCCCGAAGGCGGCGTAAGGTATCCAGGCCCCCAACCCCGGACATCTGGATGTCCATCAAGGCCACATCGAACGCGGTCTCTCCCACCCGCTTCAGCGCCTCGCTTCCGCTCTTGACCGCGTCGACCTCATAGCCCGCTGGCTCCAGAAGGCGCTGAAGGGAGTGCCGCATCCCGGCCTCCTCGTCCACGACCAGCGCCCGCCTCAGGCCTGGCCCTCCTCTGTCCTGAGGAAGGATCGTGTTTCCCTTTTCCTACCCATGACTTCCTTCCCGGCGCCTCACAAAAAAGGGCCCCCGACTCAAGATGGAACAGTCCAAATAAGGCTTAAAATATACATAAAAACAGGCTCTCTCGCGTGCTCGATCACGAACGGCTCGAAGACACGATCGATCAGATCCTCCGGAATCCCCCCCCGTATCCGTCACCTCCACCCCTACCCTGCCCGGCCCTTCCTCTCCGCCCCCCGCCTTTCCGTCTTTGCCCGCGATGCTGGACCTCCCCCCACCGGACGTCGCCGGAAGGGCATTCAACGCCAGGTTGACGAAGACCTGTTCGGTCTTGGCCACGATGCTGAGCTTCCCCCCTTCGGGCATCGCGTACAGGGCATTCAACCCCAGGTTGACGAAGACCTGTTCGATCTGCCTCTGATCGGCCAGGATCATCACATCGAGATCCACACCGGCCTCGATCTGGACCCCCTGGTCCTGAGCCTTGCGGACGAGCAGGCCCATCGCACTGGCCACGATCTGGCCCAGGCTGACAGGGGCAAAGATAGGATCTGGAGGCCAGGTGTAGTCGAGGAACCGCTGGACCGACCGCTCCATCCGGTCCACCTCCTCGTTGACGACATCGAAGTCCGCGCACCTCGGGTCTTCAGGGGGAATGTCCGCGCGCATGGCAAACATCATGGTCTTGATCACCGCCAGGGGGTTCCAGATCTCGTGGGCGATGCCCGCCGCAAGCTGCCGGGTCACGGCCAGCTTTTCTACCTGAACGGGAATGGAGAGGTGGACTTCGACGATTTCTCCCTGTTCGGGGAGAGCTTCGGGAAGACCTTACCCGTCACAGTGCGCGTGGATCAAGGGTCCGTAGCCCTTGGAGCGTCCGGTCCTTTCGCGATTCTGGCTGGCGCCGGGGTCACCAACACCGGTAATACCATCATTACCGGGGATCTTGGGTCGAGCCCAACGGGTACGGTGACTGGATTTGGCCCAGGAGTTGTGAACGGGACAATACACGCGGCTGACCTTACAGCGGCCAATGCCAAACTGGCCCTGACCACCGCGTTCAACGACGCCGCTGCACGATCCACAGGGTCCATCTCTCTGCCCGGAGATATCAGCGGGCTCACCTTCACCCCCGGCCTCTATAAGAACTCGACCTCGGTTATTCTATCGGCCGGGAATGTGACGCTCGACGCCCAGGGCGACGCGAATGCGGTCTTCATCTTCCAGATGGGGACCACACTCACCACGATATCCGGTACCCAGGTTATCCTGAGCGGCGGCGCCAAGGCGGCCAACATTTTCTGGCAGGTCGGCAGTTCGGCGACCCTTGGGACGACCTCTATCTTCAAGGGCAATATCCTGGCCGCGATCTCGATCTCGACCAACACTGGCGCAGTAGTAGAGGGGAGAGCGCTGACACAGACGGGCGCGGTGACGTTGCAGGCCAATACCGTAACAGTACCCGGCGGTCCATCAGCAGCGGGGGCGCTGGCGACCATCACGGTGTCGCCCAACCCGGTCAGCGTGGCCGTCAGCGCCACCCAGACATTCACGGCCGTGGGCAAGGACGGCAGTAACAACGTGGTTTCGATCACGCCGATCTGGTCTGTGGTGGTCCGCGTCGGCGGGGGGAGCATCAACAGTTCCTCGGGTCTGTTCACGGCGGGCACAGCGGCCGGGACGGACACGGTCAAGGCAACCAGCGGCGGCAAAGTGGGTGTCGCGGTGGTGACGGTGGCCCTCACGGGTCCAGCGTTCGTGAACCTTGGCACGGCTGGCAATTACGTCATTCTGGCAAAGTCCGGGATCTCCACGACTGGAACCACTTCGATTGTGGGAGATATCGGACTGAGCCCGGCCGCAGCATCGTTTATAACCGGATTTGCACTGACCGCCCCACCAACCACCTTCTCCACTTCGCCTCTGGTGACTGGAAAGGTCTGGGCAGCGGACTACGATCCGCCGACTCCGGCTAACCTGACTACCGCCGTGTCCGACATGCAGACGGCCTTCACCGATGGCGAACGGATATCCGACAAGGTCGCTGAGTTCGGTGGAAGCTGGCGGTTCCTGATTGTCTTTACCGGTATTATTGGAGTCTGGATTGCCATCAACACGGTGGCAGTACTCTGGCGGCCCTTTGATCCATACCCGTTCATTTTTCTGAACCTGGTCCTTTCGGGCCTCACGGCTCTCCAGGCCCCCATCATTATGATGAGTCAGAACCGAAGCGAGGCAAGGGATCGCTTGCTGGGTGAACACGATTATCTGGTAAATCTGAAGGCGGAACTGGAGATTCGTCATCTCCAGGAGAAGATAGATCTTCTTCTCACGCATCAATGGCAGAGCTTGCTGGAAATCCAACAAATCCAGATAGAGTTAATGGAGGAGTTCGTTTCTAAAACTCCACCGGAAGCACCCACCCTATGACCCATCCCTAACGAGGAGGTAAAGCTATGAACAGGATGCTGAACGAGATCCTGTCCGGTTCCCGCGTGCAGTCTTCAATAACGAGGAGGTAATGTCATGAACAGGACCCTGAACAAACTCACACATCTCTTAATCCCAGCACTTCTCACCCTTCTGATGTTCGGGAGTAGCCCCACGACAGCCCTCGGTCAGGTCGTAGAAGGCGCCTATCGCCTGCCTTCGGACCAGATCGACCAGTTGCTCTCGCTGGACGGCCTCCCCGGTCTGCGCGTTCTGATCATCGACGAAGACGCTCCCGAGAAGTTCAGCGACGCCCACAGCCAGTCCGTGAAAGCGTGGGTCGAGCGCGGCGGCGTGGTGTGGGCAGAGGGGAAGGGCGTGGAAACTTCGCTTCTTTCTCAGATAGCCCCCATCGTCGTCAAGAACTATGACTACCACAAGAGCGGGACAGGTGAGAAAGGCGGAGAACTCGTGGTTCGCGGTGGGGCTCCGCACCTGGTGATCAGCGACCATCCCCTCACCGAAGGCGTCGAGCGGCTCTACGTGTTCCCGAGGCGCACGTTTTCCGGCACGAGGAATGCGCTGCCCATCCTGGAGATGACCGACTCAAAGGGCAATCAAGGACTCGTGATTGCCTCCCTGTCGATCGGCAGGGGTCTTGTCATCCTGGACGGCACATCCAGGAAGCAGCGCCGTATGTTCCACAAGATCCCGGATTTCGACGGGGACCACCCCAACGCGGTCAAGCAGGATGGATCGTGGAACAGTTATGACTGGCCCAGGCTGTTCGAAAACGCCAAAAAGGCGGCGGAGCTGGCCTACCAGCCCTGAGAGCCCGTACGAAAATTCCATCCGGGTTTCAAGCGGCTGTGAAAGCGCGGAGACAGATCACCGGGAATGGGCGGTAACGCCCATTCCCGACGCTTACCTTATCCCTGACCAATGCACATACCCGATTACGAAAAAGACCGCGCGCTCGTTCAAGCGGCCTCCCGGTGTGACCCGGAAGCGATGCGTCAGATCGTGGAGAGGCACCAGGACCGCGTCTACCACCTGGCCTATCGGCTCGTGGGGGATGCGGACGCGGCGCGGGATGTGGTGCAGGATACCTTTCTGAAGGCGTTTGAAAACCTGGGCAGGATGAACAACGGCGGCCTGCTGACTCAGGGGTTGAGGCAGATCGCCGTCAACCTGATCCGGGACCGCTGGAAGACGCGCCAAAAGACCGTCTGCCTCAACGAGGGTGACCCGGAACTCCCCCAGTCCAGACACAATCCCGTCCGGGACTTCGAGATCCGGCAGATGGGGGAACGTATTCAGGCGGCCCTGATGGAACTTCCCCACACCTACAGGAAGATGTTCCTGCTGAAATATGTGGAAGAGATGTCCTGCGTGGAGATCAGCGGCCTCCTGGGCGTCAGCGTCCCGGCCGCCAAGGTGCAGGCGCACCGGGCCTGCAAGATGCTCCGCAGGTTGCTTCCAGAATATGATGATGTGCAGAGGAGATGAGAGATGAATCAGAAACATCATCGTAAGACAGGAGAGAAATCATGATCCGGTTCACCGTCGTCCTGATGATGCTGGTCGCCAGCGCCTCGCTCGTACCCCGCGACGCACACGCCCTCGGGGTCTCCATCAAGCTGGGTCCCGGTTTCATCCCGAACGGGAGCATCCCCGGCGCGATGGCTGCCGTGGAACTCGGCCCGACCAGCCCGTTTATCGAGATGTTTCGGAAGTCCGGCATAACCACCTCCAACATGGGTGGGAACCTGATCCTAAAACTGCCCCTGCCCGTCATCAAACCCTACGGAGGCGCCGGGGGCGGGATCAGCCGGGTCTCCGGCGGCGGGATCCCCTCCAAAGTCTACCGTATGCTCGACCTGGTGGCCGGCGCAGATGTGAATCTCCCCGGCACGGTCGCCCTGTTCGGCCAGGTCAAGTACATCTACACCTTCGGTTCCGGGGCCCTGTCCGGGGCATCGAGGGTGCGAGACATAGCCTTTCAGGCGGGCCTGATGGTTCGGCTCGGAAAGTGAAAGACAAACCCCTAAGTACACGACAGTAATCGTTGACAGCAATATCGGAAATCTTTCAGGCAGTCTTGAGCGTTGTTGATCAGATGCATGAGTTGGTCTAAACCAAGCCGGAAAATGCTGATAGCACGACGTCCGTGTTTTTTGATCTTGATG
>SICM01000109.1 GCA_009694805.1 Candidatus Latescibacterota bacterium
GGACATTCGAAAAGAGCGGGCGTTGGACTCCACTATGATGGGCCTGCTGGGGGGGCGGACCGTCACACTCTTCTTAGCCGTGCAACGATGGGGACCTTGGCAAAGACAAATCCTCATCACAGCAATTTTCTAACCGGACAATACTGGATATATAGGGTAGACCAAACGGTACCACTTACCCTGAGCCCCTCCGGATCGCCAGATCCGGGGGGGTTTCATTTTTTGAGGAAGGCGTGATCCGCAGATGGGCGCAGATAAACGCAGATGAAGGGAAAAGGCAGAAGGTGGAAGGCGGGAAATGCAAAATGCAAAATGAGGATTGATGATCGAGGATCGAGGATCAGGGAAGGTAGAAAGCAGGCCCTCTCCCCCGGCCCCTCTCCCACCCTTCGACTGCGCGGCGCAAAAGCGCCGCTCCGCTCAGGGCAGGCAGGGAGAGGGGTGGTGAACGAAGTGAACCGGGATGAGGGCTGTGTTCTTACAGGGCCGCTTTGAGGGCTTCGTAGTGCGCCCGGATGGTCATGGACAGGTCCTCGTCCGTGTGCGCCAGAGATACAAACCCGGCCTCGAACTGCGAGGGCGCGATGTAGATGCCCCGGTGGAGCATCTCCCGGAAGTAGCGGGCGAAGGCCTTCGTGTCGGCCTTGCTGGCGGAGGCGTAGTCCGTCACGGGTCCCGGCGTGAAGAACATCGTGGCCATGGACCCGACGCGGTTCACACAGACCTTCGCGCCGAGCTTTTTGATGTTCTCCGCCACGCCATCGGCCAGAATTTTCGACTTTCGCTCTAACTCCTCGTAGATTCCCGGTTTGCGAAGGTGTTGCAGAACGGCGTGGCCCGCGGCCATCGCCAGGGGGTTTCCGGACAGGGTGCCGGCCTGGGAGACCCGCTTGCCGAGCGGGGAGATATGGCCCATGATCTCCCGCTTCCCTCCAAACGCCCCCACGGGCAGTCCGCCGCCGATGATCTTGCCGAGCGTCGTGAGGTCCGGGGTGATGCCGTAGCGCTCCTGCGCCCCGCCCGGGGCCAGACGGAAGCCCGTGATCACCTCGTCGAAGATCAGGACGATGCCCTCCGAGGCCGTGACCTCCCGCAGTCCTTTCAAGAACCCCTCCCCGGGCGGGACCACGCCCATGTTGCCCGCCACAGGCTCCACGATCACTGCCGCGATCTGGCCTCTGTTCTCCGAAACGATCTTTTTGACCGCGTCCAGGTCGTTGTAGGGGGCGTTGATCGTGTTCTGCGCGATGCCCTCCGGCACACCGGGGCTGTCGGGCGCGCCGAGCGTGAGGGCGGACGATCCGGCCTTGGTCAGGAAGCTGTCCGCGTGGCCGTGCCAGCACCCTTCGAATTTCACGATCTTGGGCCGGTCCGTGACGCCCCGCGCCAGGCGGACGGCGGACATGGTGGCCTCGGTGCCGGAGTTGACCATCCGCACCATCTCCACGGAGGGGACCATCTCCGTCACGAGTCGGGCCATCTTCACCTCAATTTCGGTGGGCGCGCCGAAGCTGGTGCCGGACTCGCAGGTCTCCTTGACGGCGGCGATCACGTCGGGGTGGGCGTGGCCCAGGATGAGCGGCCCCCACGACCCCACGTAGTCGATGTACTCGTTCCCATCCACGTCCGTGATCCTGGCGCCCTGCCCCCGCGCGATGAACCGGGGGTCGCCCCCCACAGGCGTGAACGCCCGCGCCGGGCTGTTCACGCCGCCGGGGATGATTTTCTGGGCCTCTTCGAACAGTTGTTGAGATCGGTTTGTCACGTGCGCCTCCTGAAGGTGAGACCCCTCTTCGTTCACACCCACTCGTCGAGCATGATCACCTGCACCTCGGCCCCGGCCTCCAGCCGGCTCACGTCGGCCTCGACGACGAACAGGCTGTTCGACCGGGCCAGGGAGAGGAGGTCCGCGGAGCCGGTGTGTCCCACCCACCGGGTGTGCCACTGGCCGCCCCGCCGCAGGGTCATGGCCGGGACGAACTGCTTGCGGCCCGGCTTCTGCTCGAAGGGTTCATCGAGGACGGCTGTCTCTGTCGGGCGGTGGAGGTCGGTCCTTCGCTGCATCTTCCGCAGGGCCGGCCGGACGAGGAGTTCGATGCCGAGTGTGGCGGACAGGGGGTTGCCCGGCAGGCCGAAGATGAGCTTTTTTCCGAGGGTCCCGAAGGTGAGGGGGCGGCCCGGCTTGATGCGGATGCGTTCGAAGTGGACCCGGATGCCCAGGTCCGCCCAGGCGGACTTGACCAGGTCGTAGTCGCCCATGGACACGCCGCCGGACAGGAGGACCACGTCGGCCCTGTCCAGCGCGGATTTGAGCTTCGCCAGCAGGTCCTCGCGGGTGTCCCCGGCGATGCCCAGATAGTGGACCTTCGCACCGGCGGCCAGGATCTGGGCGCACATGGTGGGGCCGTTGCTGTTCCGGATCTGCCCCAGTTTCGGGACGACCTCCGCCTCCACGATCTCCCCGCCCGTGGGGATGATAGCGACCTCCGGCTGCCGATAGACCGCGATGCGCGCGGCCCCCACGGAGGCCAGCACCCCGATCTCCGGGGGCCGGAGGAGGGCGCCATCGGAGAGGACGACCTGGCCGATCTTCATGTCCTCGCCCAGCAGGCAGATGTTCTCGCCCGTCGGCGTCGGCTTCAGGACTTTGACCTGCGTTCCGCCCGCCTCCGGGGTGGTGTCTTCGACCATGATCACAGTGTCCGCGCCCTCCGGGATGGGGGCGCCGGTCATGATCCGGGTGGCCTGACCCCGGCCGAGCCGCTTCGTGGGCACGGCCCCGGCGGGGACCTCCTCCACGACCTTGAGGAGCGCAGGCCGCTCCCCGGACGCAGAGGCCACGTCCCCCCCGACCACGGCATAGCCGTCCATCGCGGACTTGTCGAAGGGCGGCATGTTCATGTCGGACCGCACGTCCGAGGCCAGCACCCGGCCCAGGGCGTCGCGAAAGTCGACCTCGATAGCGTCGATGGCCGGCGTATGGTCGAGGACGATCTGGACCGCTTCCTCCATCGTGATCATCGGAGGCGGTTGAACGGGCATGGTTGAATCCTCATGATGGATAAGGACGCGGCATGCCGCGCCCCTACGTCACACCTCCAGGACCTTCGGACAGCTTGTCAGGTTATGATATCCCCCTTCCGTCACGACGACGAGGTCCTCGGTCCGGACCGCGCCGACGCCGGGATAGTAGAGGCCCGGCTCCACGGTGACGACATGCCCATCGCGCAGGACGTCTCCCCGCCTGCTGATGCGCGGAGGCTCGTGGATCTCCAGGCCGACGCCGTGCCCGGTGCCGTGGAAGAACCCCTGCATCCGGCCGTCGACCTCGCCCGTCCTGTAACCGAGATGATTAAAGTGATCCATGACGGCCTGATGGATCTCCACCCCGTCCGCGCCGACCTTCAGCCTTCCGAACACCACCTCCTGGGCGCGGGCGACCGCGTCGTAGATCTTCCGGACGGCGTCCGACGCCCGGCCCCGGACCACCGTCCGGGTCAGGTCGCCGTAATAGCCGGACTCGGAGGACCGGGGGAAGATGTCCAGAATGATGGTCCGGTCCGCCTTCAGCGGTCCGGTCCCCCGGTTGTGCGGGTCGCAGCCGAGGTCGCCGCAGGCGACGATGGTGTGCTGGGCGATGCACTCCCGCTCCATCAGGTCGAAGGCCACGATGCGCTTGATCGCCTCCGCGGTCAACGGCTGCCCATCCCGGTAGAGGGTCTCGTCCCGGACCTCCGACTCCCGGATCGCCTGGATAGCCCTTTCCATGGCTGCCTCCGTGTGCCTCTGGACTTCCAGGATGTGTTCGATCTCCGGGCCGGACTTCGTCTCTCGCTCCGGAAGGATCGACCCCTTCCTGAAATCGAGATGAAACCCCTTCCCGCGCAGGAAGTCGGCGGCCTCTATCGGGAACTTGCGGGGGACCAGCAGGCTCCGGATGCCGTGTTCGCGCAGGGCCACGTCCAGGGCGTGGAGCGCCGTGGGGTTCTCTGCGCCAGTTTTCCCGGCGACTTCCTCGTATTTTGAGATGGACAGGACCCGATCGGCGCGGGACTCGGCTCGCGCCCGGTCGATCTCCAGGTCACTCATCAGCAGGACCTTCTGGCGGGGGGTCTCAAAATAGATGAAATCGTCCGGGGCCAGAAACCCGGAGGCATAGTAGAGGTCCGGACTGGTCTCGGAGGCGGCGATCATCAGAATGGCGTCGTGGCCGTCGAAATCGGGCATGATCTCACCTTCAAAAGAGGGGCGATCACAAGGATCGCCCCTACGGATTTTCATCATCGAAAGGATCGCCCCTACGAATTTTCATCGTCGGTCGATTTGTGCCTGCGATCCGGCGCCGTTCGATTCCGGCCCGTGAACTCGTCGATCTTTCGGTAGAGCGTGCGCTCCCCGATTTTCAGGACCTGAGCCGCCTTACGCCGGTTTCCGCCCACACTCTGCAACACGTGGCGAATGTAGTCCTGTTCGGTTTCGGCCAGTGATTTCAGTCCGGCGTCCTCCTCGCCTTCCACAGGTTCCGCCACGGACGCCTCCTCCACCCGGACCTCCTCGCCCATCAGCGGCACTGCGGACCTCGGATAGGCCATGGTCACGGAGGCCGGATGGGCGTTGCTCAGCAGGGCGGCCTTCAGTTCGGCGACGTCCTTCTTCAGGTCCAGCAGGGCCCAGTAGATCAGGTCCCGATGGGCCTCGTCGGGGGTCTTGTGGAGCGGGACGGGCAGGTTCCGGGGCGTGACGAAGGCGTGGTCCACCGCGTCGAGGTGACGCACGACATCCGCGCGGGTCAATGTCGTGCCCTTTGAGAGTACGATCAGGCGCTCGACCAGGTTCCTGAGTTCCCGGACATTGCCCGGCCACGAATACTCGCAGAGGGCCCCCAGGGCCTCCTGGTCGAAGGCCGGAGGGGAGAGGCCGTACGTCCGGGCGTAGTCCTCGATGAACGCCTCGACCAGTTCCGAGATGTCCTCGGGCCGCTCCCGGAGCGCGGGCATCCGGATCTCCACGACGTTCAGACGGTAGTAGAGATCGCGCCTGAATTCGCCCTGCTGAACGGCCAGACCGAGGTCCCTGTTGGTCGCCGCGATGACCCGGACGTCCACGGGGATGGGGTGGACGCTGCCCAGCCGGGTGACCTCTTTCTCCTCCAGGACGTGAAGCAGTTTGACCTGGGCCGGAAGGGTCATCTCCCCGACCTCTTCCAGGAAGACCGTGCCCCCGTCCGCCGCCTCGAAGATGCCTTTCCGCTGCGACTTGGCGTCGGTGAACGCCCCCCGCTCGTGCCCGAACAGCTCGCTCTCCAGGAGCGTCTCGGGGATCGCCCCACAGTTGACGACCTGAAAGGGTCTGTCGGCCCGCCTGCTGTGGCGATGGATGACTCCGGCCACAGCGCTCTTGCCCGTGCCGGTCTCGCCGGTGATCAGGACGCTTACATCTGTGGGCGCGATCTGCGCTGCCTTCTCCCGGACCTCCTGCATCTGGTCCGAGTGGCCCAGCAACCGACAGTCCCGAAGAAAGTTCCGGCGACTCTCAACCTGCTCCACCAGGTCTCGGAGCCGCTCTGCGTCCGGCGGGCGTCCGAGGGCGCCGTTCACCTCCAGGCCAGCGGGGAGGCGGTCGGCCATGACGAAGATATGTATATTAGGGTCAGACGCCCTGGCTGCTTGAGCCAGGTGCTTCAGCCCCTCCTCAGGCAGGGCCCCGTCGATCAGCAGCAGATCGACGCCTCCCTGATTCAGACGCCGCAGCCCCTTTCGCAGCTCCTCTGAGACGAGTTCCTGCCTCTCTTCGTCGGGTAGGGCACGAAGGAGGGCCTCCTCAAGTTCGTGATCCTCCGTGACGAGCAGGATCGAGAGTTTGTTGGACATAAGAGACGTGAGACGTGAGACGTGAAGAACGACTTTCCATTTCACGGTTGACGTCTCACAGATTTATGCGTCCTTCTGCGGCAGATCATCCTTCAGGATGATGAGGTCCCGGCCCCGATAGGCAATGTACCCCTGGTTCTCCAGACGTTTGAGGACGCGGGAGACGGTCTCCCGCGTTGTACCCGACATGTTGGCGAGTTCCTGGTGCGTGGGGCGGTTGTGGACCAGGATGCCTTCCTGCGTGTAGGCGCCCTGGTCCTCGGCGAGTTTCAGCAGGGTCTGCGTGATCCGGCCCGTGACGTCGGAGAGGGCCAGGCCTTCGATCTTCCGGTCGGTCTTTCGGAGCCGGCCCGCCAGTTCGGCCAGGAGTTTGATGGCGATCTGGGGAGTGGTCTGGATCAGCCGGATGAAGTCGTCCCTGTGGAGCATCAGGAGTTCGGCCTCTTCGGTGGCCGTGACGTTTGCCGAGCGGGGCTTGCCGTCCAGGAGGGACATGTCCCCAAAGAAGTCTCCCGAGCCGAGGGTGGAGAGGATCACCTCCCTGCCGTCCTCGCTGACGATGCTGACCTTGACTCGCCCGCGCTGGATGACGAACAGGGTATCCCCCCGGTCTTCCGCCAGGATGATGACATTGTCCTTCGGGAACGTGCGCGTCACCGTCATATCGTCCAGCGCCTTGAGTTCTTGGTCGTTCAGATCCTCGAAGAGGGAAACATTCTTGAGCAACTCTATCGACATTGCCGACACCTCCTCGGATGAGGCTCCCGACCCCATTTTTTCGGCCCTTGCAGGTTCGTCCGCAGAGAACCTTAGGACAAACATGATACTATTTCCGAGCCCCGTCAATGTTTTTTTAAAACAGGGGTCGGGGGTCGGGGTTCAGGGGTCAGGGAAAAGCAAAAGCAGGAGTCGGGGGTCGGGGGTCGGGAAAGCCAGATAAGGGCAGGGGCCGAATTGATCGCTTGACATCGGGCTGTCGGAGGCATAGCTTTTCAGCATGAGCATCTTCGCAGAGACGAGCGCCTATGCCAAGCTGAACCTGGGACTGAAGGTCCTGGGCAGGCGGCCTGACGGGTACCACGACATCCTGTCGGTCTTTCAGACCATCGACCTCTGCGACCGCCTGACCTTCGAGGAGATCTCAGCCGGACAGACCGAGGTCGTATGCTCGGACCCGGGGCTCCCCGCAGGGCCTGAAAACCTCGTGTACCGGGCCGTCGAGGCCCTTCGGGGGGCCACCGGACTTGACCGGGGTGTCCGGGTCTCGCTCACCAAGGCCATCCCCGTGGGGGCCGGCCTGGGGGGGGGGAGCGCAGACGCCGCCGCGGTCCTGCGCATCCTGAATCGAGCGTGGGGGCAGGGGATGCCTGACCGTCGCCTTCAGGAACTGGCCCTGGGCATCGGCTCCGATGTCCCGTTCTTTCTCCGGAACGGCACCGCCGTCGTCTCCGGGCGAGGGGAGGTCCTCCGGTACGTGTCCTGGCCGTCGGAGGTCCATTACCTCCTGATCCATCCCCTCTTTCAGGTCTCCACGGGATGGGCCTATGGCCAGGTCTCCGGAAGGATCAATTTGACCTTGACATCCCGATCGAAATATGTTAAACTCATAAATTCTATAGTGGATGGCCCCATCTGCGTCCGCGATCTGTTCGCCTGCATCGAGAATGATTTTGAGCCCGTGGTGGCTGAGGCGTGGCCTGCCCTGGGTGAACTCCGGCGCGCCCTGCAGGAGACGGGCGCGGACGCCTGCTGCATGACCGGGAGCGGATCGGTCCTCTACGGCGTCTTTTTCGATGCTGCGGCCGCTGACCGGGCGACGGTCGCGCTGCGGAAGGGCGGCTGCCGGGTCTTTCCGTGCAGACCGTTGATCGTGGATGGTTAAAACCGTCTCTGGTGCCGGGTCGTTCAACGGCAGGACGGCGGCCTTTGGAGCCGCCTATCGAGGTTCGAATCCTCGCCCGGCAAATGAAACCTCGTCTCGCGAAAAATACGAATCCGGCGTGAACAGAAGGCACGCCTTACAGGAGGCTCTATGGATCAGATCGCCCTGAAAGGGGAACATCGCACGGGGTTGGGCAAACAGGCTGCCAAGCACATGAGGCAATCCGGCCTCTTGCCCGCCGTCATCTACGGGACCGGAGAAGCGCCGATTCCGATTTCGGTGAAGCTGCGGGAGATGGAGACCCTCCTTCACACGACGGGCCGCAATGCCATCGTCAACCTCACCCTGGAGGGGGAGGGGAACGGAGGCCGGATCACGCTGATGAAGGAGATTCAGCACCACCCCATCGACAGACGCCTTCTCCACGTGGATTTTCAGCACATCTCGCTCACCCAGAAGATCCGGCGCGAGGTGTCCGTAGTGGCTGCCGGGATGCCCGTCGGCGTGCGGAGCGAGGGCGGCATTCTGGAACACTCGCTGCATACCGTGGAGGTGGAGTGCCTCCCGCTGGAGATCCCGGAGAAGATTGAAGTGGACGTCACCGGCCTGGGCATCAACAAATCGCTCCACGTCCGGGACCTGCTGGAGATCGACAGCCGCATCATCACAGACCCGGAGCGCCTCGTCTTCCTGGTCGTCCCTCCCACCGTGATCAAGGAATCTGTTCCGGGAGAGGTCCCGACCACCGAAGAGACGGCCAAAGAGCCGGAACTCAGCGTGGAGCGCGGGAAGAAGGAAGAGGACGAGGAAGGGGAGAAGTAGGCCGTGCGTGTCGTGGTTGGCCTGGGCAATCCCGGGGCACGCTATGCCGCGACCCGTCACAACCTCGGTTTTCTGGTCGTCGATGCCTTCGCCGACGCCTTCCATCCGGACTGGTCTTCGGAGGCGTCTTACGGTTACGCCGTGGTCCCCTCCGAGGGACAGGAGGTGGCCCTGATCAAACCGACGACCTTCATGAATTTGAGCGGGGTCGCCGTGAAAGAGGCCCTGTCCCGGTTTGAGGCCACACCCGAAGACCTCCTCGTCCTGGTGGATGACACCCAGCTCTCTCTGGGGCGCATCCGCATCCGACGCCAGGGGAGCGACGGGGGACACAACGGCCTCCTGTCGATCATCGAGGCCCTCGGAACGCCGGCCTTCTCCCGCCTTCGCCTGGGGATCGGGGCCCCGCCGGAGGGCGAAGCGCTGATCGATTTCGTGCTGGGGGAGTTTGAACCCCACGAGCGGGAGGCGGTCGCCGAGATGGTGGGACGGGCGACCGACGCCCTGTACGTCATCCTGAGAGAAGGCCTTGAAAAGGCCATGAATCAGTTTAACAAAAGTGAATCCATCACGTAGGGGCCCGTTTGAAACCCGCTCCTACTCAACCTTCCCTGCTCCGGTCGAATCGGTCCGGGGCCTGATGCCCGAAGGGAGCTGTCTGAATGAGGAACAACTACGAACTCACGTTGATCATAGACTCTCAATTGCCGGAGGACCAGATCAACGGCCGCATCCAGAAGATCTCCGCTCTCCTGGAGTCCAGGGGCGCTGAGATCGTCCTCGTTGAACGGTGGGGGATGCGAAAGCTGGCCTACGAAATCCGGAAGCGCCAGCAGGGGTATTATACCCTGATCCAGTACCGCTCCGGCGGGGACATCCTCCGGGATCTGGAGCAGGCGTGCCGTCTGGATGAGGGGATCATCCGTCACATGATCCTCGTCCGAAAGCAGTTTGTCACACGTGAAGAGGCGATCCGTCAGGAGGCGCCCGGGGATCGTCCGAGGCCCGTCCCGGCGGCGTCCGAGTCCGTTGGGCGTTCGTCCGACGATGCGCTGGTTCAGGACACCGAAGACGAAGACGCCGAGGAGGCATAAGGAGAAGCCCATGATGATGACGGATCGAAAGCCCAGGACGAAGACCTGTCGTTTCTGCGAGGACAAGAGCGAGCGGATCGACTACAAGGACGAGCGGAGGCTGCGGCGCTTCATCACAGAGCGCGGGAAGGTCATCCCCCGACGCATCTCCGGGACCTGCGCCCGCCACCAGCGGTCTCTTGCCCGCGCCATCTCCCAGTCCCGGCACATCGCCCTTCTGCCTTTCTCTGCGGAGGCGGTGAAGTAAAGGCGGGTTTCACGTCTGATAAGCGCGAATTGGAGAGGGTCTTTTCATGAAGATAATACTCAAAGAGGATCACGAACGCCTCGGCAAGGCCGGCGAAATCGTCAACGTGGCCGATGGCTATGCCCGGAACTACCTGATGCCCAGGGGGCTGGCCCTCCGCGTGACCCGGTCGAACATGGCCGTGTACGAAGCGGAGAAGCGGCACAAAGAGATCGCCCAGAACAAGGGCAAGCGCGCCGCCGAGGCGCTGGCCAAAGAGCTGGAGAAGGTCTCCTGCACGGCCCTCGTTCCGGTGGGCGAGGAGGACAGGATCTTCGGGTCGGTCACCAACCAGAACATCGCAGACCTGCTCAAGGAGAAGGGGTACGAGATCGACCGCCGCAACATCCTCCTCGACGAGCCGATCCGGGCGCTCGGCGTGTACACCGTCAGCATCCGGCTCCATCCGGAGGTGGAGGGGAAGATCAGGGTGTGGGTGGTCAAGGAGTAAAAACAGCAATGAGCGATGAGTGCTGAGCGATGCGTAAAAGCAAAACCCTCATTGCTCGTTGCTCATTGCTATCTCGTTGAGATGGAGAGAAAGGCGTGGAGAAATCCTTCCACGCTATTTCTTTAGGAACTGCCATGAGCCGGACACCCCAAACGTTCAAGATCGGCCTGGTGCAGATGTCGTGCGGCCCGGATGCGGAGGAGAACCTCGAAAAGGCCCTCTCGGGCATCCGGCAGGCGGCAGAACGCCAGGCGCAGATCGTCTGCCTGCAGGAGCTGTTCCGGACGCCCTATTTCTGCCAGCAGGAGGAGGCGGCCCGGTTCGACCTGGCCGAGCCGATCCCCGGCCCGACGACGGAGCGGCTGTCATGCGTGGCGCGGGAGACGGGCGCTGTGGTGGTGGCGTCCCTGTTCGAGCGGCGGGCCGCCGGGGTCTACCACAACACGGCGGCGGTGATCGACCGGGACGGGGCGCTGCTGGGCATCTACCGGAAGATGCACATCCCGGACGACCCTCTCTACTATGAAAAATACTACTTCACCCCCGGCGACCTGGGGTTCCGGGCGTTCGACACGGGGGTCGGACGGATCGGCGTCCTGATCTGCTGGGACCAGTGGTACCCGGAAGGGGCGCGGCTGACCGCGCTGCAGGGGGCCAGCATCCTGTTCTACCCCACGGCCATCGGCTGGCACCCGAAGGAGAAGGCGGAGTACGGAGAGGGCCAGCACGATGCCTGGCAGACGATCCAGCGTTCCCACGCCATCGCCAATGGGGTCTACGTGGCCGCCGTGAACCGGGTGGGACACGAAGGCCCGGCGGACGGGGGGCTGGCGTTCTGGGGGGGGTCGTTCGTCTGTGACCCGTTTGGGACGGTGGTGGCGCGCGCGCCGCACGACCGGGAGGAGATCCTTGTGGCGGAGTGCGACCTCCGGAAGGTGGAGACCATCCGCCGCAACTGGCCGTTCCTGCGGGACCGCCGCATCGACGCCTACGATGGGATCACGAAAAGGTGGATCGATTAAAAACAGGGATCGGGGGTCGGGGGACGGGGATCAGGGAAAAGACAAAACCATACTCTTCGGTTTTCCTGACCCCTGATCCCTGATCCCTGATCCCGCTTCTTTTCAGAATCTAAAGTCGCTGTGCCCATACCTGACACGCCTGCCCGCCGGGGCTACCGGATGCCCGCCGAGTGGGAACCCCACGCGGCCACCTGGATCGCCTGGCCGCACAACCGGGACGACTGGCCGGGAAAGTTCGGGCCGATTCCGTGGGTCTACGTCGAGATCGTGCGGCGCCTGCACGGCGTCGAGCGGGTGCGCATCCTGGCGCAGGACGCGGCGACGGAGCGGCGGGCGTCGTCCCTGCTCGTCCGGGGCGGGGTGGATCTGGGCCGGGTCGATTTCCACCGGTTCCCGACGGACCGGGTCTGGACGCGGGACTTCGGGCCGATCTTCGTCCAGCGGGCCGGGGACGTCGCGGTCACGAACTGGAAGTTCAACGCCTGGGCCAAGTACCCGGACTGGCGACGCGATGATCGCATCCCGGACCTGATCTGCAAGGCCCTCAAACTGAGGCAGTGGAGGCCGGCAGCGGTCGTCGGGAGGCGTCGGCGACGCGTGGCGCTGGAGGGCGGGAGCATCGACGTGAATGGCCGGGGGACGCTGCTGACGACCGAGGAGTGTCTGTTGAGCCCCGTCCAGGCCCGGAACCCGGGGCTGGCGCGGGAGGACCTGGAGCGCGTCCTGGCGGACCACCTCGGCATCCGAAAGGTGCTCTGGATGAGGCGGGGGATCGCGGGGGATGACACGCACGGCCACGTGGATGACCTGGCCCGGTTCGTGGACCCGACGACGGTCGTGATCGCGAAGGAGGATGACCCGGCGGACGAGAACTTCGAGCCGCTGCGTGAGAACCTGAAGCTGCTCAGGACGATGACGGATCAGGATGGACGCCGGCTGCGCGTGGTGATCCTGCCCATGCCCGATCCGGTGGTCTTCGACGGGCAGCGGCTCCCGGCCAGTTACGCCAATTTCTACGTGGCCAACGGCCTCGTGCTGGTCCCCACGTTCAACGACGCGAAGGATCGCCTCGCGCTCTCCATCCTGTCCAGGCTGTTTCCGGACCGGCAGGTCGTGGGCATCCACGCGGTGGATCTCGTCTGGGGGCTGGGGACGCTGCACTGCATGACGCAGCAGGAGCCGGCGTGATGCCGGCTTTCCAGCTTTTCTTGCTTGCCCAAGAAAGGTGGGGCCAAAGAAAGGCACTCCTCAAGCGCCGGAGGGGCTTGGCGCGGCGCAACCTTGACGTCCTGCGACCTGTCAGGATTTGTGCCCCCGGCATGTCTGATAGCTCTGTTGGACTTCAGGGGTGGGGGTTTCTGACGCCGCGCCGTCAGATCTTTGGTCTTGGGTGTGGACTTTCGCCGCGCCGTCCCGTCTTTCAAGCAGGGAGTTGGTTCATGCAAGATGGGGTACGAGCGACGCGAAGCGGCGCGGGTGGGCGGTGGAAGGGGTTCGGACTATCACGGGATCCAGATTACGCCACGGAACGAAGTACGGCGCGGCCAGCCAGCCCGGCGCGTGAGGGCGATTCTTTGCGCCACTTTCTTCTAAAGAAAGTGGCAAAAGGGACGCTGAGAAGGATGCCTCTCTGATCATCGAGGCCCCGGCCTGAGGGAAGGTTGCCGAAACGAGGGGTGGGGTGGAAGTTCCAAAAAGGAGAAAGGCCATGCGACTTCGCGATAAAGTCGTCGTCATCACCGGCGGCGCCACGGGGATCGGGGGGGCCACGGCCCTGGTCTGCGGCAGGGAGGGGGCGCGGGTCGTGGTGGGGGACGTCAACGAGGCGGACGGGGGCGAGGTGGTGTCTCAGATCGTCCGGGCAGGCGGCCAGGCGCGGTTCGTGCAGACGGACGTGACGCGGGAGGAGGATGCCCGGAGGCTGATCGCCGGGGCGGAATCGGCCTTCGGTCGTCTCGATGCCCTGATCACCTGCGCGGGCATCCTGAGAGGGTCGATGACGCCGGTGGAGGACTTCGAGGAGGCGGTCTGGGAGAACGTGATCGACGTCAACCTGAAGGGGACCTTCCTCTGCGTCAAGCACGCCGTGGCTGCCATGAAGCGGGCGGGGCGCGGGGTGATCGTCTGCATCGCCTCGGGCGCCGGGGTGAGGGGGGGGAGTTCATCGTTCGCCTATGGGGCGAGTAAGGGGGGGGTCCACGGGTTCGGGTTGACGCTGATGGACCGGCTGGCTGCGGACCAGATCCGCGTCAACGTGGTCTGCCCCGGCGGCCTGGCCACGCCGCTGAAACTGGGGCAGATCGCCGAGGCCGCGCGCCTGGAGGGGAAGTCCCCGGAGGCGGCCGTGGCCTCGCAGCGCCCGCACCTGGGCGACCCGGAGGGGGTCGGAAAGATTCTGGCGTTCCTGGCCTCCGACGAGGCGGATTACCTGCGCGGGACGATTTTCACGCGGTGACATTTTACCGCAGAGCGCGCGGAGAGCTCAGAGGATCGGGAAATGCAAAATGCAAAATGCAAAATGAAAAGTGCAAAGGGAGATGGTTTTCATTTTACGGTTTACACTTTGCATTTTACACTTTGCACTGTTCTTTTGTAGTTCGTGGAGGCTGAACTCATGAAATTGTCTCCTGCCCAGATTGAATCGTATCGGGAAAACGGCTTCCTGATCGTCCAGGGACTCGTCCGTCCCGGCGAGGTGGAGGCCATGCGGGCCGACGCCGTCCGGCTCTGCCGGGGCGAGTACCCCTGCGAACACCTGCCGCCCGTTCCTCCTGAAATGTCGGACGAGGCGGCGCAGGCGCAGTACCTCTGCCTTCACCACCCGCACCGCATCAGCCCGTTCCTGCGTGAGATGGTGGCCCACCCAGGCATCGCCGATGCCCTGGCGCAGATCATCGCGCCCAACGTCAAGTGCATGCAGTCCATGCTGTTCATCAAGCCTCCGAAGTTTCCGGGGCAGGCCTGGCACCAGGATGAGATCTACATCCCCACGCGCGACCGGAGCCTGACCGGCGGCTGGGTCGCGCTGGACGATGCCACGGTCGAGAACGGCTGCCTCTACGTGATCCCCGGATCGCATCGCGACGGGTACCTCTATTCCCAGCACCCCCACGAAAACCCCACGGAGTTCGACCTCACGCCGGAGTCCTACGGGTTCGACGAGAGCGCCGAGATCCCCGTGGAGTGCTCTACGGGGGATGTCGTGTTCTTCAATGGTTACCTGCTGCACCGGTCGCGAAAGAACCGCTCCAACCGCTTCCGCCGGGTCCTGGTCAACCACTACATGAACGCCTATTCCCTGCTGCCGTGGCGCCTGGGGGAGGGGGAACGGCCGGCCACGGCGGACTACCGGGACATTTTGATGGTTGCGGGCGTGGACCCGTATGCGTGGAAGGGCACGGTGTCGATGGGCGGCGCACACGTCCGGCGTTTCGACCCGAAGGCCCTGGAGACGGAGTGAGACCCTCCCTCTCTCCTGGCGTTACAGGGGCGACCCGCCGGGTCGCCCCTACTCAAAAAACTTGACAGGGCCGGGGGCGGCTCGTATCTTTCTGGCGTATCGAATCTCTCTTCTCTGGAGGCAGTCGTGACGTTCTTCCTGACATCCTGTTCGCAGTCGATCGGGAACCGGGGTATCGCCGATATCCTGGCCGGGGAGAAGTGCGCCGTGTCCACCCGCTCCATGGGTATGCATACCCATACGACCCAGGCGACCCTTTGCGTCGCACCCTCGGCGGTGGACCCTCCGGAGATCTGAACAGAACCTGACTCCCTCTCGGATTTTCAAGGCCCGCTGTCGAGTTCCGACAGCGGGTTTTTTGTTTTTGGGGTGTTCGGCCTTTGGCAAAAACATCGAAAACAAGGAGGATGAAATGTGCAGAGAAAACATTTATGAAATTATTGAAAGCACCGGAGAAAAAATAACCACCCTTTTAGTGCCCAAGAACAGCGGCCTTAAGGGTTATGCCCAGTAACGTCCGGTTAGGTTTTTGCTCAACAGAAATCAGGAGTTGATAAGAGGGAGAAGATGCGGTATCTCTTAGGGGAGAAGTCCAATACTCCCTATAAAACAAGGAGAAACCGCCATAGAATCCTCCGTCCTCTCCACCTCGTC
>SICM01000110.1 GCA_009694805.1 Candidatus Latescibacterota bacterium
GATACTTCAGGTCATAGACGGCATGGGATGATCTTTGGATAGCCATACCGTCAATATATCAAACCCAAACCACGATTATCAACTCAAAACCCCCGCTTTCCTCCCCTCAGTAGAACTGAGGGGCATCCAGCGGGTCTTTTAGTGAATGGTCGCTTTCACTTCGCAAAGCATATTTCCCATGAGGATGAAATCATAGGTTTCCTTTAACTCAAACCGTTTCTCCAGGTCGAGATGTAAGATATGATGTTCTGTATTCTTAAAAAATCCGTTTTTTTTACATTGGGCGAACAACTGATCGAAGGCATCCAGGGCATCCAGATCTTTATCCACCACATCCAGTCGAACAGACCGGTCAGATCCCCCGTGGGAGAGATACAGGAGCAATCCCAGACTCTGGGCCCCATACCCGGCGCCCAGGTCGAGAATCTTCAACTGGGGTTTCTCGCAGATCCCCAGCAGGGCATCCAGCTCAGCCGCGACGTTGAATGCCTTGGGCAGATCCGCCAGGGTGAAAAAGGTCATCCGGGCGATCTGATGCATCACCGAATTGGGATATCTTCCCCGAACCTCCGGCTCGGAGATGTAAAAATCGGAGAGGTCCCGGATGGCCATCGCAATCTTTTTGTTGCCCCGGGCCAGATCGCCGAATCTCTCGATGGCCGTTTGAAAGGTGAGCTCCTCCAGCTCGGAGAGATCGAGCACCTCAATTCTCATAAGGGCCTCGAAGAAAATCAGGTGTCAGGTATCAGGTGTCGGAAAAAGCAAAGATCATCGTTGTTTTTACCTGATACCCGGCCCCCGACCCCGCCGTTACCTTTTTCCCACAATCCCCCTCAAATACGCCAGACTCTTCTGGACGGCCTCGTCCTCCTCCCCGTGGTCCGGATGGAGAAAGTCGACCTCCACGCAGAGCAGGCCCCGGTACTTCGCCTTCTTCAGGAACCCCACGACCGCCTTCAGGTCCACGATCCCGTCCCCCAGCGGGACGCTCGGCCAGAACGAGAACGTCTTGGGGTCCCCCCGCCAGGCCCCGATGTCCTTCACGTGTGTGGCCCGCGTGTAGGGGGCCAGCTTCCGGCAGACCTCCACGGGGTCTTCAAACAGGCGGAGGTTGTTCCCGGTGTCGAGGGTCACGCCCAGGTTCGGGGAATGGATCGACTCGATCAGCTCCACCATCTCGTCCCCCATCAGATCGATGTGGTTCTCGATGGCCAGCGTCACCCCGGCCTCCTCCGCCCTGGGCACGACCCGCTTCAGGGCCCCCCGGAGCTGCCGGAAGTGCTTCGACCACGAATCGGGCCGCGTCCGCCGGCTCCCACCCACGATCCGCATCGTGCCCGCCCCGATGGCCCTGGCGTGGCCGATGTGCGCGACCAGATCCTGCTCCGCCTTCCGGTCCGTCCCGGAGGTCAACCCGTCCGGGTGCCCCCAGGCCCAGACCCGCTCGAACCCGTGTTCGTCCAGCCGCTCCTTGATCCGCCGGAGGGCATCCGGCGCGAAGGACGGGAAGAAGCAGGACTCCAGAGACACGCCGTCCACCCCGTACCTTTTTGCGCGGCTCAGGAAATCATCCACCGTCATCCGCCGCCCGGCGGGCCGCCTCTGGATGCCGGGATAGATCTCGCCGAAATAGCGATGATAACAGTAGGAGTCGATGCCGAGTTTCATATAAACTCCCTCGTAGCTCGGAGATAAATCTCCGAGCTACATTTGGACGCGCCCGGCTACGCCGGGCTGAAGAAGCCCGATTTACCGGGCGCATCGAGGTAGCGCGGGAACTTCATTCCCGCGCTATAGTTGCAGAGGCTCACTTCTTCTCGCCCTCCAGCTTCCTCAGTTCCCCGGTGTTCGCGCGCACCTTCCGGACGGCCTCCAGGATCAGGTCCATGTCCTCCTGCCCGCCCAGAAAGGCCCGGTGCCCGATGCTCAGGGCCTCGGTCGCGTAGATCCGCTCGGCCTCCGGGCAGCGAATGTTTTCATATCCCTGGTCCCGAAACACCGGGTTCCGGTAGATCGGCTGGCCGTGCGCGCCAACGCCCATGGGCACCCCCTCGGCCTGCATCGCCTTCAGGAAGGTGTCTCTGTGGATGCCGTCGAACTGATCCTGCCGGTACTTGAAGTTCCAGTAGTAGAACCCCCACCGGGTCACGCGCGGGTCCCGTTCGAGGGGCTCCACCCCCGGGATCTCCTGCAACCCCCTGGCCAGATAGCGGGTGTTCCGCTCCCGCGTCTCCGTCTGCTCATCCAGCCGGGAGAGCTGCGCGAGCAGGATCGCCCCCTGCCACTCCGTCATCCGCAGGTTCGAGGCGACCCGGTGGAACTCGTAGAAGGGCCGGCCTGAGATCCGACCGATGTGGTGATACGAGAAGGTCTTCTCCGCCAGATCGTCGTTGTCCGTCACCACGATCCCCCCCTCGCCGGACGTCAGCGTCTTGCCCATCTGGAAACTGAAGGTCCCGATGTCCCCGATCGCGCCCATCCGCCTCCCCTTCCACTCGGACCCGTGCGCGTGCGCGCAGTCCTCCAGAATGCGGATGCCCCGCCGCCTCGCGACCTCCATGATCCGGTCCATGTCCGCCGGGTAGCCCCCATTGTGGACGACCACGGCCCCCTTTGTCCTCGGGGTGATCGCGGCCTCCATCGCTTCGGGGCTGATGTTGTAGGAGCCGGGGTCCACATCCACGAACACCGGCGTGGCGTTCACCAGGGAGATCGCGGTCGCGCTGGCCACGAACGTCAGCGCCGGGACCAGCACCTCGTCCCCGGCCCCGATGTCGAGCGCCTTCAGCGCGCACTCGATGGCCGCCGTGCCGTTCGTGACCGCCACCCCGTGTTTGGCGTGCTGATACGCCGCGAACGCATCCTCGAACTGCCCGACCTTGGACGTCTTCCAGTCGCTATGCCCCCCGCGCCACCAGTGCCCGCTGTGCAGCACCTCCATCAACGCACGCTCCTCCCGCTCGTCCCAGATCGGCCAGGATTTCCCCAGGGGCCGCGTGATGGTCTTCTCCCCCCCTGCCATCGCCAGTGTCGCCATTTTTTTCTCCTCTTAGAGTCGAAACGCCATCAACACCAGGACCACCAGCCAGAGCAGATGCTCGATCCCGTGGAGCATCCCGAACCGCCCCGCCAGCCGCCGGGCCTCCGCGAGGTCCCCCCCCAGGCTCCCCTCCATCTTCCGCCACGTCGGCCCGATCAGCCCGAGCCTGAGGACGAACATGACCAGGACGAGGCCGAAGCCGATGTGGATATTCGGACGGACGTTGGCGAACCCGCCCATGTTGAAGATCAGGCCCAGGCCCGTCCCCAGGGTGAGAATCCCCGCGATGAGCGCGATCTTTCCCGACCGCTTCACGCGCTCCGGGAGCAGGTCCGTGTGGGGCTTCCCCCGCTCGATCGTGCGGCGGACATCCCCGGAGATGAGGAGCCCGGCCCCGAGCCAGGTGGCGATGCTCAGAAGGTGGATCATCTTGAGAATCAGAAACGTCAGCACAATGTCTCTCCTGGTGAGATTCCGATGAGGGTCACGGCCCCGTCTCCGCCGGCATGTCCAGTGACCGGTGCCGCTGCTGCCAGCGCCATCGGTCGCTACCGGAGATCAGGGGTTTGAGGGGTTCGGGCGTGCGCCCCACGAATTCAGGACTCGGCTCCTGCCCATTCCACGCCTGGAACATCGTCGGGGTGTAGCCGCCGATGACGATGACCCGCTCGCGGTCGCTGCGAATCTGCCCCGTGGCGTGGATCAGGGCCTCCCCGAACAGCAGCGTGGACCCGGCTGGCGCGATGACCTGGTGGATCAGGGACCGGTCCTCATAGGCGCAGGCCACGATGTCCTCGCGCTTGCAGCGGACCTTGTGGCTGCCGGCGATGACCACCGTGCCGCCGTCCTCCGGGCCGAGTTCGGTCAGGTTGGTCAGGGTCTTGACGAAGGTGCAGTGGTAGAGGCCGTTCTCCGTGTAGGTCCCGATGTCCGGGCGGGTGCCCGTGTGAAACCCGTAACGGAGAGGCGCGTTCAGGTCCGCCTCGGGATCGCGGGCATTGAGGATCGCCTCCGACTCCTCCAGCCGGACCGTGCCGCCGACCAGCTCCTCGGCCATGCCCACGAGCCTCGGGTGGGTCAGGTAGTCGAACAGGGCCGGGTCGGTCTCCAGGACGTGGGCGAAGTGCAGGTGATGCGGCCGGTACCGGGACAGCCGGCACCCGCGCACCACGGCCTTCGCCGGGTCGTTCGACGCCAGGAGGTCCCGTTTGAGCCTGTACATGGCCTCCAGAAGCCGGCCCACCTCGTCCTGGGTCAGGGTGTTCGGGATGACCACGTACCCCAGGACATCCAGGTGGTAGCGCTGCGCGGGCGTCAGCGCTGGAAAAGGCCGCTTGAATCCGTTCGGGGCCGTTTCGCTCTCCATCGACCTCCCTCTCTTTTTTTCTCCGCCCTCTGTCCCAACCCTTATATTTATACAATCTCGCATGAATCTACAAATAAATTCTGTAACCGGCGAATGGAGGATGCATCATGGGAGTCCTGCAAAAACAGGTCGAAACCTGTCTGGAGAAGTTCCGAAGCCGCGCACTCGGCGAGGCGGACCTCCTGGACCTGCTCGCAGCGGTCGAAAGGGCCGAGGCCCGGCCCCGCAGGCAGAGCCTGCTCTACGTCTACGCCAGGAATAACGCCGTCACCAGCCCGGCGCTCAGCATCTCCCTCCTGGAGGAGGGAAAAGATCGGGAAGGACTCACACCCGAAGGGGCATTCATCTACAAATCGGCCTACGAGGCGATGCAGGACGGCTGGCGCGTCATCAAGTTCCCGGAGATGACCCTGGCGATGGACGAGCAGAACACCTACGGGCTCGGCTTCGAATTCATCCTCGAAAGATACGTGTGACCCCTCCCCAAACCTGGAGTATGCCCTATGGCCCAGCGCCCCCCTTACGGACAGACCTGCGACTGTGAGCCGACGCTCACGGACCGGGACGTCATCGATTTCTGCCGGAACGGCTACCTCGTCCTGGAAGGCGTCGTCCCCGATGCGATCAACCGGAAGGTCATCCAGTATCTCGACGAAGTGGATGACTCCCTCGAGCCCTCGCCCCTCATGGGTCAGGAATGGTTTGTGGAGGGCGTGCTCAAAAACCCCCAGGCCGCCGGGGCCGTGCGCTCCCTGCTGGGCAGGGACTTCACCCTGCCCGTGGTCCTCTGCAACCATCGCGGGACCATGCCCAGCGCGGCCCAGGGGTGGCACCGGGACGGGGGGTCCATCCACACCCACGAACTGGACTACCTTCAGGTCTTCTACTACCCTCAGGACTGCCCGCTCGATTTCGGACCCACCGAGGTGCTCCCCGGCTCTCATTTCATGCGCCTCAAGGCGAACATGATGGCCAACTTCGGCCAGATCGCGGGCGCGGTACGGGCCGCCGCCCCGGCCGGCTCCATCTTCCTCACCGTCTATTCCATCTGGCACCGCCGGAGCGCGTCCACGGCCCGTGCGACCCCGGAGAATCCGTTCCGAAATCTGCTCAAATACAACTACTGGCGCACGGCCCCGCCGCAACGGGACTGGAAGACCGACCCCGGCTTCGACTTCTCCACAGTCAATTTTACCCCCCCCCAACGCCCCCTTCGAGCAGTTCCAGGGGGGCATCGCCGCGGCGAGGATGTTCTGCTGGCTGTCGGGCCTCGAAGACCAGTATCGAAAAATGGGCGGCCAGGGCTGGCCCGTCGTCCCCACTGTCCGGGATGGCGTGGAGCAGATGGGCCTCCCCGTCGGGCTTCGCAAAGACCGGGTTCAATCCGGGTAATCGATCCTGACCGTGTCGAACATCACCAGCCCCCTGGGGAGATAACGCGGGTCCACGCGGTAGTCCCTGTCCGCCCACTGGCGGTGAAGGTCCTCCACCGGGCCGACCGGGACGACCTTCAGCGGGAACAGCACGAAGATGAGGTCGATGCTCACATCCGCCAGCATGGCGGCGATGTCTCCGGGGCCGTACCGATGGGTCAGGTCGTGACGCACCCCGCACTGCGTCCACTGCGCCGGGTCCGTTGTCAACGTCAGGGTCTGTTCGCTCCAGTCGCGGGTGACCCGCAGAGGCTGGCCGGTCAGAATGATATTCGGGTAGGGATGGGTGTGGCCAGGGCCTTCGGTCTGGATCAGGAGGCACAGCTTCGCCCCCAGGAGGTCCGCTTCATCCCCCTTCGGGGCCCATTCCGGGGTCGAGAACGGATGGACCTTCACCCCCTCCAGGGACAGTTCCCCCCGGAGGCGGACCGTCAGCTTCGCGTTCGTGAGGTCCCGGCTCTTGTTCTCCAGGACGAAGCGGTTCTGGCCTCCGACCGCCGTGACGTACGCCGCCTTGGTGTGAATCCACATCAGCATGTGGAGGTAACCCGCGCCGGGCGGGGCGTGGTTGGCGTCCACGTACCACGGCCCGTAGCAGGTGGCGGCCCCGTCCCAGACCGGCAGGGGCTCGTGGCGGTTGGCCACCCATCCCCCGGGGCCGTCGTCGAAGGTCTCCACATAGGGCGTCCGGCTCCCCTTCTGATCGCTCGTCATTTCATCCTCCCTTAAGAGTCCGTACGGAAATCCCATCCGGGCTTCAAGGAGGGCCGGGGCTGCGAGCTGGCGCAGCAGCGGGCGGTGAGGGCGAAGGCTGTGGGTTGCGTTACGCTCAGTCGCCGCATCTACTTTGAAGATGCGCCTCCTTCGCAAGCCTTGCCCAAAGCCTTCTCGCTCGCTTTCGGGCCTCAGAGCGAATTTCCGTACGGACTCTAAATCATTCGCCATGTCATCGCGCTGACCTGACAGGCCGGCGGCCGGTCCATCTCCAGGGCCGCGTGGCAAAAAAAAGGATAGACGCTCCACTCCACGCACCCGAGCAGGTCCGGCTTTCCGTCCCCGTCCCAATCCCCGGCCCACGGGTTCGGCCCGTGAATCGTGAACCCGGTCGGCTGCCCGAAACATCGAAACTCCCTCGGCAGGTCGAAGACCGGCGTCTGGGCTGAGCCGACGTTCCGGAGGAGATAGATCCTGCCGGTCGCGGCCAGGCTGTAGATCAGATCCATCAACCCATCTCCGTCCCAGTCCACCGCCCGGAACGACTCCGTCCAGTGCTTGGCCCGGCCCACGATCGCATCGTCGATCTCCCGGCCATCCACCAGCCTGACGTGCCCCTGCTTTCTGAGCCGCAGACGCCCTCCCCCGTCCCGGTACTGGGCGAACAGTGTCGCCTTCCGGGTTTCGTCGTGGGTGATGAAATCCATCAGCCCGTCCCCGTTCCAGTCCGCGAACGCCGCCCCCGTCCGCCAGAAGAATGGAACGCCGTCGTCTTTCGGGTAGGGATTATCCGCCGTGGCCAGCCGGCCCGACGCCGCCCGGCGCTCCGGGGAATCGGGGTATCCCTCCACCCCCAGAAACCGCCGGGGGCCAAACTGCGGGTGGGTGGGCGTTCCGATGTTCCTGTACCACACGATCCGATTGGTCTCGTTGGGCAGCATCAGGTCCCCAAGACCGTCCCCGTCCCAGTCCACGAAGACGGGGTAGGAGTATCCCATGTTGTGCCAGTGCTCGCTGAACAGCAGCTCGTCCCGAAGGATGCGGATGGGCGCGCCCTCCGAGAGGATCAACTCCGGCGGTTCATAGGCAGGCCGGGCGTTGCTCCCCCGGTTGAGGACGATCCTCGGCCAGCCGTATCCCCCTCCGACCAGAAGGTCCATCACCCCGTCCCCGTCCCAGTCGCAGGCACAGGGCCAGGCCTGGTCGCTCAGACAGACCACGGCGGAGAGGGACTGCGCCAGGCCCTGGCGCTCCAGGCGCGGCCGCCCGCCCGCGCATCCGGCCAGCTCGTAGAACGAGACATTCTGGAAGGCATTGTGCTGGACCAGGACCCCGCGCCGGTCCCCGTCCGAAGACGCCGCGACCAGCGTGCAGTCGCCGGGGAGGCCCCCGTCCACGGGTTCCTCCGGCCCGAATGCCAGCCCACCCAGGTTCCGCCGCCACGTGAGGGCCTGGCCGCACCCCTCTGCGGGTAGACCCAGCGCGTCCAGCCGCCCGTCCCCGTCCATGTCGATGAATGTCAGCCGCTTCCCGATCCCGAGGTCCACCGGCGCGGAGGGCATGAAAGGCCACCCGCACGGGTTTTCATTCCGCACGAAATGCCCGTTGACGACCAGGTCGAGCACCCCGTCCCCATCCAGATCCACCGCGCACAGGCCGCTCACCAGCCCCACCGGCGCGGGGATCGTCGCATCCTTCACGAAGATCGGCTGGCCGCCGGGATCGCATTCCCCCGAATTCAGGTAGAACGTCACCTCCTGCTTCCGGGACTCCGCGAACACGATGTCCACCCGGCCGTCTCCGTTGAAGTCCGCGAAATCGGCCTCCACGTAGATCCCCGGAAAGTGCTGGAATTCCCGGGACCCTGTCCGCTCCACGTATCGGAGGCGCATCAGATCTCCGAAAGTGAAATCGTCTCCCACCCTCGGATAACAGACCACGCCGCTGACCGGCGAGCCGGGCCGGTGGTAGTAGTTCCAGCAGCCCACCAGGTCAGGCTTTCCATCCCCGGTCAGGTCCACCAGCCGCATGGCGTAACAGAGCGGGATCGGGCGCGGCGTCCCCGCATTGTACCGGAGCAGGTCCCCGTTCCCGATCGCCGGAACGAAGTCCTGGGGAAGGAGCGGGGGCCGTCGAGCCGCTGTCTGAAACCGGATCTCGTAATCCCGATGCGCCGGGTTCTGGATGACCCATTCCACCCGGCCCGCGTCGGCGTAGGCGAAATCCTCGGTGCGCGCGTGCGGATTCACCCGGCCACTCACCACATTCACGACCGTGATGGAGTTGGGGTCGAAGACCCCCTGCAACCCCGCGTCCCGGATCGCCCGCCCGAAGTCCACCTCCACGGACAGCGGAATGCCTCCCAGGTCCGTCGGCAATTCGGAGGTGACCCGGATGGGGATGCTGCAGGCGAACGTCATGGTCTGGTCAGTTTCATTTCCGCGATGGCCCTTTTGAAATTTTACCCTTGAATCTCATCGAATAAACTCTCGTGGAGACCGCCGACTTTAGGCGACGGTGGTGTTACTCCCTCAGCCGCGTCAACACCCCCAGGGCCCCCAGCAAAAACAGCAGGCCGGCGAGAAACAGCGGGCTGTAGGCATCCAGGTGGAACGGCCCGAGTCCGCCTTTCAAGCCCTGAAAATGGTCCACCGTCCAGCCCGCCGCGAAGGGGCCGATCCCGCCCACCAGCCCGACCCAGGCGTAGTACACAGCCATGTACTCTGTCTTCCTTTCAGGCGGGACCACGCGGACATAGAGCAGGCGAAACTTGCCCACGACCCACCCGACACTGGCCACCCCGGAGAGGAAGGCGATGCCCACGGCGCACGTAAAACTCCAGACGCTGTGGCGGGGAAGGCCCATCCAGAGAACCGGCAGGGCGGCGGTCAGACAGACGCAGACCGCCATCACCGGCCTGCCGCCGCGCCGGTCCGCCATCCCCCCCCAGAGATAGCTCGCCAGAAAGCTCCCGGCGTAGCTCCCGACCTGGAGCAGCACGATCTGATCGTCCCGAATCCCCACCTGCTCCTTCATGAACAGCGGCAGGAAGGAGAACAGCAGCGTGGTCAGATTGAACAACCCCAGGGCGCAGAGAAAGAGGCGAAAATTGCGGTCCTTCCAGACGGACTGCAACGCCCGGAGATGCGCTATCTCCGCCCGTTTTCCCGGACCGCCTCCGGGAAGGGGGAGCAGACACCCCACACAGATCCCCCCGAAGATCACGCCCACCCCGATCAGGAACACAAACCGATTCAGGCCGGAGTAGTGGCCGACCCCATAGCTGGCCCCGGCCAGCGCCAGGATCCCGCCCAGCATCCCCACGAGGTTGTCGACCGCCGTGTATTTGCCCCGAATGGCATTCGGGACGACCTCCTGGAACCAGGGCAGGTACGCGGTCTCCCCGATGGCCCGGCAGATGGCGAATCCCCCCACGACGAGGGAGACAAACAGGAAGGCCCCCTCCGTTCCGAACCGGTCCAGCACCCAGGGCGTGAGGAGCAGAAAGGCCGTGATCCCCTTCCGAAGTGCCCAGAAGGTGACGTAGACCCGCTTGACCCCGGCGCGCGCCACGGCCGGCGCGACGAACACCGCCAGGATGCAGCAGAAGGGGAGCAGGGAGAGCAGGAACCCGATCCGGGCCTTGGGCAGGCCCAGTTCATTCAGGAACAGCAGGAAGACCGGGCCGAAGAACGTGAGCTGGGAGAAGATGTTGTTCGCCGCCCCGTGCGCGATGGCCCAGGGCAGCCGGCGTCTCTTTTCGCTGTCGGTCTGCGCCTCGCTCATCCCAGGGCCAGTGCCCGGAGCGCCCCGGCCCCCTCCCCCACCAGAACCATCCCCCCCAGCGTCCGGACGCACCCGAACCCCGCCCCCGGGTGGAACGCCCGCTCCGTCCCGTCCGCGCCCAGGACCGAGATCCGGCCGTCGTCGCATCCCGCCACGATCTCCGGCCTGCCGTCCCCGTCCAGATCCGTGGCCAGGACGGACCGCACCCCCGCGCGCAGGTTCCGCCGCCACCGCTCCGTCCCGTCGCTGTTGAGCAGGTAGAGATAGAAACAGCTCGACCCGGCAACGACCTCCGGAAACCCGTCCCCGTCCACGTCCGTGAGCGCCAGGGCCGTGACGTCGTCCCCTAACTTCCGGGTCCACCGGACCCCCATCGGCTTCTGTGACGGGTCGAGGGCATAGAGCGTCCCCCGGGTCGTGCCCGCCGCGATCAGGACCCCCTCCCCCAACGGGGCCACATCGCACGAGGACAGCATGGACGCCCACCCGTCCGTGGGGTGCGTGTTGACCTGCCTTCCACCTGCGTCCAGCACGTAGCAGGTCCCGTTGCAGGTGATGCGCCCCGGCCCCCCCACGATCTCCGGCCTGCCGTCTCGGTCCACGTCCGCGACCCGGAGCGGGTCGAAGATGCCGTAGATCATGAAGCTCCACCGCTCCCCCCCTTCCCCGTCCAGGCAGTGAAGCTGCCGGTCCGAGACCGCGGCCAGGACTTCCAGCCTGCCATCCCCATCCAGATCCGCGACCTCCACCCGGGCCACCTCCGCGTTTCGGGCGTAACGGTCCCACGTCCCCTCGTACTTCTCGAACCGCCGCATCCACTTCACCTTCCCCTTTTCGTTCAGCGCGTAGAGGTGCCGGTCGTCCGAGCCCACCAGGACCTCGACCCGGCCATCCCCGTCCACGTCCGCGACCCGGACGCTGTTGACCGGCCCCTTCGCCCGGAACGTCCAGACCGGCGCCCCGGCCCGCCCCTTCGCCTCCAGCGCCACGACCCGCCCATCCATTGTCCCGCAGAAGACCCGGTCCCCGATCCCGTCCACGGCCCTTATCCCCGACCCCGCCTCGAAGGACCAGACCCGCCTCAGGCGTGGGGCCTTGGCCGCCTGCTGGACGCGCCCCCCCTGTTCCCGCCAGGCCGGGAGGCCCGCAATGCCGCTGAGCCGGAACTGCGCCCGGGTCGCCGAGATCTGATGCCGGCCCACCGGGACCTCGAACGAGACCCGCCGGTCCCCGTCAGGATAGGTCTCCAGGACCCTGCCGTTCACCACCTTCCCATCCACCGCGACCAGGCCCGCCCGCCCGAGGATGAGCGAGAGGCGCGCCCCGGTCTTGGATTCCACGACCCCGTCCCCGGTCTCCATGTCATACGCGATGGAGACCGGATGGTCGCTCATGAAAACCGGCGTCCCATTGGACACCTCCGACCCCTCGCACAGGGCGAACCCCTCCGCGCTCACGCTGAACAGCGCCGCCCGGACGGACAGGCCCTTCGCGTCGAAGGCGCTGTCCGCATCGCCCACCCCCACGAGATACCCCTCGTCTCCGGGACCCGACAACACCTCGGCGGCGGAAGCCCCGACCCGCCTCATGTCGCAGGCCAGCGGCTTCTGGTCGTTGGAGGCATAGAAGAGGTTGAGGAAGGTATGCGATTCTCCCGCCTCCATCTGCCGCGTCGCGGACTGGTGGAGGATGTTGACGAAGTCGTCCGCGTACGGATAGGCCCCCCACCAGTGCCCGAAGTTCTCCCAGTCCCGCTCCATCGACGTCCGATCCCCTCCTGAGCCCCGCAGGACGAACCGGTCTTCCCGGCCCGACTTCGGGTCCCGCTGCACCACCTCCAGGTCGTCTCCGGTCAGGGTCGGCGTCCCCAGCGTCCGCCAGTGGCACTGGAGCGCGAAGGCCCCGGCCTGCGTGGCCGTCACCCGGTCAAATACCACGAACCACCCCCCCTTCCGCCAGAGGAGGTTCCGCGTCCAGCGCGCGCCCCAGGACCCGTCCATCGTCGTCTGCGAGAACCCGATCCGATCCAGATTCGACAGGGCGTCCAGCGAGCAGAGGGCCGGCAGCGGGCAGGGCTCCCCGTCCCGCACGGCCGTCACCGCGTTGTGGTGCTTGAGCGTCGGCCCTTCCGTGTAGGAGGCGTCCACCAGGAAGATGCGCTCGTTCGCGGAGAACTCCACGATGGAGTTGCCGTCGTCGTGGGCGTGGTTGCCGTAGCCGATGCCGTGCAGCATCAGGTACTGGTCGTCCCTGCCGAACCCCTCCCGGAAGCAGACCGTGTCGAACCCCTGCTCGCGCGGGATGTTGAGCGGCTTGACTTCCCTGGGCCGAGCCTTCGGGTTCTTCGCAAACTCGTAGAATCCTCCGGCCACCTCCAGCGCGTGTACCCCCTCAAATTCCTTCGGGACCACCGGCTGCAGGCCGTCGCAGAAGTACTTCTCGAAGCTCCGCACCAGGTACGGGTCCTTCTGCTCCTCGTAGCGCGCCCGGCGCGACCCGAAGTAGTCCGTGGGCGTGGCGCAGCGCAGCCTCAGCAGGAACTCCGCCCGGCCGTCCTGCAGGACGTGTCCCGCCTTGATCAGGAAGTTGACGGGATACCCGCCCAGCGGCTCCCCCGTATCCCCGAACGCGGGCAGGCTCCCCAGGTTGTTGCAGTAGAAGACCGCCTGGTCGAGCGACTTCCGGCACTGCCCATTGTCCACATAGAGCGTGTCCCCGGTCGCCAGCGTGTAGGTCAGCATGTGATCCAGGGTCATCCACTGGTAGGAATTGGCGTCCTCGATGGGCTTGAACGAGACCGCCTGCCCCCGGAACAGTTCCCGCGCCAGGGCCTGCCACTCCTGCGTCTCCTCGATCCCGTAGTGCGTGCCGAAGTAGCGCCCCGCGAACATGACCGCCATCCCCACAAGCGTCTGGTGGTTCTGCCGGACCATGGGGTTGCCCGCCCCGTCCCGCAGGAAGGGGTAGTAGGCCCCCTCCGGCGTGCCCATGATCCAGAGGAGGTGCTGTGTCATCCAGACCCGATCCTCGTCGGTGAAGACCGGGCTCTCCTCGATCAGATCCCAGACCGTGGCCCACCACCAGACGTGGAAGTGGGCCATCTGCCCCGGCTCCGGCATCAACCTGTGCGCCAGAAAGACCTCCCGGAACGCCTCCGCGTACTCCGGGTAGCCCGTCTTGTAGTACATGAGCCCGTGGGCCCCGGCCTCCGAGATCAGCTCGTAGCCGGCCCCGGACTCCGAGGCGTGGAGCCGCGTGGCCCGGTGCGTGAAGTCCTCCCGGCGCTCCGCGATCCATCCCTTCGGCGGTCGCTGGAACCGCAGGGCCTCCGCCGCCTCGATCTCCATCAGCCGGCCCAGGGTCAGCGTGCGCCCCTCCGGGATCAGCGCCAGAAACCGGTCCGTGACCCTTCGCAGCCCCTCCGCGTCGCTTGCGCCCAGGGTCACGACGTTTGTCTTGCGTCCCGTCGGGTTGTGCAGCGTGCGCAGGGCATATCCTCCGGCGCCCGGATACCACCTGTCCTCCACGGCCCACCATCGGTGATACAGCCACCGGATGAACCGGTTGTCCGCCATGTTGCCCAGGGCGATGACGTGTGTGGCAAACAGTTCCTCCGCCGACTTTTCATCGTCCCGCACCACCGGAAGACGCGCACCGGTCGAAGTCTCAACCTTCTGGACGATCTCCTTCGCCGCCTGCGCGTGCGCCGGATCGCTCCCGATCACCACCACCGCCTTCGCGACCCCGTCCTGGACCAGCGTGGTCTCCAGGCAGTAGTCCCGCGCCGGGAGTGGATAGGATTTCCCGAATTTGTCGATGTCTGGCATGGGTTCCTCCCTTTTGACCTAAACCCCTGGACCCCTTTGCATCATTTTCAGGCTCAGACGTTACATTGATGAGCAAGCAGGCGGGCTCGCAGGTCGGCAAGGTCCCCCTGATGGCGTTCGATGCGTTGACGGACCTCCTGCGCCTTTTGCTCCCGTTCTGAAAGATACACCTCTATGTCCTCCTGGTGACGCAAGGCGTAGGCGATGATGGCATAAATTTCCGCCTAGGTATCTCCTACTTCAACGGCTCAATCCTGAACACCTCGCCATAGAACCTGGACAGAATCGGCACGGGTGTTTCTCATGAAAGTCATAGCCACTATCGGCACATCTGCCTGACGTTCCGGTTCAGCGGCGTTTCGAAATACAGCGGAGTGGTGTCGGGCGCAAGCGGTTGTTAGACGGAGCCGGACGAGGTGGAATTCCCGGAGAGAAACCTCTGTCCGGAAAGGTACCTCTCGCATTCGGTCTGCAATGCGCCAGGCTTCGGACCACCCCATGACCAAAGACGGATTCTTGCAGCGATCAATGCGCCCTCAACCAGTCGCTCGAAATCCGTTTGGGCCGGGGTTGCGCTGAGGTATCCCTCAAGAAATGCGCTTCGCATTTCCGCGCTCTCCACCTGGGCGAAGCACCATCCCACGTCATCGAGCTGATAGGTCAACGCACACAGATCGAAGTCAATCGCTTTGAAATGGCCATTGTCCTCGACGCAGTTCGCAGGCCTGAAATCCCCGTGTGTAAGGCCCCAGGGCTCTCCGCGCGCCTCGCGATGGCGAATGATCACCTCAACGGTTCGCTGTAGGATTTCCAGTTCATCTCGATTGAGGCAACCGCGTTGAACCTCTCTCTCAAGTTCTGCTACATCTGACATCCAGTTGATTTGAGGTCTGCGAAAGCCGTCTGGGCGGGGCCACCCGGCTCCGTGACAATGAATGCGCCCAAGAAGCGCTCCCATAGCGTGCATCGTGTCCTCAGGCAGATCGACGGGATCGTGTCCCTCACCATCGTCCACGATGTCTTGACCCTTGACCCATCTCTGAATGGTGCAGACGGCCTCTGGCCCCTGGGGTCGATGGTCGTGCAACTGGCATACTTCGCCGTCCTCGTCCGTGAGCGGAACCTGCACCTCCAGGCCGGTGTCCTGGCCGAGTGCCGTTAGCCATGAACACATGGAGTCAACCTGCCGATGTACTTCGTCAACGGAGATGCCGTCGTACGGATAGTAAAGAACCCCGCAGCAGAGCTGCGGGGCATTAAAACCCAAAACCCCTAAAACGGCAGCTCTAACTGCATATTACTGCTCTGGTGCTGATGATAGGTAATGTACTTGCGGATCAAATCGGTAGTCACTTCATCCCCTACCCACCG
>SICM01000111.1 GCA_009694805.1 Candidatus Latescibacterota bacterium
TCCCATCCTGGGCACTGGAGGGCTATCCTCGGCCTCCTTGATCCATCCTCTGCCCATTCCCACTCCCACCCACCCCTATATCTCATAGGCGATCCCTGCTATATTGGGGAGTCGTAGCAGGGTACCCGTCTACCCGGTAACGTACTACAGAAAATCTATCAAAAGTTCTACCTGCTCCAATTCTGATGCAAGACTGAACTCAATTAGAGGACCCTGGAGTTTAATGATTGCATCGATTTGGCGAAGACTATGATTATTGAATAAAATGTGAACCGCGAAACCATCGACCATGGCCTACAATATACTCCAAAGCCTTATGGAAGCTAATGCGTACAAATAAGGAAATTCGTGTTCATCTTCTGAATGGGCAAATCCTTCGAGACGTTCTAAATGTTTTTTCCTTTTCTCGAATCCAATTTCATCTTCATCAGGTGTAAGATATGGAGAATCGTGAATTATCTTCGCTATCTGTGTCGCGTGCAGAGCGTAGTCGAGACCTCCCCAAGCGAGTTCAACAAACGCCTCTAGATTCCTCAAATCAACAAGATAAGAAGAAACAAAGGAGCTTTTATCTGTTTGACTTTCTTGGTTACTCATATAGTTCATCCTTCTAAAAAAAGAAGTTGAGAGATTTTATTCGCTCCAAATTAGGTGGGCTGTTGGATTTTCTTGCGCCAGTTTCGCCTAACTCCAGAATAACCGTACAGGCAGCTCTCTCATCTCTTCAAATCGAGCAGGATCGCCATATCCTCGCTGAACGCGGAGACCTCCAGGAGCGCCGTTCCGTCACTCCGAACCTCCGGCATCTCTTTCTCCTCGCCCGTCCTGGGGTCGAACGCCCACGCCCGGTACCGGCCCTCCGGCAACGCGAGGGACACGGTCAGCGCACGAGGCGCGCACGCCTCCAGGTGATACACCTGCTCGTCCACCAGATAGAGGATATACTTTCCAGCCCCATCCGTCGCCGCCGCATAGCCGCAACCGGAGACCTCTCCGGCGACCAGGCCCACAGCGGGGACCAGCGCCGCCAGGTCGTACCGTTCGAGGAGGTTTCGGAAGAGGTCCAGCCATTCGCGCAGCGGCCGCCAGTCCAGCCGCCTTCCGTCCCCAATCGGGACTTCCCCGGCCCCCGCCTCGTCTGCCTGGGTAAACGACCAGTCCAGGTTGCTGTAGCCTGCCCCGCCGGACAGGATCATCTCCCACGCCTCGGCCCGGTTGACCGCGAGGCGTTCCAACGCGCCCCGCACGATCCCCGAAAAGGTCTCGTCGAACACGATGGGCTTCTGGAACCGGTCCCGCCGCCGCAGGAAATGCCAGATCAGACCGGCGCTGGCCCCCTTGCCGGGAGGCTGATAGAAATGCAGGCCCTCCGCCACCACCTTTCTGGAGATGTAATGATAATTGACGATGTCGATATCCGGGTTCTCAAAATAGCCCAGGTCCTCGTGCCGGACGATGGGCCGCGAAGGGTCGCCCGACACCTTCAGCACGCAATGCGCATTGGCCGCGATCAGGTGTCGGTTGGGGAGCCCCGCTTCGGTCTCGCGCAGGACGCGGGCCAGGCGAGCGTGCCAGGCTACGACCTTCTGCTCGGTGGCCTCCGGGAAGTCGCCGGAGAAGTTCGGCTCGTTGCAGATCTCATAATACACGTTGTCGAACGGATTCAACTCCTCCGCGATCTTCCGGATGAACCCCTCCTGAAAGGCGGTGATGTTGGGCGCGTCCAGCGTCATGAACGCCTGCGGATGGGCGAGGTCCTCTCCCACGCCGTTGACGTTGCTGGCCCGGCTGCACGGGAACAGGTCGTACTTCTCCTGGTCGTAGGGGTTGCAGAACAGGACGATCTCGCAGATCACGCCCCGGTCCCCGCACCTGCGCACGAAACCCTTCAGCCGCTCGAAGTAGGCCGCGTTCCAGCGGTCCAGGTCGAACCGGTCCAGCCCGTCCGCCGCCGCTCCACGTCCCGGGACCCGCTCCCACGGCATCACCGACGCCTGCGGCGTGGGGGCCAGGGTGTTCATCGGGCCGGGGCCGGGGATGCTGGCGGCCTTCTCCCGGTAGAAGGTGAAGACGCGGGTCCCGTTCTGCCCCGTACGCGCCATCTCGCGCAGATAGACCTCATAATCGAAATCCGCGTTGAGCACCGCCCCGTAATGTTCCGCAGACGTGAGGATCTTGAACGGCTCACCCTGGTAGATGAAGCACCTGGGATTGCGCGGATGGACGGCGAAGACCTGGCTGGACACGGATGCGACTCCTGATGAGAGGTTCGACCAACGCTGAAAGGGCAAGATACGCCCGGCGGCGTGAGAGTCAAGCCAAAAAACGGCCCCCTTCCACCCCCCTGCCCCCTCCCTCCCCCAGTGCTGGGGGCGGGAGGGGGAGCGACCATATCCTCTCCCCTAAATCTTCTCCACCAGCTTGACCCCCTCCTGCATCCATGCCTTCAGAATCGTCTCGTCATTCACAGACCTCAGGGCCATGGCGCGGGTCGCCGCATTCAGGTCGACGGTCGCGGCCATCAGCCGCTCCTCGAAGAACCCCGCCTCGCAGATCACGGTCCCGTCCGGGTGGATGACCTTGCTGTTTCCGTGCGACTGTGACGGCGAGCGGAGATCGTCGGCATTGGCCGGCGCATTCGCCATCACCACGTAGACCGTGTTCTCCGTGGCCCTGGCGATGGGCATGGCCCGGTACGCGGACAGCTTGTACTCCTCCGTCAGGCCGCTCTCGTTGCTGCAGAAGTAGCAGACCTGCGCCCCGGCGATGGCCGGCAGCCGGACGAGTTCAGGATAGCGCACGTCGTGACAGATGATGAAGCAGGAGAGGACCCCGGCCAGCGTCGTCACGAACAGCCGCCGCCCCGGCGCCGGCCACCGCTCCGCCAGGTGCGTCTTGGAGTAGCGCCCCTTCACGGTCCCGTCCCGGTCGATCAGCAGCAGACTGTTGAACAGTTGTCCCTCCTCCCAGTGGACCGTGCCGAGCACCACGGCGATGCCGAGCTGCTTGGCCGCCCGCTCGATCCGCCGCTCCGCGGCTCGAAACACCTTCGGGTCCGCCGCCTTCCAGTAGTCCGGCGTGCAGGGATACCCGCAGATGCCCGCCTCCGGGAAGGCCACGACCTGGACGCCGTCCTTCGCCGCGAGCCGCATCCAGTGAAGCATCTTGTCGGCGCTCTCCTTCGGTGATGGAAAGGTCAGGATCTGACACGCTGCGATGCGAATGTTCATGGAAGTCTCCTCGTGTGAAATGAACCTCGTGGAGGGTGAAATGTGGCCTCTGCGGTTAATGATCTGAAACCTTTTTATCCTGTTGCTGCGCCCAGCCCCGCCTGTACCACTGCCTGACGAACACCAGGATCGACAGCACGCTGAAGATGATCCCCCCAATCCCCCCGGCCTTGACCGCGTAAGACACGATGAGTGCGGGCGGCAGCCCGAGATGGAGGGCCCCGAAGATCAGACAGGAGAAGGCCGGAAAAAGGAAGAGATGCCCCCCGGTCAGGAGGTAGCGCAGGGGAAACCCGGTCTGCGCCGGGTCCGGGCCCAGGCGGGAGAAGTCCGTCGGAATGAGGGAGGCGCAGAACTGCGCCAGCCCTAATGAGAAAATCGCCGTGTTGAGGGTATCCCACATAATAGACTCCGGAAAGGTTCAAGGTTGGAAGGTTTAAGGGTCAAGGATTTTTAAACTTTGAACCTTGAACGCCCAAAGGTACTATAGCCCTTCCCCCTTGTCAACCGGATACCGCATGAGCCTTGATATGTCTGTTGAGATCGTGTATATTTGACCGTCCTTACCCATATTACCCCTCATTCCTCATTCCTCACTCCTCACCCCTCATTCCTTGAGGTTTTCCATGCCATCCCCCGACCTCCATTTTCTGACCCTCGCAGAGCTGGTCCCGCTGCTGCGGCGAAGAGAGGTGTCTCCGGTGGAGTTGACGGAGATGTTCCTGAGCCGGATCGCCCGCCACGACGGGACGCTCCGGTCCTACATCACCGTGACCGCCGACCGGGCTCGCGCGGACGCGAAGATCGCCGAAGCCGCGCTGGCCTCGGGGAACGACCTGGGCCCCCTGCACGGCATCCCCATCGCCCTGAAGGACCTGTGCGACACCGCCGGCATCCGGACGACCTCGGGGTCCAAGATCCGGGCCGACCACGTGCCCCAGCGCTCCTGCGCCGTGGCCACGAGGCTGGCGCAGGCGGGGACCATCCTGCTCGGCAAGACGAACCTGGTGGAGTTCGCGTTCGGGCCTTACGGCCAGAACCCCCACTATGGAACCCCGGACAACCCCTGGGGGTCTGGCCGTGCGCCCGGCGGGTCCAGCAGCGGATCAGGCGTGGCCGTGGCCGCCGGACTGGCCACCGCGGCCATCGGGACCGACACGGGCGGGTCCGTGCGCATCCCGGCGTCCTACTGCGGCCTCGTCGGCCTCAAGCCCACCTCGGGCCGGGTCAGTGTCGCCGGGTGTACGACGCTGAGCTGGACCCTGGACAGCGTAGGCCCCATGACCCGGGGCGTGGAGGACGCGGCCCTGGTCTACGCGGCCATCGCCGGGCCGGACCCGGATGACCCGTCCACCCTCGGCCATCCCCTCGACGATGCGCTGGCAGGCCTGAGGCAAGACGTCAAAGGCCTGCGCGTCGGCATCGCCCGGAGGCCCTTCTTCGAGGGGGCGGACCCGGCGGTGATCGCCGCCGTGGAGCGGGCGGCAGGCGTCCTGTCCGGCCTGGGCATCCGCGCGGAGGAGACGGCCTTCCCTGAGGCCCAGGCGTTCGTTGAGAAGCACGAAACCCTGTTCCACTCCAAGATCGAAGGCTACGCCTGCCTCCGGGAGACCCTGGCCACGCGCGGGGGGGAACTGGACCCCCTGGTGCGCAAGCTCCTCGAGGCGGGCGCGACCGTCCCGGCCGTGGACTACGCCCTGATGCTCCGGGAACGCGAGCGCCTGATGCGGTCCGCGCGGGAGACCCTCCGACACTTAGACGCCGTCGTCTGCCCCACCATGCCCACGCCTGCGCCGAAGATGACCGAAATCGGCGATAGCCGGATGCCCCGGCTGACCACACGGATCATCAACTTCCTGGGCCTGTGCGCCATCTCCGTCCCCTGCGGGTTCACCCCGGAGGGCCTGCCCGTGGGGCTGCAGCTCATCGGGAAGCCGTTCGACGAGGGGACGATCCTGCGCCTGGCCCACGCCTACGAGCAGGCCACGGAGTGGCATCTGCGCCGGCCAGCAGGATTCTGATCGTCCGCAAAACGGGCTTGACAGGGAAAGCTGCTAGAAGTACCTTGTGGTCGTCCTTCATCATCGGATGATCCAGGGTCTGACTCTGGACTCTTATACAGGAGGTCCGCCATGTCCAGTCGTTCTCTGACCAAGGCGATGCGGCAGCAGTGGCAGGAGGAGGGATATCTGCTCATCAAGGGCGCGCTCACGCGCCAGGAGGCGGGGACCTGTCTCGCCGAGGCGGACCGGGTCGTGGAGGAATACCGGAAGGCCGACGTGGCCCGGTTCAGCCGGGGGGCGTTCACCATCATCCAGGTGCTGGAGCGGACCGGGGCCTTCGACCCGCTGATGGACCACCCCGGGACATTCGGCGTGATCCTGGACCTGATGGGCCCCTACCTCCAGATCATGGGGTCGCAGATCTACGTGCGGCACCCCAGCGACGAGGCCCTCCAGTCCTGGCATACCGATGCAGGCCCCTCGCTCCGCCAGATCCGCGTGGACCCCACCAGTCTGCCGTTGCAGTTCAAGGTGCAGTTCTTCCTGACCGACATCCCGGAGCCCGACCGCGCCAACTTCTGCCTGGTGCCGGGCAGCCACCGCCGGGAGTTCCCGGAGACCGGCTTCCCGAAGGGCGAGAACCCGCCCGGAGCCATCCAGCTCTGCGCCGAGGCCGGAGACGCCGTGATCTTCCCCTACGCCCTCTGGCACTCCGTGGCCTGCAACAGGAGCCAGAACGTGCGCCGGAGCGTCATCTTCCGCTACGGGCAGATGTGGTGCCGCCCCTACGACTACGAGAAGGTCGCGGCGGAGGTCCTGGCGCGCATGACCCCCCGCCGCCGCCGGCTGATGGGGGATCTGGGGGAGAGCTACACAGCCACCGACTACTACAAGCCGAAGGATCAGATCGAGGTGATCATGGGCGGGCTTTCGTGAAATGTGAGGCGATGGATTTCCGTACGGGATCTGAGCCGCATCTGGAGAGGTGCGGCTTTAATTTGGGAGAATCCCTCCTGGGAGAGAGACCTGCATGTTGATCGGATACGTGAGCGACGAGCGATATCTGGCGCTGCCCGACGTCCTTCTGGAATTTGAGAACGCTTCAGGCTCGGTCGAGGCCCGGTCCAGGGCCTCCGGGGCCGTGTACGCGGACCTGAAATCGGGGCCTTACAGAGTCACGCTCGCCAAACAGGGGTTCGGGTCCAAGATCGTCCACCTGACGGCCGGAGAAGGGGAGCCCTATCACTTCCGCCTCCTGTCCGACGGCCTCCTGGGCTACGCCTGGCCCAAGTGGGTGAAGTCCGGTGAAAGGTCCGAGTTCCGGGTCCATTCCCACGAGGCCTACAAACTGGAGCTCTGGCGCTACGGGTTCCGGAAGGAATTCATCCGCCCCATCGGATGGTACGACGAGCACGGCCCACGCGCCACCGTGCAGCTCACCCCGGACGGGGACTACACCCGCACCGGCGTGGCCTGGAACAAGCAGGGCTATGGCCACGTGCACCACAGCCAGTTGATCGAGGGCCCGGCCCGGTCGGGCCTCTACTACTTCCACGCCAGGTCCGTCTCAGGGAGATTCTTCTCCTTTCCCTGGGTCGTCGCCCCGGCCAGGCCGCAGGCGAAAATCGCCGTGCTGGCCTCCAACATCACCTGGAACGTCTACAACAACTTCGGCGGCCGGAGCAACTACATCAACGCCGACGAGCTCCCTTCCAGGCCCACGGTCAACGCCCGCCTGGAGCTCAAGCGCTACACCGACCCCCTCTATCGGTCCTGGGGGCAGAAGGGCTACGCCCCGCTCTCCTTCGAGCGCCCGGAGCCGATCAACCACATCAGCGAGGCCGAACAGGCGACCGACCCCGTGGAGGGCCGCTCCGCCTGCCACGTGGCCCCGGCGGAGTGGCGTCTGCTGGCCTGGCTGGAGCGGGAGGGGTTCACCTACGACCTCTACGCCGAGACCCAGCTCCACGCCGGTGACCTGGACCTGAGCGCCTACCAGGTTCTGATCCTCAGCACGCACCCTGAATACTGGTCGAAGGAGATGTATGCCCGGGTGAAGACCTGGGTGTTCGAGCAGGGCGGCAGGCTGCTCTACCTGGGCGGCAACGGCCTCAACTGCGAGGTGACCTTCCCGGACCCTCAGTCCGTCATCTGTCACAACGGGGCGGGCGGGGAGAAGCCGGGGGGAGGGAAGGAGAGCCGCTTCCACCTTTGCGGGGAGTCCGAGGCCAGCCTCCTCGGCGTCGTCTACACGGACACGGGGATCATGACCGGCGCACCCTACCGGGTGATCGACGATGCCCACTGGGTCTTCGCCGGGACCGGCCTGAAGAACGGCGACCTGTTCGGCCAGAAGAGCCAGCACATGCGCTGCCCCGGCGGGGCCTCCGGCCACGAGACCGACAAGATCTCGCCCAGCTCCCCCAAGAACACCCGCCTGCTGGCCAAGGGACTCAACCCCGACGACGGCGGCGCGGAGATGGTCCTGCACGAGCCGGCCGGCGGCGGCGCGGTCTTCTCCGTGGGGTCCATCACCTGGACGAGTTCCGTCCTGGTGGACAGCGCTGTCTCGCGCATCACGGCGAATGTGCTGAATCATTTCCTGAAGTAAAAAGGAGATCCTATGCCCCGCGTGTCCATTCACGGCGTCGCCCTGAACTACCTCACGAAAGGCGACGGTCCCCAGAACGTCGTCTTCATCCACGGCTTCTGCCAGTCCTCTGTCTTCTGGAAGGAGGCCCTGACCAGGCTCCCCGCCGGCCATCGCGGGTTTGCCCTGGACCTCAAGGGGTTCGGGGATTCGGACAAACCGCCGGGGCCCTACGGAATCCCGATCTTCGCGGACGAGATCCTGGCCTTCGCGGACGCTATGGGCCTGGACCGCTTTGTGCTGGTCGGCAACTCCATGGGTGGCGTGGTCTGCCAGAGCTTCGCCACCCGCTACGCCCACAGACTGTCCAAACTCGTCCTGGTCAGCACCGGGGCCTACGCCCGCAACCCCGCCGGGGCGCAGGAGCGAGCCGAGAAATTTTTGACCATGGCGTGGGACCGGTCCTATTTCGAGGAGTCCGTGAAGGGTTTCTTCGCCATCCGGCCAGAGAACTGGGAAGACCTGGTGGACGTGGCCATGAAGCCCTGCCGGGAGGCCCTGGCGCAGACTGGCCTCTCCTCCGCCTCGCTCAATTTCCTGGAAGCCCTGCGCCAGGTCCGGGTCCCGACCCTCATCGTCCAGGGCGAGCGCGACACCTCGCGTACCCCGGAGGACGGGAAGGAGATTCAGGAGGCCATTCCGGGAAGCGTCCTCCACGTCCTGGCCGGCGCGGGCCACACCCCTCAACTTGAGCGGCCCGACCTGTTCTATCCCCTGTTCCTGGATTTCCTGGCGGCGTAGGGGAGGGATATGTTCGGGGATGCAATACGTGATGGCGGAGTACATCAAGCTGGGGTATTATCTTTTTCGAGGATTTCGCTGACATGAAAACCGTCAAGGTCACGCTCAACGGGACCGGCTTCGCAGCGGACTACACCGCGCGCGTCTACGGCATGATCCCCCACAAGAACGGCGTCCAGATCGAGCTGGCGGGCGTCTGCTCGGGCCATTTCGAAAACGCCAGGAAGTTCGCGGAGCGGCGGGGCGTCACGCGGGCGTATGAGCGTCACACCGAGATGGTGGCCGCCGTCCGGCCCGACATCGACAACGTCGCCTGCGCCAACTTCGCGCACGGCCAGTACGTGGCCGAGGCCGCCGGGGCAGGGGTCGGGGTGATCGTCTTGGAGAAGCCGCCGGTGATCTGGCCCGGCTACGCCGAGGGACGCCAGGCGGATGCCGGGACCCGGAAACGGGAGGCCATGGCCTATCTGTCCACCGTGCTGGACGCCGTCCGAAAGAGCGGCGCCAAGCTGCTCTATGCGGAGAACTTCATCTACCTGGACGGCATGAAGGGCGTGGTGGAACTGCTCCGGGAGGCCATGAAGGTCGGAAAGGGCCGGGTGCTCTACCAGTGGGGGGTCTGCGCCCACCAGGGGTCGCATGCCCCCGCCTACGACACGCCCTCCAAGTCCGGGGGCGGGGCCCTGTTCAACAAGGCCTGCCACCCCCTCGGCTCCGTCCTCTACCTGAAACAGGTCGAGGGCATCCTGCGGGACGGCAGGCCCATCCGACCGCTCAGGGTCTCGGCCGTGGCCATGCAGGTGTTGAAGCATCAGCCGAAGGAGGCCGGCGAGCACTTCCGGGTGCTGCAGAACGTCGACGACTTTGGCCGGATAACCGTCGTGTTCGAAGACCAGACCCTCGCCGAGGTGGTGGGCTCGGACCTCAACATCAGCGGCATCTGGAACGAACTGGCGGTCACGACGGACTTTGCGCAGTACACCCTCCGCGTGAACCCCAACGACGCCAGCCAGCTCTTCCTCCCCTCCGAGGCGGCCGCCGGGAACATCCTGCTGCGCGAGAAGCTGCCCACGGCCCAGGGCACCTCCTTCCCGGCCCCCAACCAGTCCTACCTGCACGGCTATGTCAACGAGATGAATGACGCCGTGGAATGCGCCCTCCAGGCGGACCGCCACCCGCAGTCCGGCGCGCTCATGGCCTGGGACTCCATGGCCGTCCTGATGGCTGCCTACGAGTCCAGCGAGAAAGGGGCGGCCTTCATCGACGTGTCAGAATACACCCGGGACCGCGCCTTCGAGGAGCGGGAGGGCCCCGACCCCCACCAGGTCGAGGCCGTCTTCCTGCGGAAATGACCCGCGTGAGCGATCTCGAAAAAGGGGGCCTCCGGTCCCGACGGGCGTTTTTCTTCGTGGCGTGCGCCGGCAGAGGGTTCATAACCCCCATCCGGCTGCTTCTGAGGCTGGGCCTGAACCCTGATGCGACGGTGCTGAACGGCCTGACAGCCCTGATGATGGCGGCCCGGAACGGTCGCACGAACCTCGTGCGCCTGTTGCTCGACCGGGGCGCACAGGTCGATGCGTCGGATGAGGACGGGTTCACGGCCCTGATGATGGCAGCCCGGAATGGCCACCCGGACATCTTGGGCGCGCTGCTGGACCGGGGCGCGCAGGTGGACGCCGGAACCCGCGACGGCATGACGGCCCTGCTGCTGGCCACGGTGAACGGCCATACCGATGTCGTGCGCCTGTTGCTCGACCGGGGCGCGCGGGTGGACGCCAGGACCCGCGACGGCATGACGCCCCTGCTGTGGGCCACCGCCAGAGACCAGACGGAGGTCGTGCGAGCCCTGCTGGCCAGATGCACGGACGCGGATGCGAAGCAGGCCGTTTTCGAGACCGCCTCGGCCGTGGCGGCGCGGGATGGCCTCACGAGATCCGTCAGGATGCTGCTGAGCAGCGCCGATCCGAACTGAAAACCAGGGAGGTAGATCGTGGAAAACGCGAAGGCGCACAGGAACACCCTCTCGATGGAAACCCCCACCCCACCGCCGGCCTGGGCGCTCCTGGAGCGGGAGCTGATCCGGGCCCAGACCCTGGCGTGCCAGGAGTTCTTCGACCGCTACTTCGACGAGCGCGGCTACCTGCTCTGCGTCCCCCGCTGGGGGGGCGACGACGGCCCGGACGATGCCGCCGAGAACCTCCTCAACTGGACCGTGCTGCACGCCCTGGGCGCGCCCGACACGATCCTGGCCCTCTACAGGAAAGGCTGGGAGGGTCACCTGCGCCAGTACACCGAGGCAAAGACAGTCGACGTGCCCTTCGCCCGGGACGGCATGTACTATAAAGAATTCTCCGTCCTGTTCGACTGGTTCCACCACGGCGAAGGCTTCTCGGTCTTCTTCCTCCAGGGTCTCTCCGAGCCCGATGACCTCCTCTTCCGGGGACGCTCCCGGCGCTATGCCGGCTTCTACATGAATGAAGACCCCCAGGCCGACAACTACGACCCGAAACACAGGATCATCCGCAGCCTCTTCAACGGCAGCCGGGGCCCCCTCCTGCGCAAGGCCACGGCCCTGGACTGGGCGGGCGATCCCATCGAGATCGAGGACCGCTTCCGCCTGGGCCACAGCGAGCGTTCCTACCAGGAGATGCTGGACCACTTCAAGGACTACACCGACGTGGTCGGGGACCACCCCATCAACCTGGGCGCCACCACCCTGGCCTTCAACGCCTATGCGTTGACCGGCGAGGCGAAATACCGGGACTGGCTGCTCGGGTACGTGGACGCCTGGGCCGAGCGCACCCGGGCCAACCAGGGCATCATCCCCTCCAACATCGGCCTGGACGGGAAGATCGGCGGCGCCTGCGGGGGCAAGTGGTACGGGGGCTGCTACGGCTGGGCCTTCACCGTGGTCGTGCCTCAGACCGGCGAGCTCGCCCACCGCCCGGCCGTGTACAGCCGGGCGCACTACGGCTTCGCCAACGCCCTGCTCCTGACCGGAGACCAGCGCTATATGGACGTCTGGCGCGGGGTGCTAGACCAGGTCAACGCAAACGCCAAAAAGATCGACGGCCAGACGATGTACCCCCGCATGTTCGGCGACGACGGCTGGTATGACTACCGCCCCCAGCCCTTCAACGCAGGGGCCGCGGAGCTCTACTACTGGTCCATGGACCCGGCGGACCGGAAGCGTCTGGAGGGGGATGGCTGGTTCGACTTTCTGGACGGCAAAAAGCCCGACTACCCGGTCCAGGCCCTGCAGGCAGACATGGAGATCCTCCGCAGACGGGTGGCGGGCATGCGCGCCGATGACACCACCCCGGACACCCGGCTCTCCGACGACATGAACGGCACGAACCCGGCCGTCACCGAGACGCTCACCCGGCTGATGCTGGGCGGCCTGCCCACCGGCCGCCTCGGCTTCCCGCTCCACTGCCGGGTCCGCTACTTCGACCCCGCCCGGCGTCGCGCCGGGATCCCGGAGGACGTGGCCGCGCTGGTGGAACGGCTGACCGGCGACGAGACGACCCTCACCCTGGTGAACGTCAGCCCCACGCAGGCGCGCGAGGTCATCGTCCAGGCCGGGGCCTACGCCGAGCACCAGATCCTCAGCGCCACGGCGGACGGTCAGACCCTGCCGGTGGACCACGACCGCTTCGCCGTCCGCCTCGCCCCCGGGGCCGGGGGCCGCATCGTGATCAAGATGAAGCGCTACGCGAACCCGCCCACGATGGCGTTTCCGTGGGACAGGGCGTAAAATTGTAGTAGGGGCGACCCTTGTGGTCGCCCGTCTTGGGGGGAAGATGAGGGCATGCCTACTGCCTGCTGACTTTTTGATGGGCGAGGAGCATGCCCCGCAGCACCAGGTGGGGGTCGATCTCGTGCGGGAAGGGGAGGTAGGGGGACAGGAAGGGGGCGTCCCCCCCGGTCAGGACCGTCCGGGCCGGGCCTTCGGCGCACGCAGCGACGCGGCGCACCAGGCCCTCCACCATGCCCGCGGACCCGTAGACCACGCCCGACCGGATGCAGTCGGCGGTGTTCGTCCCCAGCACCGAGGCGGGCGGGGAGAGGTCCACGCGGGGGAGCAGACTGGTCCTGAGATGAAGGGCCTCCAGGCAGAGGCGGAGACCGGGGGCGATGGTCCCCCCCAGGAAGACCCCCTCCCCGGAGACCAGATCCACCGTCAGGGCCGTGCCGAGGTCGGCCACGACCACAGGGCCTCCCCCCCCGGTGAAGGCCGCCGCCCCGGCCAGGAGCCGGTCGATCCCCACACGCTCCGGGTCAGGGACCGCGACTCGGAGGAGGCCCATATCGGCCCGCGCCTCGGCAGGGTCGAACCCGGCCAGGGCCCGGACGGCCTCGCGCAGGGTCTGACCGGCCCCGCGTACCACGGAGGCGACCATCGCGCCACGCAGGTCCGACGGGGCCACGGCGGAAGCGGCAAAGAGGGCGCGGAGGGCGTCGGCGTAGTGAGGCGGGGGCTGCGCCGCATCCGTCGGGAACTTCCCGTGGACAGCGAGCCGGTCGCCGTCGAAGACGCCGCACGTGATGTGGGTGTTGCCGATGTCGATGGCTAAGAACATAAAACCGTGAAGCGTGAAGTGTATCTCGTGGGTGGCAGTGGGTGAAACGAGATACGAGATACGCTCTTCTATTGACTCAACCTCTCCCATCGCTCCACTGCCGCTGCCCCGCCGTCCTTTTGGAGTTCGTCATAGCCCGTGTCCAGCGCCTCCAGCGCCCTGCGCAGCAACCCGGTCCGGTCGACCTTCTGACCCAGCGCGATCCGGAGCGATGTGGCGACATCGTGCAGCTCTTCCGGGAAATCCTCCCACCCGTGGTTCACGCTGATGCCGATGCCGAGGATGACCGTGTCGCGCCGGGCCTCCGTCAGGATGCCGCAGACCTTGCGCCCCTCCACCAGCACGTCGTTCGGCTTTTTCACGGCGGGCCTCAGCCCGGTCTGCGCGGCAATGGCCCGGCAGACCGCCACGCTGGCGCAGGCCGTGACTTTCCAGAACTCCGGGGCCTGAAGAGGAGGCCGGAGGATGCAGGTCATGGTGATGCCCACGCCGGGCGGAGAGTGCCAGGTCCGGCCCTGGCGTCCCCTGCCGGCAGTCTGCTGCTCGGCCACGACGACCGTCCCCTCCGGCGCACCCCGGGTCGCCAGGTCGAACGCCAAATCGTTGGTGGAGCCGACGACATCGCAACAGTGGAGCTGCCGACCGATGACCTTCGTCTGGAGGCCAAACAGGATCTCCTCCGGGAGAAGGGCGTCTGTCGCGGCCAGGAAGCGATATCCGAGGTCGGGATGGTCTTCGATCTCGTATCCCAAACGGCGAAGCGCGATGAGAGCGCGGCGCACCTCCCCGGCGGAGAGCCGGGTCATGCGCGCCAGGTCCACTTCGGCCACATAGTCGGTCCTGCTGCGGAGGATGTGGAGGAGATTCATCGCGTCCTCAGGGGTGGAGTTCACCCTGCCCGGCGATTCATCGCGTCCTCGGACACAACCTGCGGGCAGGGATAGATATTTAGGATATTTGGAGCGGTAAGTCAAGGCGTATCACAAAGCACTTGTGCGTCTTTTGGAGATTGCGTAAGCTTGGGTATGTTCCACCGATTCGGCATCCATCTTGACAACCATAACCCGCGAGAGAGGAGCCACCTCCTTTTGTCTCGCAGAGCGTGAGAGGCCAGCGTGAACAGCCGCCGATTAAGCATCCTGCTCGTGGAGGATGATGAGGACGACTATGTCCTCGTTCGCAACCTGCTGCCTGAAATTGGAGGATGGAACTGGTGGAGAAGGTGGCCGACACCGACAGCAGCGTGGTGATTGAGGGGGAGACCGGAACGGGCAAGGAACTGATCGCCAAGTGCCTCCACAGGAACAGTCCGCGCCGCAGCCAGCCCTTCCTCCCGATCAACTGCGGCGCATTGCCGGAACATCTTCTGGAGAGTGAGCTGTTCGGTCACGAGCGGGGGGCATTCACAGGGGCATATACCAAAAAGATAGGGCTGCTGGAGTGCGCCCAGGGAGGGACCGTCCTTCTGGACGAGATCTCCACGCTCAGCCCGAATCTGCAGGTCAAACTGCTCCGGGTGCTCCAGGAACGGCAGGTCCGCCGGGTGGGGGGACAGGAGACTATAGACATCGACATCCGGGTGATTTCGGCCACCAACGAAAATCTCGAAGAGTCGGCGACCAGAGGGACCTTTAGGAAAGACCTGTATTACCGGCTGAACGTCATCACCATCTCCCTGCCCCCGTTGCGGGAACGGGTGGAGGATACTCCCCTTTTGGCGGAACACTTTCTGGAGGTCCTGAACAAAGAGCGCCAGAAGAGCGTCGAAAGAATATCGAAGGAAGCGATGGACATCCTCCAGGGCTATGACTGGCCGGGGAATGTGAGAGAGCTGCAGAACGTGATCGACCGGGCATTTTCCCTGACCGATTCCGGGATGATTACACCATCGGACCTGCCAGCGCATCTGGTCCGGAGAGGGATGGCGGTGCTGCCGATCGATACCCAGCGGCCTTTCAAGCAGGCCAAAAAGGTGTATATCGAACCGTTCGAACGAGAATATCTCACAAAACTGCTGATGGAATGCCGGGGGAACGTCTCCCGATCGGCCAAACGCGCGGGCCTGGACCGCTCCTCTTTTCAGCGTTTGATGAAAAAATATGGCATCCAGTCCAGTAACGTCCGGTTAGGTTTTTGCTCAACAGAAATCAGGAGTTGATAAGAGGGAGAAGATGCGGTATCTCTTAGGGGAGAAGTCCAATACTCCCTATAAAACAAGGAGAAACCGCCATAGAATCCTCCGTCCTCTCCACCTCGTCT
>SICM01000112.1 GCA_009694805.1 Candidatus Latescibacterota bacterium
CGATCCCGAATCCCAGCACCAATGTCCAGAACAAAGCCACCGGATCGACCTTGCGATCCCTTTGGATCAGACCGGTCTCCTCGGCTTGCTGGCGCAGAAAATCCGCTGGAAAAAGTTCGCATAGAGACGCTTCAATTGCATTATCTTGGCCGAGGGGCATAGTCCAATCCTCCTGTGTTAGGGGTGCGTGATGGCTCCCCTAAGGAGATCGTAAACTATGTCCCCCGCAAGCTTTTTCTGCTACTCCTCCACTCCTATCCGATCACGAATGGATCGGGTATCATTCAAAGAGTTCTCTGAGCAATTTCCGACCCTGAAGGGGGGATGCGAAGATGAGTGCAAGCATCTCGGTCGATTACTACACGGACCCGATGTGTTCCTGGTCGTGGGCGTTTCAGCCGGTCCTGGAGCGAATCAGGCAGAACTACAGGGACCGTGTCCGCATCCGCTGCCGGATGCTGCCCATTTATGAGGACATCAGCCAGCACACCGACCCGAGACACAGCCTCTGGGGAAGCGTCAGGGACCTGGCCGAACACTGGCGGGAGGTGGCGCAGCAGACGGGGGCCTGGATCGACCCCGGGCTCTGGCTGGAGGACCCTCCTGAGACCTGCTGGACCGCCTGCCAGGCCTACCACGCCGCAGCCCGGCAGGACAGGATCGTGGGAGATCGGTTCCTGTTGATGATGCGGGAGGCATTCCTGAAACGCCGGCTGAACGTCGCGCGAATGGACAGGCTGGGGGCGCTGGCGCAAGAGGCGGCTGGCCAGATGGGCCTCGACCCGGAACGCCTGATGAGAGATGTGAAAGCCTCCTGGACGCGCGAGGCCGTGGAGGAGGACCGTCACGCAGCAGCCGAGGAGGGCATTCGCGAACGACCCACCCTCGTCTTTGAGGGAGGGCACCGTCTCGTCTCCGGGCCTTACCGGTTGTTTGCAGGTGTGATCGACGTGCTCCTGGAAGAAAAAGCGAAGAACGTCAGCGCGGGTGAAGGCGGATGGACAGTGAAAGCAAAATGAGGATCACCGTCAACGGCGAAGAGAGCCCCTTTCCCGCAGGAATCAGCGTCGCGGAGCTTCTGAGCATCCTGAACGTCCCGAACGTCGGCGTGGCCGTCGCCGTCAATTTTGAGGTGGTCCGGAGACAGGCCCTGGAGACGACACGTATTCAGGATGGAGACAGGGTAGAGATCATTCGTGCTGTGCAGGGCGGATAGCAGTCCTGAGTAACGAGCAATGAGGGTTTGGGCTTTTACGCATTGCTCAGCACTCATTGCTCAGCTCTTGTTTGTGAAAGGAGTCGATGAAATCATGGCCGATGAACTCGTCCTGAACGGGAAGGTTTTCTCCTCCCGCCTGATTGTGGGGACCGGGAAAGGCGTGCCGTTTCCCCTGGTCGGAAAGGCCATCGAGGCAAGTGGGGCGCAGATCGTGACGGTGGCCGTTCGGCGGGTGGACCTCAATGACACTTCTGAGGATTCTCTCCTGCGCCACGTCAGCCCGAAGCGCTACACCTACCTGCCCAACACAGCCGGATGCTACACGGCGAAAGACGCTGTGCTGACCTGCGAACTGGCGCGGGAGGCGCTGGACACGAACTTTGTCAAGCTGGAGGTGATCGGAGACGCGAAGACCCTGTTCCCCGACACCGCCGAACTTGTCGTGGCCGCCAAAGAACTGGTGGGCAAGGGATTCACGGTCCTCCCCTACTCGAACGACGACCCGGTGGTGGCCAAGAAGCTGGAGGACGTCGGCTGCGCGGCCGTGATGCCCCTGGGCGCCCCCATCGGGTCCGGCCTGGGCATCCGAAACCCCTATAACATCCAGATCATCCTGGAGACCGTGAAGATTCCGGTGATCGTGGATGCCGGTGTGGGCACGGCCTCGGATGCGGCGATCGTCATGGAACTGGGATGCGACGCCGTCCTGATGAACAGCGGCATCTTCGGGGCAAAGGACCCGGTGAAGATGGCGACGGCCATGCGCTACGCCGTGGAAGCGGGACGATTGGCCTGTCAGGCCGGGCGCATCCCGAAAAAGCTCTACGCCACCGCATCCAGTCCGCTGGATGGGATGATTGAACGCCCAGCGTGATCATCGCTTCTTCCCGAACTGGGCGGCGAACAGAAAAAAATCGTCGAAGTCCACGCGCCCATCCCCGCTCAGGTCGAACCGCGTCTCTCGCGACCCGAAGGCCACGGCGAACAGAAAAAAATCGTCGAAGTCCACCGCGCTGTCGCCGGTGAAATCTCCGACGAGCGGTTGAACAGCCGCAGGGGCGCGACGCACCTGCTGGACAAACCCCGGCCTGAGGCGGAGCCGCCCCATTGCAAGGCCAGTCTGAAAGGCTGATCCGAGAGAGGCAGAGCGCAGACGAAGAGGGCGCGGGCCGACCATGGCCCCTCCGGCGGCGTCCAGAACAGCGCGGGTGATATGAACAGCCGTCGGGGTCTGGCTCAACGCACCCTGATCATTTACAACGGACACCGGGCCGACCGCACCCTCCGTGTCCGCCCAGGAAAACGCCAAAACCAGTATCCCTGCCAGCCGGACAATGGTGCGAAGTCGAATCACCTCATGAACTCCTTCTTTCATCCGGACTGACAAACCCCTCGGACCCTGCCTACATCATACCGATTCATCCCTCCTTCTGCAACATAAAAATGGACCTGGGTAACACCCTTCCTGCGTCCCGACCCACTTCCTAATTCCCTTGCACTCTATAGAGGCTTTCGCTATATTTTTCAACGGCAGGACGGTGAGAAGGTTCAAGGTTCAAAGCTGGAACCCTGAATCTTGAACCTTTTTTGACGGAGGAGACGGCTTCGGGCGGCGAATTTCGATTTCACTTGCAGGCGCACGACCCGATCACTGGGGCTCGCGCCGGGGTGCTCCACACCCCGCAGGGGGAGGTGCCGACGCCCGTCTTCATGCCCGTGGGTACCCAGGGAACGGTCAAGGCCCTCTGCCAGCAGGACCTCCGGAATGCCGACGCCCGGATCATCCTCGGCAACACCTACCACCTCTACCTCAGGCCCGGCGAACGCCTCATCGCGGAGGCGGGGGGGCTTCACCGGTTCACCGGCTGGGACCGAACGATCCTGACCGACAGCGGCGGATTTCAGGTCCACAGCCTCGCCGCCCTCAGCAAGATCACCGAGGAGGGGGTGGTCTTCCGCTCGCACATCGACGGGTCGAGCCACCTGTTCACGCCCGAAAAGGTCATCGAAATAGAACACGCCCTCGGCGCGGACATCATCATGGCCTTCGATGAATGCACCGCGTCTCCCTGTTCGTTCGACTATGCAAAGCAGGCCGGGGACCGGACCCTGAGGTGGCTGAAGCGGTGCGTGGACCGCTATGACCGCCTCGGACACCAGAGCGCGAACGGAAGCCCGCAGGCCCTGTTCGGGATCGTGCAGGGGAGCGCCTATCCGGAGCTGCGCGCAGCCTTTGCGGACGCGACGGTCCGGTTCGACCTGCCCGGCTATGCCGTGGGCGGAACGGGCCTCGGAGAGCGCAAGGCGGACACCTGGACCGCCGTGGAGACCGTGACCTCCCGCCTGCCGGAGGACAGGCCGCGATACCTGATGGGCATCGGACTTCCGGAGGACCTGATCGACGGCGTGGCCCGCGGCATCGACATGTTCGACTGCGTGGTGCCCACGCGAAACGCTCGAAACGGGACGGTCTTCACCCGGCACGGCCGGATGAACTTCAAGAGCGCCGTCTGGGCGCGGGACTTTTCGCCCATCGACCCCGACTGCCGCTGCTATACCTGTCAGCATTACAGCCGAGCCTACCTCCGGCACCTCTACCACGCTGGAGAGATCACGGGCCTTCGCCTGGCCACCATTCACAGCGTCCATTTTTTCATGGACCTGATGCGGGAGATGCGGTCGGCCATCCTCGCCGGGCGCTTCAACGAATGGCGAACAGGTTTTTTAAGCTCTTATCGTTCCACCAGTACGATTAACTAAACCCTGGAGGATTCTTGCTCGACTTTCTCATCACCAGCGCCCACGCCATGGGCGGAAACGGAGGAGGGGCCCCTTCTGGCGGACCCGCCGGCCTGTTCGCCTCTTTCCTGCCGTTCTTCCTGATCATCGTGGTCATGTATTTCCTGATCATTCGACCCCAGGTCAAACGTCAGCGAGAACAAAAAACGATGCTGGACTCCATTCAGAAGGGGGACCGGATCGTCACAACAGGCGGTATCCACGGGACCGTGGCCGGATTCAAGGAGAAGGAAGGCATCGTCATCCTGAAAGTCGCCGAAAACATCAAGATTGAACTGTCGAAAGGGGCCGTGGCGCGGGTGGTGAAGTCCGGTGACAGCAAGTCGGACAACGAAGCCCCCGTCACAACAGACAAGTAGAAGTGCGCCTGGTCTTCATGGGGACACCCGACTTCGCGGTCCCCTCGTTGCAGCGATTGGCCCAGAGCGACCACGCCGTCGTCGCCGTGGCCACCAGGCCCGATGCCCCGCAGGGCAGGGGAAGGACGCTCGCACCCCCTCCGGTCAAACGTGCGGCCGAGGCGCTCGGAATACCGGTCCTTCAGCCGGAGGCCCTGTCTGACCCCCGCTTTCTGGATGCCCTGAGGGCCTGCGGCGCAGACATGTTCGTCGTGGTGGCCTTCCCGATCCTGTCCGGAGAGGTTTTGAAGATTCCCCGACAGGGGTCCGTCAACCTGCATGGGTCTCTCCTCCCCCAATACCGGGGAGCCGCCCCGATCCAGCGGGCGATCATGGCCGGGAAGACCGAGACCGGCCTGACGACCTTCCTGCTGACCCCGAGGATGGACGCCGGGAATATCCTGATGCAGCGGCGGGTGGAGATCGGGCCGGAGGAGACCGCCGGAGAGCTGGCCGACCGTATGAAGCGCATCGGGGCGGATTTGCTCGCGGAGACGGTCGATGGCCTCGCTTCCGGAGCCCTCAAGCCCGTCCCGCAGCCCACCCGGGGCGTGACGAAAGCCCCCAAGCTGGCCCGGGAAGAGGGCCGGATCGACTGGTCGCAGGAGGCCGGGACCCTCCGGAACCTGATTCGGGGAACTAACCCGGAGCCGGGCGCGTTTACCTTATACAGGGGAGGCCTCCTCAAGGTCCACCGCGCGGTTGTCGATGCCCACGCCCCTTCCGGACAGGGGAGTGAGATCGTTCTGGCGGATGCCGTCGAAGGCGTGACAGTGGCGACGGCAGAAGGGGGGCTCCGTCTGACAGAGGTACAGCCGTCCGGAAAAAAGCGCATGACCGGAGCGGAATGGGTGCGGGGATATCGCGTTCGAGTTGGAGAGATGTTGGGGGTGTAGAAATAAGGAGTGCGGCACGAGGATGGGGCTTCCCCATCCTTCAATCCTCGACCCTGATCGCTTACCTAATGGAGGTGTCTTTCAGTGTTTCCGTTTTTTGATTCGACCATGGTCCTGATCCTGCCCGCCCTGGCCCTGGCGCTATGGGCGCAGTACAGGGTCAAACATACGTTCGCAAAATACAGTGAGGTCCCCTCCCGACGGGGGATGACCGGCGCGCAGGTGGCCAACGCCATCATGGAGCGCAACCACCTCAATGTGGCTGTGGAGCCGATCGAGGGGAGCCTGACGGACCATTATGACCCCCGCGACAGGACATTGCGGTTGTCGGAAGACGTCTACGGCTCCCGATCCCTCTCAGCCCTCGGAGTGGCCGCACACGAGGCTGGGCATGCCCTCCAGCACGCCCAGCACTACCTGCCCTTACAGATCCGAGGCAACCTCGTGCCGGTCGCCAACTTTGGCTCAACACTGGCCATGCCGCTCTTCCTGGTCGGTCTTTTTCTCCCGGCGGCCTCTTTCCTGATGGACATCGGAATTCTCCTGTTCACCTTTGCAGTCGTCTTTTCGCTTGTGACCCTGCCGGTGGAATACAACGCCAGCAGCCGAGCCCTTCAGATCCTGTCACAGCACGGTTACCTTGCGCCCGACGAGATCGATACGGCGCGGAAGGTGCTCAACGCGGCCGCCTGGACCTACGTGGCCGCCGCAGCCATGGCCATCCTCCAGCTCGTGCGCCTGCTCATCCTGCGGGGACAGCGGGAAGACTAAAAAACAGGGATCAGGGGTCAGGGATCAGGGATCAGGGTCAGGAAAAACCAAGATGATTGGCTTCTGTTTTCTTCCGACCCCCGATCCCCGATCCCCTTCTTTGGGGAGGGGTTTGTGATGTACGACGTGGTGACGTTCGGAGAGGCGATGGTCCGGCTCTCGTCGCCCAACTACAGGCGGTTGGAGCAGACGGCGACGCTGGACGTGAACGTGGGCGGTGGGGAATACAACGTGGCCGCGGCCTGTGCAAACCTCGGACTGAAGACGGCGTGGGTGTCACGCCTGGTCGACAACTGGACCGGTCGGCTCATCCGGAACAAGGGACGGGAACTGGGCATCGACACATCCCGCATCGTCTGGGTGAAGTTCGACGGTGTGGGACGGGAACGAAACGGATTCTATCACCTGGAGATCGGGGTGGGACCGCGCGCCAGCGCCGTGACCTACGACCGGGCGCATTCGGCCATCTCCCACGTGAAGCCGGGGGAGGTCCCCTGGGGGGCCATATTGGACGGGACGAAATGGTTCCACGTCAGCGGCATCACCCCTGCCCTGTCCGACTCGGCCGCCGGTGTCACGCTGGAGGCGCTCAAGGCAGCCAAGGCCGTCGGCGTCACGACGAGCTACGACCTCAACTTCCGTTCCGCCCTCTGGTCCCCCCAGAAGGCCCAGGAAACGACGAAGCAGTTCATGCCCTACGTCTCCGTCCTCATCGGCAACGAGGAGGACTTCGAGAAGGTCCTCGGCCTGAAGGCCGCCGGCACGAGCGAAGGCTACGACGAACTCGACCCCGAGAGCTACAAGGATGTGGCCCGCAGGGCCGTGGCGATGTATCCCAACATCCAGAAGGTCGGCACCACCCTCCGGGTGGCCACGAGCGGCCTGTTGAACGACTGGCGGACCCTGCTGTTCGACGGGAAGGAGTTCTACCTGTCCCGGGTCTATAAGGACCTGGAGATCGTGGATCGCGTGGGAGGGGGCGACAGCTTCTCCGCCGGGCTGGTCTACTCCCTGTTGAAAGGCAAGGGGCCTCAGGAGGCGGTGGACTTTGCCGGGGCCTTCTCCGCCCTGGCCCATACGTTCCCCGGCGACGTGAACTGGGCCACGGCCTCCGAGGCCGAGAAGATCATCAAGGGCGGGAGCGTCCGGATCAGCCGATAAGAATCGTGAGTCACGGGTCTGCAAATCATGGGTCATAGATCATTTTTGACTTGTGACTTGCGGTAGGGGTTCTATTCTGGGAGGTGTGCCATGAGTGGGGTGCTGGATCGGATCATCGACTGTGGCGTGGTGGCAGTACTGCGGGCGGACTCCTCGGCGGAGCTGCTGGATGTGGCGGGCGCGTTGCGCGAGGGCGGGGTGGTTGCCATTGAAGTGACGATGACCACCCCGGGGGCGCTCAAGGTCATCGAGGAGGCCGCAGCCAAAATGAAGGACTCGATCATCGGCGTCGGAACCGTGCTGGACCCGGAGACCGCGCGGGCCGCGATCCTGGCCGGGGCGGAGTACATCGTCAGCCCGACGCTCCACCTCGGCGTCATCGAACTGGCCAAGCGCTACGGAAAAATCGTGATGCCCGGCGCGTTTACGCCCACGGAGATCCTGACGGCCTGGCAGGCCGGGGCCGACGTGGTGAAGGTCTTTCCGGCGTCCGTGGGAGGCCCTGCCTACTTCAAAGACGTGAAGGGTCCCCTGCCCCAGGTCCGGCTGATGCCCACGGGCGGCGTCGACCTGACCACCACCGGGGCGTTCATCAAGGCAGGCGCCTGCGCCGTGGGCGCGGGGGGCGCCATGGTGGACAAGAAGGCCGTGAGCGCCGGTAAATTCGACACGATCACCGAGACCGCGCGGAAGTTCGTGGAGGAGGTCCGCAAGGCCCGCCAGGGCTGAATCAGACCCAAATGCATCCTTGTAGAGACGCCCCGCCGGGGCGTCTCTACAGCTTTTTAGGAAGAACATGCGCCGAAACGTCTTCTTATTCGCTCTGTCTGCCCTGCTGCTCGTCGTAGCCCCCCCTCTCGTCGCTCAGGGCGGCGGGTTCCTCCAGACGGAGACGCCTGCGGAGAGCATCCGCGTGGAGGTCCTGCAGGTCGACGATCTTTTTGCCTCCGATTCGCTCTTCGCGGTCTTCCGCAAGCCGATTGAAACCGGCTTGAAGGCCACGGTGCAGGGGACCATCTCTTACCGGGAATACCAGGTGTTCGTCCTGGTCCATCCGCTCCTGTCCGACATGTGGACCGTGCAGAGCACCGTGGCCCGACCCAGCAAGACCGGAACCTGGCGAACCACCTGCTTTTTCGGCACGGAACGAAAAGGGCAGGACGAGGACTACGAGGTGATCGCGGTCGCGTACCTCAAGCGGGACCAGTTCCGGACCGGCCAGCGCATCCCCGCCAACCAGTTTCCGACCTCGGATATCCCCCAGTCCGACACCATTCTCATCCGGCGCGTCCGATCCCCCAGCCCATAAAAGAGTCGCGAGCCACGAGTCCCGAGTCATCCTCCCCTCTGCCCTATCACGCCTCCGTGCTCGAATGATGTTCTGCCTTCCGCCTTCCGCCTTCCGCCTTCTGCTTTTCTCCGCGCTCTCCGCGCTCCCTGTGGGGAATGCTTTTGCCTTAGAAATCCCGGACACCGCGACCGTCGCCCCAGACACGGTCGTTGCTTCCGTGCGACGGATATCCCCGCGCGGAGCGGCGTTTCGGTCCATGGCCCTTCCGGGATGGGGGCAATTCCGCAACCAGAAGCCGGTCAAGGGCGGCATCCTGGCCGCCGCCTACGCGGCCTCCCTTACCGGGATCGTCGTCCGGCAGCGGCAGCTCGACCGGGAAGCCCGACAGCCGGGGTTCGATCCTGCCCGACCCCGAAGAAACCTGTTCATCTTCACGACCCTGGGCCTTATCTTCTACAGCGCCGTGGATGCCTATGTGGACGCGCACCTGAGCGGAGGAGACGAGGTCACCATCAGCACAACGGGAGACAACGGTCTGGCGGTTCGCTGGGTCTTCACGATCAGAAAAGGGAATTCTCCATGATAAAAATTGCCATTCAGAAACTCCGTCCTCACGCCGTTGTCCCCGCCTATGCCCACCCCGGCGACGCGGGCGTGGACCTCTTCGCCGCCGAGGATCTCACGCTCAAACCCGGGGAACGCGCCCTGGCCCCTACGGGCATCGCCGTGGCCATCCCGGACAGCTACGAGGGGCAGGTCCGGCCCAAGAGCGGCCTGGCCCTCAAGCAGGGCCTGAGCATCGTTAACACCCCCGGCACGGTCGATTCGGGCTACCGGGGGGAAGTCGGCGTCATCCTGATCAACCTCGGAGGAGAGACCGTCGAGGTCCGACGGGGCCAGAAGATCGCCCAGATGGTCTTCACAAAGGTCGAACGCGCCACCCTCGAAGTCGTCGAAAAGCTGGACGAGACCAGCCGGGGGGCGGGCGGATTCGGAAGTACAGGAGTATAGAAAAAGGCATCAGAGTCGGAGTCAGAGAAGACCAAAGGAATATCTCCTCTGCTTTCCTGACCCCAGTCCCTGATCCCCAGCCCACGGTTTATCCCCTCGGATGAAACGTTCGGTGTACCTCCTTCAGATACTCCCGGTCCAGATGGGTGTAGATCTGCGTCGTTGAGATATCCGCGTGCCCCAGCATCTCCTGCACGGCCCGCAGGTCCGCCCCGCCCTCCAGCAGGTGCGTCGCGAAGGAGTGCCTGAGCGTGTGCGGGCTCACATCCTTCTGAATCTCCGCGTCCCTCACGTACCCCTTGAGCATCTTCCAGACGGCCATCCGGGAGAGCTTTCTTCCGCGCCAGTTCAGGAACACCAGGTCCCCGGAATGCGGTTTCACCAGTTGAGGCCGGACGTTTCGGAGGTAGTACGTCACGTGTTCCATCGCCTCTGCCCCGATCGGCACCACCCGCTCCTTGTCCCCCTTCCCGATCACCCGCACGATCTCCGCGTCCAGAAACAGGTCCGAAAGGCGCAGGGCGATCAGTTCCGAAACCCGCACGCCCAGCGCGTAGAGCCCCTCCATCATCGCCCGGTCCCGGATGCCCAGGGGCCTGGTCAGATCCGGCTGCTCCAGCAACCGCTCCACCTCAAAGATGTTCAGCACGGCCGGAAGCGCCCGACGCATCCTGGGGGGGATCACGTGCTCCGCAGGGTCGCCCCCCGCCAGCCCCTCCGCGGACAGAAAGCGATGGAACGTCTTCACCGCCGACAGGTTCCGGGCGATGCTCGCCGGCTCCAGCCCCACCCCGTCCAGCGCCCGCACGAGCGCCGAGACGTGCGCCTCGCGCGCCTGTCTCGCATCCTCCACACCCGTCTCGCCCAGGAACCGGAGATACCGCATCAGATCCCGCCGGTACGCATCCACCGTGTTCCCCGACAGCCCCCGCTCCACCGAAAGGTGCGTGATAAACTGCTCCAGCAGAGGATAGGGGCGCGAAGTTTCCTGAGAAGTCTGGAGATCGTCATTTTGCATTTTACATTTTGCACTTTGCACTTTGCACTTGCACACTCTGCATTTTTTCTCTGCGCCCCTCTGCGAAATCTGCGGATTCATTTCTCTGGAAAAAGATTGCACCCCGGCGGGGCCTGCCAGAAATCGGACAGGTCGTGCGCGACCCGGCCCGCCCACCGGCGAATCAGGGCCCGCCCCTCTGCCCGGCGCTTCAGTTCCGCCTCGATCCGGTCCCCATCCCATCCTGCGCACACCCGTGCCAGCAGTCGCTCGCGGACCGCCTGACACGCCGGGTCACCCGCCCGGTCCTCGAACTCCTGCGGATCATCCTCGATGTGGAAGAGCTGGGGCGCGTCGTAGCCGTGATAGAAATTCAGCTTCCACGGCCCCTGCCGGACCATCCGCCCGGGCCGTTCTGCACCTTCGGAGACGTTCTCCGAAAACGCCTCGTCCGGCCAGTCCGCGACCGTGCCCGATCCCCGCAGAAAACCGGTCAGACTCCTGCCCGAGATCCCTGGCAGCGGGTCCGTCCCGGCGACCTCCAGCAGCATCGGTCCTACGTCCAGCAGGCTCGTCACGCGAGGAATCACCCGCCCCTCTCCGAACTGCCCCGGCCAGGACCAGACCATGGGCACCCGCGCCGACCCCTCGTAGAAGCTGCTCTTCCACCACATCCCGTGTTCCCCGGCCATCTCGCCGTGATCGGACACGTAGACCACGACCGTGTCCTTCTCGAAGGACGTCGCGGCCAGTGTCTGCAACAGCCGCCCGATCTGTTCGTCCACGAACGTCACCAGCCCGTAGTAGGCCGCGCGGGCGCGCCGAACCGTCTCCTCGTCCAGCCCGTTCACCCCCCGGCGCTCCCGCCACACCCGGAGGGCCGGGTGCAGCCGGTCCAGGTAGCCGGACGGGACCTGAGGGATGTCGATCCGGTCAAAGTACTCGTCATACAGACGCTTCGGGCAGATGAAGGGGCAGTGGGGCAGCACGTAGCCCACCACGAGGCAGAAGGGCCTGTCGCCCCCTGCGCCCCCCTCCAGGTACCGGCAGCAGGCGTCCGTCACCGCCACGTCATAAGCCTGGTACGCCGACCGCCCCGGCCCCGCGATCTCCACCGCCTTTCGAGACTGCCCCGTGGTCACCGTCGGAATGGGCCCCAGGTCCGGGGGCGGGCCTCCCGGAAAAGGGCTGAGCACATCCCCGATGATCCGGCGCTCGAACCCGTGCCGCTGGTCCGGCCCCACGAAGTGCATCCGCCCGCCCAGCACCGTCTCGTAGCCCGCAACCCCCAGGCCGTGCGCGAACGTCGGGATGTCCGACGCCAGCATGCACCCGTTCGTCCAGACCCCGATGTCCGAGCAGGGCCGGCCCGTCAGGAACGTCATCCGGGACGGCACGCACAGCGGCGAGCCGCAGTACGCCCCCTCGAACCGCACCCCCCGCGCGGCCAGCCCATCCAGGCTCGGCGTGCGCACGATCCGGTCCCCCGCGCAGCCGAGGATGTGGGGGCTGTGCTGGTCCGACAGGATCACCACGAAATTGGGACCGTCTGCCATGAGCCTCTCCTTAGCTCTGTCTCAGAAGACGAAAATATCCTTTAAGCCCACCTCGATCAGCCTGCCGTTTTTCCTCAGCCGCTCTATTTCAATCTTATTCTTGTCTCCCACAATGGAGATCAGCTTGGTACGCGACTTCAGGTGTTCTTTGTGGAACTTGAGCATGGCGTCGATGTCAGCCGCCTGGATCTGTGCAAATCGCCCTCGCCTCGGATCAACGGGTACACCGAGGCGCTCCCACGAGCGCACAGCGCCGATGACGTCTCGGAATCCCAGCTTGGACGTGCGATAACGGTTGAGGAGATCCAGGCGAGTCACCTCAAAGCGTTCGGGGGATACGGGAAGATTGTCCAGAAGGTCGATGAAAGCCTCCACAGCCTCTGGCGTCTTATCTGTCTGACAGCCGATCTCCCCGAACATGAGGTTCTGGTCGCCCTTGCGCCCTCCGGTGGCATAGTTGGCCCTGACGGCATAGGCCAGGGCGCGCGCCTCACGCAGTTCCTGGAAAACGAGCCCGGCCATCCCTCCGCCGAAATAGGAGTTATAGAGTTCGATGGGGGGTCTGTTGGCTTCATTATAGTCTTCGTCACCGAATTCGATTTTGACCTGTGCCTGCGCCATCTCCTTGTTGAAGAAGAGAATCTCCGTCGCTTCTGGAGACTGAGTCTTCAGGTATCCGTAGGGCGGTGGTTCCTGAAGCGTCCCTGAGATGGCATGACGCGCCTTCAGGGCCTCCAGCACCTTTTCAACGGGGAGCGAACCGGCATAACTGAGGGTATGCTTATACCCCAAGAGATTTTTGGTCACCCCGTGAAGTTCATCCACCGTCAGTTTTTGAATGGCCTCATTCGGAAGCATGCGCAGATAATAGGACTCTTTGCCATAGCGATGATAGCGCGAAAGCGCATCACTGATCGTGCGGAAGTCTTTCTTGGCATCTTCCCGGCTGACCAGAATAATTTTGATCAGTTCGTTGAGGGTTGTCGTGTCCGCTACCGGCTTTTTCAGAAGGTCCATCAGCAGAGACAGAGAAGGCGCAAAGCCCTCGTCGAGGCCCGATATGCTGACGGTGGTCTCATTCTCGCCGGCGCTGATTCGGAAGTCGGTGCCGAGCTTGTACCATTCTTTCTTTAACGCCTCGGCACTGTATTTTCCCGCCCCGGACTTATCGAGGAGTTGGGCTGCTACGGAGATTTTAGGGTCCTGAGAAGTGCCGAAATCCACGGAGAGGGTCAGAGAGAAAAGATCGTTGAGCGGGTTCCTGGAATAATATAGCCTGACGCCATCGTGATAGTCCACGATCTTATAATCTCTGTTTGCATCTACAAAAACAGGCTCTATCTCTTTGACAGACATCGCCAGAATCTCTTTGACAAAGTTGGACTGACGTGTCGGATCGATGGCAATCTTGTCGATCTGAGGCTTCTCAATAGAGGGCACCTCATGCTGCGCATCGGTGCGATATCCCGCCACGTAGTCCTTCCCGAAATACCGCCTCGCCACCCGGACGATGTCCTGCTGGGTCATCTTCTCCATGCGCGGGATTTCGTCGACGGCACGGTCCCAGTCCTGTAAAGACAGGAAGGCCTCGCGCATCATGCCCACGCGCCCGACGTTCGACTCCAGCCGGGTCTTCTGCATCTTCTTGAAGTCTGTGAGGATCGCAGGGAGGACCCAATCCCCGACCTCTCCCTTCTTGACCCGGTCGAGCTGCTCCAGGAGGAACTGTTCGACCTCATGGAGGGTCTGACCCTTCTTGGGAATGCCCCAGAGATACTGAGCGCCATGGTCATTCATCATCTGGGGATTTGAGCCGGCCTGACGGACCTTCTGCTGCTGGTTGAGGTTCAGGTTGATGAGCCCCGCAACCGAGTTGTCGAGCGTCATATCGAGCAGCCTGAGGGCCTCGGCGTCAGGGTGGTTCTGGTCCGCTGTGCGGAAGGCGAGCAGGACATATTCTTCGCCTTTGTATTTGACCGTGACCCGTTCCGCCTCCTGGAGCGGCTTCTCCTTCCACTCCCTCAGCCTGGGCAGCGCCTTCGGCCTCCACGAGGAGAAAGACGCGTCAATCACCCGGATGGCCTCCTGAACATCGATGTCCCCGGAGATCAGGATGGCCATGTTGTTGGGAACGTAATAGGTCTCAAAAAACGTATACATGTTCTTCAGGGAGGGGTTCTTCAGATGCTCCACTTCCCCGATGGTCGTCTGTTGTCCGTAGGGATGGTTTTTATACAGGGCCTTGCCCACGGCGTAGCTGATGATACGATCTTTGTTGTCCAGCGTCCGGTTCTTCTCTTCGTAAACGATCTCAAGTTCGGGTTGAAACAGGCGAAAGACCGGGCTTCGGAAACGTTCGGACTCGATGGTTGCCCACTGACGCAGGCGGTTGGACGGCAGGTTCACCTGATAAACCGTCTCCTCGTTCCAGGTATGGGCATTGAGGTTTGTACCCCCCATCGCCTTGTAGAGTTTGTCGATCTCATTCGGAATGGCATACTGGGCAGCAAGCTGGGACTCCTTGTTGATCTCGGCGTAGATCGCCTTCCGTTTGGCCGGATCGGTCTCCCTGAAACGCTGCTCGTAAAGCTCGGAGATCCGGTCGAGGTGGGGCTTCTCCTTCTCGTAATCCAGCGTCCCGATCTTCTGCGTGCCCTTGAAGAGCATGTGCTCCAGATAGTGAGCCAGACCGGTGGACTCTGCGGGGTCGTGCTTGCTGCCCGCACGGACGGCGATCTCCGCATAGAACTGGGGCGTCTCATGGTTTTCAGTGAGGTAGACCGTGAGGCCGTTATCCAGTTGATAGATCTGGGCGGTCATCGGGTCCGTCGGATTCGGCGGGTTGATGCGCTTATACCCGGCCCAGCCGGTGGATGAGGTGAGAAGCAGGGCCAAAATGACGCCGAGCACAGAGAACTGAATGCGCTGTTTTCGGTACATGCGTTTTACTCCTAATAGGAGGTGATGATGCGTCGTTTCACACAACGATTAATATAAGTTCTGCTTCGGCTCATGGCTAATTTTTTCTTCATCAATTCTGTTGACGAACCATCCACGATGTATTATTATACGGTCCATCCACTGTCTCGATTCTACCGCCATCCGTGGAGGGGTCCCCATGCCTGCAACGTCGCCGTCCTCATCTCATCTCCTTCGGAGAAGGCCTATATCTAAAGTGGTCTTGGTTGTCAAGACAAAAAACAGGCATGTTTAAGGTGGATCACCGCTTCCCCTTGATCACGGCTGCAACTTCAGCGGAGGGCGTAGCCCGAAGCGCAGTTGCAGCCGTCAGTCGCTGCTTCACCCCGCCTTCGCAGT
>SICM01000113.1 GCA_009694805.1 Candidatus Latescibacterota bacterium
CGGTGGGTAGGGGATGAAGTGACTACCGATTTGATCCGCAAGTACATTACCTATCATCAGCACCAGAGCAGTAATATGCAGTTAGAGCTGCCGTTTTAGGGGTTTTGGGTTTTAATGCCCCGCAGCTCTGCTGCGGGGTTCTTTACTATATGTAAAATTAACTTTACTAAATGACAAGTCTTATTTGTATTCATGTCACAAATCGACTCATAACCCCTATCCGGAGGTCGAACCGTATGAAGACATCTGTCAGCAGCATTTCCACGCGGTTGCCGTGGATCGTGTTCGCAGTCTGGTTCCTGGCCTATTTCGGCGCGCGGGGCCTGCTGGAGCACGGCCCCGCGGAGGCGTGGCAGCGGGTGGGCGTGGCCCTGCTCCCGGTCCCCTTTTTCGCGGTCTTTCTGGTGACTTTCATCCGGCGCATCGGAAGCATGGATGAACTCCAGCGCCGGATTCAACTGGAGGCCCTGGCGGTCGCTTTTCCCCTGGCCCTCCTCCTGCTCATGACGCTGGGCCTGCTCCAGCGGGCGATTCACCTGCCGTTTGAGGACTGGAGCTACGCCCACGTGTGGCCCTACCTGCCCATTTTCTACTTCATCGGCCTGGCCGTGGCCAGCAGGCGGTATCGATGAACAACCGATTGCGGGTGTTGCGCGCCGAACAGGACTGGTCGCAGGAGGAACTGGCGGGCCGGCTCGACGTGTCCCGGCAGACCGTACACGCGATCGAGCGGGGCAAGTACGACCCGAGCCTGCCCCTCGCTTTCAAGATCGCGCGGCTCTTCGGCAAGTCGATCGAGGAGATCTTCGAGCCCGACGGGAAGTAGGGGCCTACGCCATCCACTCGAAGATGCCCGCGCCGCCCATGCCGCCGCCCACGCACATGGTGACGAGGCCGTAGCGCGTTTTCCGGCGGCGCATCTCGTGGAGGAGGGTGGTCGTCAGTTTCGCGCCGGTGCAGCCGAGGGGGTGGCCGAGGGCCACGGCCCCGCCGTTGACGTTGACGAGCTCCGGCGGCAGGCCGAGTTCCTGCATGACGGACAGGGACTGGACGGCGAAGGCCTCATTGAGCTCGATCAGGCCGATATCGCCGAGGCGCAGTCCGGCGGCTCCGAGGGCCTTCGGGATGGCGGCCACGGGGCCGATGCCCATGATCTCCGGGGGCACGCCGGCCACGGCGTAGGTCACGAACCGGGCCATGGGGGTCAGGCCCATCTCCCGCGCCCGCTCCGAGGTCATGAGGACGAGGGCCGAGGCCCCGTCGCTCGTCTGGGAGGCGTTGCCGGCGGTGATCGTTCCGGAGGTGTGGAAGACGGGTTTCAGCAGGGCCAGGCGTTCCAGGGAGGTGTCCCGGCGCGGACCCTCATCGGTCTGGAAGAGGGCCTCGCGCGTCCGGGCGCGGCCTTCGTCGTCCACCTCCGTGGTCCTGACGGTCAGGGGCAGGGTCTCCTCGCTGAACCTGCCCGCGTCGATGGCCGCGAGGGCCTTCCGGTGGCTGGCGAGGGCGAAGGCGTCCTGCGCCTCGCGGGAGATGTGGTGGCGGCGGGCCAGGTTCTCTCCGGTGAGGCCCATGTTCAGGTAGGCCTCGGGGAGGGCCTCGACGAGGTCGGGGTTGGGGGCGAACTTCAGGCCGCCGAGAGGGACCAGGCTCATGCTCTCCGTCCCTCCGGCGATGGCGACGGAGATCGAGCCGCAGAGGATGCGCTGCGCGGCGATGGCGATGGCCTCCAGGCCGGAGGCGCAGAGCCGGTTCACGGTGACGGCCGGGACGGTATGGGGGAGCCCGGCGCGCTGGCAGGCGATCCGGGCGACGTTCATCCCCTGCTCGGCCTCGGGCATGGCGCAACCGAGGACGACGTCCTCCACCTCGTCGGCCCTCAGGCCGGGGACGCGGCGGATGGCCTCGCGGAGGGCGGCGGCGGCCAGGTCGTCGGGCCGCGTCTGGCGTAATGTGCCTCGGCCGGCCTTGCCGACGGCGGTGCGGACGGCGGAGACGATGACGGCTTCACGCATGGCTACCTCATGGGTTGTTGGCCTGATGCACTGCGATTCCTTTCCCACTTTTCTTGCTCGTGCAAGAAAAGTGGGACAAAAGAAGCACGCCCGCTCAGACGCCGCGGGGGGCTTTGGCGCGCCGTACTTCGTCCAGTAGTGTAATCCAGGTCCCGTGGCAATCCGAGCCCCTTCCGCCACCCACCCGCGCCGCTTCGCGTCGCTCGTACCCCACCTTGCCTGGACGGACTCCCTGCTTGAAAGTCGGGACGTCGCGCCTGCTTTTTGTCTTTGCTTCTTCTTCCCTCCCCTCTTGTAGGGGAGGGGGCGGGGGTGGGGTTCTTCTCCCCTTCTCCCGTGGGAGAGGGGTCTATTTTTTCATCTTACATAGACTCAGAAACGCCTCGCGCTCCAGGTCGAGCAGGTAGTTCCAGGGGACCGGCTGCGGCCCGGAGAGGGCTCCGCCACAGAGGACAGTGGCCAGCTCGACGCCGACGGATGCGCCCGATTCGTCGAGGGCCTCCGCCTGTCTCATCAGGTAGAGGTCGAGTTTCAGGCGGGCCAGGCCCGGGGCGCCCGAGACCGGGATGCGGTCGTTCGTCCGATCTATGGGTTGCGCTGCACGGGAGGCCGCCAGGGCTTGTTCCTTGGCATCGGCGATGAGCCGGTCGGGGTTCATGGTCAGGCCGTCTATGGGTCGTAAGAGTCTCATCTGACGCGCCTCGACCGCGTTGTTCGAGAGCCGGCCTGTCCGGATCAGCTCGAAGGTCTGCTTGATGAGCGGATAGGGGTCGGCCTCCGGCGGCAGGTCTGCGACCCCTCTGCGCAACAGCTCGATGAGTCCCCCGCCGACGGGGAGTCCCCCTCGCGTCGCGTCGTCAAACCCCAACGCGGATTCCGCCAGGGCCTGCGCCCGCCCGGCCATCAGGGCCAGGGCGCAGCCGAGTCCCACGGTCCTGCCCGAGACTGCGATGACCACGGGGAGGGGGGCGCGGCGCAGGCTGTTCATCGCTCCCTGGATGGTTCTGACCCGCCGGTCGACTTCCTCCCAATTCCCCTTCGCGATCAAGCTGTCCAGGGTGTGACGCGCGTCGCCGGGCCAGAGGTCTCCCGGCGGTCCGGCGATGACGAGCCCTTCAAAGTCCCGCCCGGCGATTTCGAGCGCCCAGGGAAGGAGGGCGATGCCGTCCGGGTCGAACGGGTCGAAGGGGCGTTCGATCTCCAGGCAGGCGACCCCGTCGCCGAGGTCGAAGAACGCCGCGCCGGGGCGGTCGCCGACGGTTTTGCCCTGTGTCCTGAGATCTCCCAGAATGATTACGTCGGGGGGCGTCGTAAGGTCGCGCAGCGCACAGGAGGAGAGGTCAAAATATTTTTTTCGACCCTTCTCTCGCGTGTAGAAGGAGGTATGACCCGATTTCAGGAGGTCGTCCGCTGCGCCGGGCAGGGGACGGTGCTCCCGTTCGAGGCGGTCTGCGATGGTGCGGACGCCGCCGGCGTCCCACAGTTCGAACGGCCCCATCGTCCAGTTGAAGCCCAGGCGCATGGTCTGGTCGATGCGGACGAGGTCGTCGGCGATCTCCGGGGCGCGGGAGGCCGCGTAGCAGAGCGTGGCGCTGAGGTGACCCCAGGCGAAGCGGCCCGCCGGGGTGTCGGATGAGATCAGGGTCTTGAGGTCGCTCGCCGGGGCGTCGGCCTTCCGGCGGGGGCGGTAGTCCATCGTCTCCGGGTCCAGGACGAGGATGTCCCTGCCCGCGCGTTTGTAGAAGCCCTGGCCTCGCTTGTCGCCGAGCCATCCTTTTTCGAGGAGGGCCTGCAAGAGGGGCGGGAGGGCGAAGGTCCCCCGTTCGGGGTCCTGGGGGAGGTGTTCGTGGAGGTGGCGGGCGACGAAGGCCAGCACGTCGAGGCCGATGAGGTCACAGAGCCGGAAGGTCCCGCTGCGGGGCCGGCCCATCAGGGGGCCGGTGAGGGCGTCGGCTTCTTCAAAGGTCAGGCATTCCGACAGCGTCCGGTGGAGGGCGTCCATCACGACGAAGATGCCGAGCCGGTTGCCGATGAAGCCGGGGGTGTCCCGGCAGACGACGACGCCTTTGCCGAGGGCGCGGTCTGCGAATTCTCTCACGAAGTCGAGCGCTTCAGGGGTGGTGTCCGGCGTGGGGATGACCTCCAGCAGCCGCATGTACCGGGGTGGGTTGAAGAAGTGCGCGCCGAGGAAATGGGCGCGAAAGTCATCGGAACGGCCGGCGGCCATGGCCGTGACGGAGAGGCCGGAGGTGTTGGAGGTGACCAGGGCGCCCGGCCTGCGGCAGGCGTCGATCCGTTCCAGGACGGCCCGCTTGACGGTCAGGTCCTCCAGGACGGCCTCGATGATCCAGTCGGCTTCGGCCAGGCGTCCGGCGTGGTCTTCGATGTTTCCGACGGCGATGCGCCCGGCGGACTCCGGCCGGAAGAGTGCCGGGGGGCGGGCCTTCTGCGCCCGCTCCAGGCCGAGCCGGGCGACCCGGTCCCGAACGGAGGGGTGCGTGGGGGGCAGGCCTTTTAACTGTTCTTCCGGCGTCGGCTCTGCGGAGGCCACGTCCAGCAGCAGCACGTCCAGGCCCACGTTGGCGAAGTGCGCGGCGATCTGTGCGCCCATCGTGCCGGCGCCGATCACGGCGATGCGTTCGATGTGTTGTTTTAGAGGCATGAGGGTCTTTCGATAGGATGGGGCAATGCTTCGCCCTTATGTCACTGGTCCGCGACCGAGCCGTCCACGCGGAGCGGCGTGGGCGAGAATCGGGCGGCGAACGGCATCTTCCGGACCTCCTCCTCGTTCAGTTCAACGCCGATGCCGGGCGCGTCCGGGACGATCAGGTGGCCGTCTTCGAGCGTCAGGGGGGTCTTCAGGATCTTGCTCTTCGGGGGTTTGTCCTCGCCCGTGTACTCCTGCAGCGCAAAGTTGGGGATGCAGGCGTCCAGCTGCACGCAGGCGGCGGTGCTGACCGGGCTGAGGGGGTTGTGCGGGATGACGCCCACGTGGTAGGACTCGGCGATGGCCGAGATCTTCTTGCAGTGGGTCAGGCCGCCAGCCAGGCAGACGTCCGGGCGGATGTACTGCGCCCCGCCGCATTCCAGCAGCTCCCGGAACTCGAAGATGGTGTGCAGACGCTCCCCTGTGGCGATGGGGATGCGGCGCTTCCTGGCGACCTCGCCCATCGCGGTGACGCTGTCGGGGAGGATCGGGTCTTCGAGGAAAAAGGGGCGGAAGGGCTCCAGCTCCCGAGACAGCGCCACGGCCTCCGGGGGGCTCATGCGCCGGTGGATCTCGACGCAGACGTCCACGCCGTTTCCGACGGCGTCCCGCACGGCGGCGGTCCGGTCCACGATGGTCTTGATCAACTCATCGTAGCGCAGGTTCTGGAAGTCCGCCGGGAAAGGGGCGAACCGGACGGCCGTGTAGCCCTGTTTCACCGCGGCCAGGGCGTTCTGGGCCAGGGCATCAGCGGTCGCGCCCCCGACGTGCGTGTAGACCCGGGCGCGGTCGCGACAGGCCCCGCCCATCAACTGGTAGGCGGTCGCGCCGTAGTGTTTGCCGGCGATGTCCCAGAGGGCGATGTCGATCGCGCCCAGCGCGCCCATGATGGCCGCGCCCCGGAAGTGGGAGTTCCGGTAGAGAACTTGCCAGTGATGCTCGATGCGGAGAGGGTCCTGTCCGATCAGATATTTCTCGAAGGACTTCAGGACGGCCTGCGACGCCTCCGGATAGCCCCAGAGGCCGGCCTCGCCCAGGCCGGTGATCCCGCTGTCCGTACGCACGAGCACGAACAGCCAGTGGTCGGCCGGGAGGGTCTCGATGGATTCGATTTTCATGATATCTCCTGTTTGACCGTTCGCAGGGGCGACCGCTGGCCGCCCTACCTCAGGTTTTGGATCGGGGCCTTCGTGAGGCCGATCCGCTGGTTCAGGCGGGGGCCGACGGACGCGAACAGGTAGAGGTCATCCCCCTTCACGAAGACGCAGGGGTCGCTGATCCGCTCGTTATTTTCGCCAAACACCTGACGCCGGCAGACGAGTTCCTGCGGCCCCGTCCTCCTCAGGTCGGCATCCACCTCGACCCGGCAGATTTCGGTCAGCCCCCCTCCCGCGACGTTCGCGTCCGAACGGTCCCTGTGGTAGAGGACGTGATGCCGGCCCCTCCACGAGAACAGGAAGGGGGAACAGGCGTACTCGTTCGGCCCCAGGTCCGTCTTCTCCAGGATCGGGCCGGGGTCCACCTGCCAGGTCCGCGCGTCGTGGGACCAGGCGATGTACAGGCCCTGCGTGTAGGGGGTTCCCGGGGGGGGATATTTGGAGGCCAGGAACAGCATCGCATAGCGGCCAAGGCCGGAGGGCGACTCGTGCGGAAAGACCTTCGCGTAGAAGACCCTGGAAGGGGTCCCGGTGGCGGTCTCGAAAAGGTCCCTGTCGACCGCGACGCCCCCATACTCGAACGTCAGGCCATCCTCGGACGTCGCATAGCGGGTGACGTCGTTGTCCCCGTGGTAGTACAGGAAGAGGCGCGATGCCTCGGGGATGAAGACCGCGTAGGGACTGGAGACGTGGTGCACGCTGTAGTGGGGCGGCCAGACATTGCCGATCAGGGGATTGTGTCCATACTCCCTCCAGGGTCCTTCGAGGGCGTCCGCACAGGCCAGGCAGACCCCCCCCGGCCCGTCGTGGGGCGCATAATACATGTAATATTTTGCCAGAGGCCGGGAGAAATAGTCGGAGGCCCGGATGACGCTCGGAAAGATCAGGTCGTCGCAGGGGTTGTAGCGGAGGTCTTTGTAGTCCAGGAGGATGGTTCCCTTCCCGAAGGCGGAGGGGAACCATGAAGTCCGAGATATTTCGTCCATCGAAGCAACCTCGCGGGATGACAGGCCGGGTAGATGACCGTCAGGCTGTTTTGGGGGCCGGTTTTCTCCTGTCAGGCGACCTTTCTATAGCCGCCTGATCGGGTGGGAGCATGACCACGCGGCCGTCCTGCCAGACGGCGAGCGGGTGGCCGGAACGCCGGTGAGCCTCTATGGCATCCGCAGCGGCCAATCGGAGTGCAGCATTTATCTTTTTTGATAAGGCAAGCGATTTGAGAGGTAGAGAAGATTTTTTTGATTTCATGGTTTTACTAGCCTTTCAATGGTCTCGAAGATATGAGGATTCTGGATGTGAGGTTTTCCCTGGTTTCCGGACGCGATTTCCACCGGACTCGTATGTGAGTTGTCATAGATGAACCAGTCATCAACAAGGGACATGTATACATCGAAAAGATTGCGCAGTCCAGAAAAATAGCGCCGCCGGATCGTCGCCTCCGGGACACTGTGTCCTCCCCGCTGAACCCGTTCCCTGACGCGGGCGACTGCCAATTCCGGGCTGGCGAGCCACAGGTAGGCGAGATGAATCTGATAAGAAGCGGCCTTCAGCGCACGAAGGCGCGTTTGTAAGGTTTTTGAGGCGAGGGTTGTTTCGATTCCGAAATCTGTCCTCTGACGCGCCAGGGCGTCGATGCGCTGAAGCATGAGACGGCCCGCCTCGATGGCAGCCGACTCCGGCGCAAATGGGGATACTCCCGCAGCGATGAGGTCCGCGTTGACGAACTGCTGGACGGATACAAACTCCGGCAGGAAGCGGCTGGCGAAGGTCGTCTTGCCCGCGCCGTTCGGGCCGACGATGATGTAGAGATGGGACACGTTAGAAGGGATCTGTTTGGGTTATTTATCTTCCTTCTCCCTCTTCTTCCACCTGTTTCTTCCACGCATCCAGCTTGACGAGGGCCTCCAGGGGGGTCAGGCGGCTGACGTCGAGCGCCCGGATCTCCTCAAGGACAGGATGAGGCGCAGGGAGTGAAGGAGGGGGCGCAACGTCCGAAGGGCCGGGCTCTGCGCCCTGAGCGAAAAGGCTGGGATGGTCCCCGAAGACCTTCCGCCGGCGGGAGGCGCGGGCCGTGGATTTCGTGAGGGTCAGGTCGTTCTCCTCCAGGCGGGCCAGGACCTCCCTGGCGCGGGCGACGACCTGGGGGGGCATGCCGGCCATCTGGGCCACGTGAATGCCGTAGGAATGGTCGCACCCCCCGCGGACGATCTTGCGGAGGAAGATGACTCTGTCCCCGTGCTCCTGCACGGCCACGTTGAAGTTCTGGACGCGGGGGAGGATGGTCTCCAGTTCCGTGAGTTCGTGGTAGTGGGTGGCGAACAGGGTGCGGGGTTTCTGCGGGGTGGCGCTGTGCAGGTACTCCGTCATGGCCCAGGCGATGCTCAGGCCGTCGAAGGTGCTCGTGCCGCGGCCGATCTCGTCGAGCAGGACGAGGCTCCTGGAGGTGGCGTTGTTCAGGATGTTGGCGGCCTCGTGCATCTCGACCAGGAAGGTGCTCTCCCCGCGCGCCAGGTTGTCGGAGGCGCCGACGCGGGTGAAGATGCGGTCCACGACGCCGATTCGGGCGGACCGGGCCGGGACGAAGCAGCCGACCTGGGCGAGCAGGACGATGAGGCCGACCTGGCGGAGGGCGGTGCTCTTGCCGCTCATGTTCGGGCCGGTGATGATCAGGATCTGATTCTTCGAGCAGTCGAGATGCGTGTCATTGGGGACGAACTCCCCCTCCTTGAGCAGGGTCTCCACGACAGGGTGCCGGCCGTCGCAAATCTCAATGGCGTCCGATTCCTCCACCCCCGGGCGGACGTAGCGATTGGTCGCCGCGACCTCTGCGAAGCCGGCCAGGGTATCCACCTCGGCGACGGTGCGGGCCGCGGTCTGAACGGGGGCTACCCATCCGGCCACGCGGTCGCGCACCTGCTGGAACAGGTCGTACTCCAGCTCCTGCGCCCGCTCGTCCGCGCCGAGAATTTTGGACTCCCACTCCTTCAGGTCGGGCGTGATGAAGCGCTCTCCGCCCACGAGGGTCTGCTTGCGGACGTAGTCTTCGGGCGCCCGGTTGAGGTTGGCGTTGGTCACCTCGATGTAGTAGCCGAAGGCCTTGTTGAACGCCACCTTCAGGGAGGCGATGCCCGTGCGCTCCCGTTCCCTGGCCTGGAGGCGGGCCACCCAGGCGCGTCCGTTCTGGCTGATTTCGCGAAGTTCGTCCAGGTCCGCGCTGTAGCCGGGGCGGAGGAGCCCCCCTTCGGTGAGCGCGGCGGGCGGGTCGTCGGCGACGGCCTGGGCGATGAACTGTTCCAGGTCGGCCAGGTCCGGCAGGCCCGTCTCCCGCGCCACCCGGAAGAGATCCGCGTCCAGCCCGTCCAGCGCCCTTTTGAGGTCTGGCAGGATGCGGACGGAGTTCCGGAGGGCGACGAGGTCGCGGGCGTTGGCCCGGCGGCAGCAGATCTTGGCCATCAGGCGTTCGAGGTCCGCGATGCGGTCCAGGGTCTTCCGGAGTTCCTCCCGGCGCTTCGGGTTCTGGACCAGGGCCTCCACGGCCTCGAGGCGGCGCTCGATGCGGGCCACGTCGGTGAGTGGCCCGGCCAGCCAGGCCCGGAGCATCCGGCCCCCCATCGCGGTCCGGGTCCGGTCCAGGATGGAGAGGAGCGAGCCCTCCCGCCGGCCGTCCTGGAGGGCGCCGAGGAGTTCGAGGTTGCGCTGCGTGGACAGGTCCAGGATCATGCCGTCCCGGGACCGGCGGCGTGCCAGGCGGGTGATGTGGGGGACCGCCCCCTGCTGGTTGGCCTTCAGGTAGGTGAGCACGGCCCCGGCGGCGCAGACGCCAGCGGTCGCGTCCTCGCAGTCGAACCCCTGGAGCGAGGCGACGGCGAAGTGGGAGGTGAGGGCGTCGTGGGCGTAGGCGCGGCTGGCCGTCCAGTCCTCGACGCGACTGATCAGGACGCCGGGGAAGCGCTCGGCAAAGTCGGCCCCGCGTCGCCCGGCCCAGGACTCCGGGGCGACCAGTTCGGAGGCCCCGAACCGCTCGAACGCCTCGTGAAACCTGACTTCGGGGACCTCCTCAATGGTGAACTCCCCGGTGGAGAGGTCCACGACGGCGAGGCCTGCGATGCCTTCCCCCTCCACCACGCCGACCAGGTAGTTGTTGCGGCGCTGGTCGAGGAGGTCCTCGGACAGGGCCGTGCCGGGGGAGACGACCTGGACCACGTCCCGCTTGACGATGCCCTTCGCGAGTTTGGGGTTCTCCACCTGTTCGCAGATGGCCACTTTCTGCCCGGCCCGGATGAGCCGGGCGAGGTAGGTCTCCAGGGCGTGGTGGGGGACGCCGGCCAGGGGAACACTCTCGGCCCGGCCGTGGTTGCGGGAGGTGAGGGTCAGGCCCAGGAGCCTGGAGGCGAGTTTGGCGTCGTCATAGAAGGTTTCGTAGAAGTCCCCCATGCGGAAGAGGAGGATGGCGTTCGGGTGTTCTTTTTTGAAACGCCAGTACTGCTCCATGAGGGGCGTTAGATCGGTGGACATGAAAACCTCATATTTTCTGATCCCTATTTCACCTCCGCCACCCGGCAGCCGAGGTGCTCGCGGCGGTCGATCTCCGAGGCGATGCGCCGGGCCTCGTCGGGGTCCTCGTAAGGTCCGGACGTGAAGATGCGGAGGTTGCGCCCCCGGACCTTCCGGGTCTGGTCGTGGACCTGAAAGCCTGCGCGTCTCAGCCGGTCGAGGAGGTCCCGGGCCTTCTCCGTACGCCCGAACATGCCGATCTGCACCAGGTAACGCGTGCCCGAAGGTGTGATGGAGCGTGGCGATTCATCGCCGCGGGTGGCAGGAGGCGGGAGAGGGCGATTCTCACGAGGCGGCGGCTGGACATTCCTGGGACTGGCGTCGGACGACTGGGTCAGCGAGGGAACGGGTTCCGTTTTGCCGGGTCCGGGCCTGTCCGGTTCGACCCGGGGTGGGCGGGGGAGGTCCGGACGGGGCCCGATCCGATAGGCGTCGTCGCTGCCCGGGAAGCGCGCCACGAGGAGCATCCGGAGACTGTCCGCCTGCGCCCTGCGTCCCATCTGCGCGTGTCCCTCCGCCGCGATCCCGAGCAACCGGCTGATCACGGGCTCCATCCGCTTCTGGGACCGGGTGTCCTCCACCTCCCGGATGGCTAGGTCCGGCTTGCCTTCGAGGAGGTAGGACTCTGCGATGGCGGCGCGGGCGAAGGGCGTCACCTCCAACTTCGCGTCGGTCTGGATGGCCTTTCGGAACGCCTCGCGGGCGGCGTCATACGCCCCGCCGGCCAGGGATATCAGGCCGACCCGGTAGTGGGCGTGGGGGACGAAGGGGCTGCGGGGGTAGTCGCGGAGGAGGCGCTGGAACTCCTCGCGGGCCATGCCGGAGAGGTTGAACGGGCTCGTGTCATAGAACAGGCCGATCTCAAACAGCGCGGCGTCCGCGGCCGGGTGGTCTGGATGCGTCTCGACCAGGCGTTCGAAATAGTACTTCGACTTCAGCCCGTCCCTTTCGGACATGCCGAGGTGGTAGAGGGCCGTGGGGTCGTCGGGGTGCGCGGCGAGATGGGCCGCAAATTTCTCCTTCGCGCCCTCGTAGTCTCCGGCGACGAACAGGGCCATACCCTCGTCCAGGGGGGAGGCCGCAAACGCCACGCCTGAGAATATGCATGGGGCGATCAGGAAACAGGCGAAGAAAATGCAAAATATAAAGTGCAAAGTGTAAAATAAAAAACGGCATTTTGCATTTTGCACTTTTCCTTCTCTCCTGTTTCCTGCTATCCATCCGATCATCGCGCTATCCCTGCCACACCGGCAACTCAAGGGAATCGGACACAGATACGCCCGCATCGACCTCCCCGACGATCCTGCCGATGGCCCGGTCCCCCTCCACGCGCTCGATGCGCACCGGGACGATCCGGTGGGTGGCCGCGTCGGGGCCGGGGGCGAAGACGCGGATGTAGGTGTCCGTCAGGCCGTTCAGGAGGCCGGCCTCGGGGTCCCGCCTCCCTTCGAACAGGACCTCGAAGGTCTGCCCGACGGCCTCCCGGCGGAAGGTGTCGGCCTTTCGCGCGCCGAGGTCTCGCAGCCGGGCGGCCCTGGCCGCCTTGACCCTGGGTTCGACCTGATGGGGCATCTTCGCCGCGGGCGTGTCCTGGCGGGGGGAGTAGGGAAAGACGTGGAGGTAGACGAGCGGGATCTCCTCGATCAGCTTGAAGGTGTTCTCGAACGCCTCCTCGTCCTCGCCGGGGAAACCGACCATCACGTCCGCGCCGAGGCCGATGCCGGGGATGCGATCGCTCAGGTTTCGCATCAGGTCCCGGTATTGCGCCGAGGTGTAGGGGCGGCGCATGGCGCTCAGGATGCGGTCATCCCCGCTCTGGAGGGGGACGTGGAGGTGCCGGCAGAACTTTTTGGACCGGGCGAAGAGGTCGATCTCTGCGTCGGGGATGAAGGCGGCCTCGATGGAGCTGACCCGGAACCGGGCCAGGCCCTCGATCTCCTCGACGGCCGTCAGCAGGTCGAGCAGGGCGGCCCCGTTTGAGGCGTAGTCGCCGATGTGGACGCCGGTGAGCACGACCTCCCGGTAGCCGGCCTGGACCAGCCTTCGGACCTGGGCCACGGCGCTCTCCACGGACCGGCTGCGGCTGCGCCCCCGCGCGAAGGGGATGATGCAGAAGGAGCAGAACTGATCGCACCCCTCCTGGACCTTCACGAACGCCCTGGAGCGGCCCCCGAACGCCGAGATGTCCATCTCCTGAAAGTCCTTCGCCCGCCCACGCGCCACGTGGCTCCTGCCGATGGAACAGGTGGCGTTGATCAGGTCCAGCAGGCGCCCCCTGGCCTCCATGCCCACGACGAGGTCCACCTCCGGCAGGGCGAGCAGGGCATCGGGGTCGGTCTGCGCGTAACAGCCCACGGCCACGAGGGTCGCGTCGGGCGAGACCCTGGCCGCCTTCCGGAGGGCCTGCCGGGACTGGGCGTCCCCCTGGCCGGTGACGGTGCAGGTGTTGACGACCGTGACGTCTGCGACCTGGCCGAACGGCACCACCTCGTAGCCCGCCTGCGCGAACTGCTCCTGGTACCATTCCGTGTCGTAGGTGTTCAGCTTGCAGCCGAGGGTATAGAACGAGACGCGAGGCATAAAGTTTGATCGCTTTCAAAATGACAAAGAGTTGAGAAGGTGGGGCTCCTCAACTCTCTGCCGGTACCTTCAGATGCACGCCGGGACTATGTCTCCGACTTCTCCTCTTCTTCGGATGCCTTGGCCGGCTCCGGCGATTCGTAGGCCTCATAGGCCGTCTCTTCGCCCTGCTCTTTCTCTTCGCCGGCCTCCCCCTCGCCGACCACATCGCCCACGGTGACGGGCCGGGGTTCGTGGCTCTTGAGGTAGGCGTCCACTTCCTCCTGCTCCTTATCCCGCAGGTAGTCCTTGACGCTGAGGACGATCTTCTTGTTGGCCTCGTCGAACACGATGACCTTGACCGGGACCTCTTCCCCCTCGCCGAAATGCTCGATGGGCTTCCGCAGGTTGGGGATGTTGAGCTGCGAAGTGGGGATGAACCCCTCCACGTCTCCTTCGAGGTCGACGACCAGGCCCCGCTCCAGAACGCGGGAGACCTTCCCTTTCGTCTCGGTGCCGGGGGCGTAGCGCTGGGCCAGGGTGGGCCACGGGTTGTCCAGCGTCTGCTTGAGGCCGAGGGAGATGCGGCGACGTTTCTTGTCGACGCTCAGCACGACGACGTCGACGCCCTGGCCCTTCTTGACGACCTCCGACGGATGCCGGATGCGCTTGGTCCAGGACATGTCGGAGATATGGATGAGGCCGTCGATGCCGTCCGAGATCTCCACGAACGCCCCGAAGTTGGTCAGGTTCCGGACCTTGCCCTGGAGCCTCGTGCCGGGCGGGTACTGCTCGTCTAGGGTGAGCCAGGGGTCGGGGGCGACCTGCTTGAGGCCGAGGGAGATCTTCTGGCCGTCCTTGTCCACTTTGAGGACCATCACCTCGATCGTGTCATTGACGTTGACCACCTTCGACGGGTGCCGGACGTGCTGCGTCCAGGACATCTCCGAGATGTGGACCAGGCCCTCCACGCCGGACTCCAGTTCGACGAAGGCCCCGTAGTCGGTGATGCTGACGACCCTGCCCTGCACCCGGGAGGTGATGGGGTATTTCGCCTCGATGTTCTCCCAGGGGTGCGCCGCGAGCTGCTTGAGACCGAGGGAGATGCGCTCCTTCTCGCGGTCGTAGTTGAGGATCTTGACCTTGACCTTGTCGCCGATGTTGAGGACCTGCGACGGGTGCCCCACCCGCCCCCACGACATGTCGGTGATGTGCAGCAGGCCGTCCACGCCGCCCAGGTCGATGAAGGCCCCGAAGTCCGTGATGTTCTTGACCACGCCTTCCCGGACCTGCCCCACCTCGAGCATCTCCACGATGTCCTTCCGCATCCGCTCGCGCTCCTCCTCGAGCACGATGCGCCGGGAGATGACGATGTTGCGGCGGCTCTTGTTGAGCTTGATGATCTTGAACGGGAACATCTGGCCGATGAACTGGTCGAAGTTCTTCACCTGCTTGATGTCGATCTGAGAACCGGGGAGGAAGGCGTCCACGCTGAACAGGTCCACGACGATGCCGCCCTTGATCCGCCGCATCAGCCGTCCCTCGACGATCTCCTGCTTGTCATAGGCGTCCTTGATCCGGTCCCACACCCGCATGAAGTCGGCCTTCTGCTTGGAGAGGACGATCTGGCCCTCCTGGTCCTCCACGTTCTCCAGGTAGACCTCCACCTCATCGCCCACCGCGACGGCCGGGGGGGTCCCGAACTCCGACAGAGGGATCGAGCCCTCGGACTTGAATCCGATGTCGATGACCACGTCGCTGTCGATGATGGCCAGCACCTTTCCCGTCACGATCTCCCCCTCCTCGATGTTTCGGAGGGTTCCATCGTAGAGGTCCATCATGGAGGCGTATTCCTCGTCGGAATACTCTTTTTCGTCGAGCGCGTTCAGGGCGTCGACGGAACTGGTCTTTCTGAGAGAGGCCTCTGACCGGGCCGGGGTCGTCGGGGCTTCACCTCCCTTCGGGGTCTCCGTATTCACGGAGCCTTCTGTGGACTGTGAGATGTTCTGTTCTTCCTGAATCATCCTCTTCTCCTTTGCCGACCCTGGGATGCGACCTGCGCAAGCAAGGCCGAAAATGCCCGACGGGGTGACCCTCACATCGCCGCTGCCGGGACAGTGAATTGAGAAACCTCGTGAAGCGCATCTCGAAAACGAGATGCGTTTCACGCTTCACGTTTCACGCTTCACGTTTCACCTGCTTTGATCCAGTATTGTCCGGTTAGAAAATTGCTGTGATGAGGATTTGTCTTTGCCAAGGTCCCCATCGTTGCACGGCTAAGAAGAGTGTGACGGTCCGCCCCCCCAGCAGGCCCATCATAGTGGAGTCCAACGCCCGCTCTTTTCGAATGTC
>SICM01000114.1 GCA_009694805.1 Candidatus Latescibacterota bacterium
AGATACGGGACCACAAAGGCCCATTCGTCATCCGAAACATCACTGGGGTAAGGCTTACGGGTTGCCATACCTTACATGACGCTTCGATTGACTCAAAAGTTCATAACACGCTCTAAGAGTCCGTACGGAAATCCCATCCGGGCTTCAAGCAGGGCGGGGGCTGCGAGCTGGCGCAGCAGCAGGTGGTGAGGGTAAAGGCGATGGGCTGCGTTACGCTCAGTCGCCGCATCTATGGGAAGATGCGCCTTCCTCGCAATCCTTGCCCATCACCTTCTCGCTCGCTTTCGGGCCGAGGGAGCGAATTTCCGTACGGATTCTAAGCCAGTTTCACGTCGATGGGCACCGTCCAAATAAAAAAGTTTTTGAGTTGTTCGGGGTCCCAGGGCGTGATGATGCCCTGGTCTTCCACTTGCAGGGGAGCACTGAGCGCCATGAGCGCCTTCCCCGGGCCAATCGCACAGATCGATGTATACCCGCAATTCCGTTCGGCCTTGTAAAACCCCTTCTTGTAGAACCCCCCGCCACCGAAGGTGTCCCATATACAGGTCCTATGGGTCCAAAGCCTGCCCGTTCCGTCGGCGCTAAACGCCACCCACGAGCCAGGCCGGCCATAGCTGCAGGCAAGAACCCCGTTGCTCAGCAGACAGAGATCTGGATCAACACCGGTAAAGCCGGTCTGCTCCGGCTCGCTCCAGGTCGCTCCCATGGTGGTGGAGCGGCACTGGTACGATGGAAAACCTGAGGCCGTTCGCATGACGCAGAGGATGTCTCCGTTAGCCAGTTTTTGCAGAACGGGCTCCGTGAACCCCCCGGCTTCCACGTTGTAGTTGCAGGCCACGGTCCCATAGTAGTCGAAGTTCATCCCCTTGTCTGTGGAGCGGAATACAATGATGCGCCGCCTCTTCACGCCCGGCTGGTCGAAGTTGGTGTAGGCGCTCACGAGGATGCTCCCGTCATCCAGTTCGATGGCCTTTCGGAAAAGGTACACCCAGTAATCCCCATCCTTCTTGACACTGGCAGGCATGTGGATAGGACAGTAGTGAATCGTCCACGTCTTCCCCTGGTCCACGGAGCGATACGTTTTTATCACCTTCTGGTTGTCCCTCTTCTTGACCCAGGTCAGGAAGGTGATGAGGGTCCCGTCTCTGAGTTCCCCCAGGGTGTCGCCCATAGGTGCGCCGCACCGCAACCAGGTCTGTCCGTTGTCGTGGGAGCGGGCGCTCCAATTCATCACCTCATTCGAAATGGTCGGGTCATCCTTGCGGGCAAGCTCCTCCCTCAGCATCTCGTCTGACGATACCGTCTTGCCCTCCGGTTCCGCGTATATCACACGGTACTGTTCTTCAGGCAGGCTTCCATCCAGACCGCAATAGGCCTTCAGGAACAGATCCCCATTGTCCAGACGATACATGAAAGGAAAATACGCGTAGTGCGTTTCAACGACCCTGGGTGTTCCAACTTCGATCTCAAGTTTTGCCATCCTTTCATCCCCTTCCCGTAAAGGTGTCGCGGCGGGTTCCAGTCAGGTTTCCGTATCCAGGGCACAGCTGTACAGCCGTGGGCCGCAGCCGAAGTACAGGCGGTCACCCAGAATGGCGATACCCGAGGTGATCGCCACTCCGGGGCGGGCGACTGCCCGATGGACGAGGGTCCCGGGCTCGATGCGCACGACCGCATCGCGAAAGAGGGCGTAGATGTTCCCATCAGGACCGATGGTCATGCACCGGGGCGCCTGCCAGCCGGAGACGTCGCCGTAGCCGGTGATGGCCTCGTCGTGGGTGAACGCGCCGCGCTCGGGGTCGAGGACGAAGAGCCGGTCCGGTTCGGCCAGGCCGTAGACCCGACCGTCGGCGGCGACCACCATGTCGCGGACAGCGGGGGTGTCGGGCTGCATCGGCCACCGGGCGGTGATGGCGCGGGTCCGCCAGTTCAGGCGGTAGATGAGGGCCGTCTTCGGGGTTTCGGCGGCTCCGCCGGTGGGCACGTGGGTGGAGGTGCCCACCAGGACGTCGCCGTCCGGCAGGGCTACCAGGGCGTTGATGCCCTGGTCCGGAATGAGATCGGCCCGGTCGAGCATGATGCCCTCGCGGGTCTGGATGTCATAGATGAGCAGTCCGCTGCCGAGCAGGACGCGGAAGGCGTTGCCGCCCACGAGGATGTGGCGTCCATCCGGGTGCGCCAGCACGGCGTGCGGGCGTCCGTACAGGTCCCGCGCCCCTTCGGAGAAGTGCGCGAGCCGGGGGTTGGCGCTGACCTTCATGTCGGCATCGTCATAGGGCAGGGCCGGGTCGTATTCCAGGAGGGCTCCGGAGCTGTAGCAGGCGCCGTAGAACCGGTCGCCCTGACGCACGAACTGGTTGATGTGGCCGCCGTACCCGCCCAGGCCCTGGTTGCGCATCTCGCCGGTCTCCGGGTCGAACCGCCAGACGCGCAGGGGGATGCCCGTGGCCCCGTGAATCCTGTTGTCCGGGCCTGCGATGATGGTGTAGAGGTTGACGCCCGTGCTCTTGTAGTCGAAGCGCACCTCACGGGGCTTCTCTGCGCCCACGTCCAGGATGTGCATGATACGGTCGGCGACTTTGACGCTCGTGTAGCGCGAGCCGTCGGGGAACGTGTCGGTGCGGTCATCGACGGCCTCCACCGGGGGCTTCTCGATGGCCGTGGCGCGGCCCTCGAACATCTCGTGCCAGCCCCACCCCTCCGCACTGGCGTAGACCCTGCCGTCGGTCCCCAGCCGGACATCGGCGTTTCCGCGCCTGCGCTTATCCACGGGGATGAACGCCCGCTTCTCGCCGGTGGCCGGGTTCCAGCCGACCACCTGCATCTCCTGGATGCTGATGCCGCAGTAGACCCAGCCGGACGCATCGATGGCGAGCGGTTTCGGGTACTGAGGCCATACCTCCGTGTTCAGGTCGCCATGATTGGTGAAGGTGTCCGTGGCGGGGTTGTAAGACACCAGCGTGGCGTTGGGGTAGATGCCGGCGTAGACCGTGCCGTCCTCAGACCGGGTGTACCCGAGCGCCATCCGAAAGGGAATCTCCCCCAGACGCCGCACGGTACGGGTGGCGATGTCGATCCCCACCATGTCATTTCCTATGGTGTCGTAGACCACGTTGTCGGGCGTCATGAGCACCTCGAAAGCGCCCCAGCCATCGCCCTCGGGAAAGACCTGTTCGGTCTGGCCCGTCTCCGCATCGATGAACAGGTAGGAGGCCGTGCCTCCGGTCCAGATCTTGACGAAGACCACGCGGCGGCCGCTCCCATCCACCGTGGCGATGGTGCTCGGCCCCCAGGTGGGCATTCCGACCGGGGCGACGAGGCCGTGGTCCGCGACGAGTCCTGTTCCAGGTTCTTTTGCCATGATCCAATCCCCCATTTTTGGGCCGTGAATCCCCAAACCGATGTCCGTTGGCCATGCGGGTGTTGTGCAACTCCGGGTCAAATTTTCGGGACATCCACCCAGGTACCGACCCTGTTCGATCTGTAGCAGGCCTCCACGATGGCCACGGCGTCGACCGCGCACCGGAGGTCCTGCTCGAGTTCCTCCCTGTCGATTTTGCCCTCGATGGCGGCGACTAGCCGGTCCACGCGCGTGGGGCGGGCCTGGCCTTCGGGCACGGGTTTGGGCTCTTCACGGGGGGCAACGGTCACAAAGCCGTGCTGGGGGTGCTGGAAGAGGGTCGCGACACTGCCGGTGACTTCCAGGCCGCCCGGGCCTCCGGTCTGCACCCAGGAGGCCTCCACCGTGGCCAGGCAGCCGTTCTGGAACCGGAGGAGGGCCAGGCCGTTGTCGTCCACCCCGGTGTAGATGCCGGAGACGTTGGAGATCGTGGCGAAAACGCTCTCCACCGGGCCCAGGAGGGTGCGCAGGAGGTGGACGGCGTGGGCGCCCATGTCCATGAAAGCGCCGCCACCGGCCAGGTCGGGGTTGGCGAACCAGGCCACATCCGGGGCGTCGAACCAGCGGCCGTAGGCGGCGTGGTGGGCGTTGCGGTAGCGGGCGTGGGTGACCTTGCCCAGTGCGCCCGAGGCCACGTGCCGAACGACGCCCTGCATGGCCGCGGAGAAGGGCTGGAAATAGCCCAGGTGGACGAGGGTGTTGTGTTTGCGGATCAGGGCGACGGCGATGGCTGCGTCTTCGGCCGTGGTGGTGAAGGGTTTTTCGCAGAAGATGGGTTTACCGACGGGAATCGCCGCCTTCAGCAGGGGGAGATGCCGGGTATTTTCGGCGCAGATGATGAAGCCGTCCACGTCGTCGCGGGCGAGGGTGGCTTCCAGACTGCCGGAGTACTCGGCCCCATACTCAGCGGCGAAGCGCCTCCCCCGGTCCTCCACGTCGTCATAGATGGCCACGAGCGCCGCGTTGTCCTTTTCGGCGATGGCCTTGAGGAACCCCCGGGTGTGGGTGTGTGCGGCGGACAGCAGGGCGATCTTGGGCATGGTCTCTCCTTAGGTAAATGGCACGTCCCGCATCAACGCCCTCACGGCCGCGCCAAGCACCTGCGGCCCCCGCTGGAACTGTTCCGACAGGCCCGCGCTGACGTTGATCTCGTAGAGGACGCCGAGCGTCCCGAACTTCTCCGCGAGCTGGTATTCGATCAGGTCCTCGAACAATCCGCCCGTCGTCCGGAAGTGCGCCGTGTGCCCCGGCGTCTCGAAGAGCAGCCGGTTCAGGATGGCCCGATACGCCGCCCGGCGCGAGGCGTCGGGGAAACGCTTTTCCAGGTCGGCCAGGCTGTAGATGCCATCCCCCGGCGCAACTCCATTCGTCCGCCACCCCATGTAGCCGTGAAAGTGGAGCATCGCGTCCGGCGGGAACTCCCGGCAGAGCCAGGTCCACAACAGGCGGCTCTCTTGGTACTCCGGTTCCCTCCCCTGCGCTGCCCCCTTGAAATCCATGCTAGGGTTCAAGGGCGGTTTCCCCGTGGCGGCCCGCATCGCGTCTTCTGCGGTGGCCCCGCTCCAGCCGTGCACGTTCCCGTCCGGGTTGAGCATCGGCACGATCGCCCAGTCGAACGCCTCCGCCATCTCCCGGGCTTCGGCGATGGACGACAGCAGGTACTCCACGATCCCTTCGCACCCCCAGCTCCCGCTGTGTTCCCCGGCGTGCTGTCCGGCCAGGATGAAGAACCTGGGCTTCCCCTCCCGCCTCAGTCGGACGACCGGGATGTCCCGCCCCTCCACGCTCTGTCCGATGCGGGAGACCTCGATCCGGCCCGGATGCCCGGCCTGCGTCGCCTCCAGCCATTTGAGCAGGTCGGAGTACCGAAGCGGGGGGTTGGAGGCGATGTGCATCGTCGTTCCCGGTGCGATGGGCACCCTCATGTCGACGGCGTTTTCCAGGACCGTCACGGAATCCTCCCACGTGTGACGGAGCGGAACCCACCGCGTCCAGTTCCGCGTGTCGTACCAGATCGAACAGGGAAAGTGGGTGATGAAATTGCTCTTCTCGCCAATTTCCCCGTCCGGATGAACCTCCAGGCGCAGGGTCGCCGGCGGTTCGCCCTTCTCGCTCGTCACCCGCACGCAAAAGTACCGGTTGTACCCGAAGGAGTCCCCCTTCGTCTCCAGCCGCCAGTGGTTTTCCCCGATCGGCTGAAGGGCCTTTCCCCCCGCGCATTCAAAATCCAGCGTGAGCTTCATGCAGCCTCCAAATTCAGACCCATCCCAGGTGCCATCAAAGACACAGCACAGACAACCTTCCATCCGAAGTTCCCACCAGCAGATGGCCCCGGCCATCGGACACCAGGGCGTGGATCTTCGCCTCCGTCCGGTGGACGCCGACCGATCGCCCTTCTCCGTCGAAAATCCACACCCTCCCGTCCTCGCATCCCGCCACGATCTCCGGATGCCCATCGCCGTTCACATCTGCGGCCAGCACCTTCCGAACCGGCGCGCCCAGGTTCCGCCGCCAGCGCTCCGTCCCCTCCGCGTCAAACAGGTAGAGATAGAAACAGCCCGAACCGGCTGCGACCTCCGGACGCCCGTCCCCGTCCACATCCGCCGTCGCCACCGCGTGAACCTCGTCCCCCACCCGCTGCCGCCACAGCGTCTCCAGGCGATCTCCATTCAACCGCAAAGCATAGACGTGCGACCGGGTGGTCCCGCACGCGATCAGGTGGCCTCCTTCGCCGTCCACGTGAACGTCGCACCCCGGCATCATCGAAGCCCACGCATCCAGGACGTTGCTGGCGATCTCTTTTCCATCCGGGTCCAGCACATAGCACGTCCCGTTACACGTGATCCGGCCCGGCCCGCCGATCACCTCTATCCGGCCGTCCCCGTTCACATCCGCCACGCAGAGCGGCTGGAAAATCCCGTAGATCATGAAGCTCCATCGCTCGTGGCCGTCTGCGTCAAAACAGTGCAACTGCCGGTCCGACACCGCTGCCAGGATGTCGGCCTGTCCCTTTCCGTGCAGGTCCGCTACCTTCACCTGTTCCACGGCAGAGTACCGGGCGTAGCGCTGGTACCCCCCCTTGAAGATCTCGAACCGATGGGACCACCTCGGCGTTCCTCCCTCTCCCAGCAAATAGAGATACCGGTCGTTCGATCCCGCCGCCACCGCCCCGTGCGCATCCGCCGCGCATACCGACAGTACCGCGTCCTCCGCCTGAAACGTCCAGTCCACCTCCCCCTGCTCGTCCAGCGCCACCACGCGCCCATCTTCCGTGCCCGCAACGACGCCCTGGCCCCGGGACGCCAGGCAACGCACCCCCGAATCCAGGTCCCGCGACCAGGCCGTGCGCACCTCCGGCGCAGACACCCCCTGCGCCTTCTTCGCACGCGCCTCCTGCCACTCAGGAAAGTGCGCAACCTCATCCAGCGACAGCGAAACGGCTCCTGCCCCCACGCGAACCGTGTGCTCCCCGGCTGTCAAACGGAGCGTCTCCCCGCAGAGTCCGAGCGTCACAGGCCCCGACGCCACCACGCGGCCCTGCCCACGCTTCACGTCGAACTCGATCGACACCGGCGTGTCGCTCTCGAAAACCATCTCTCCACACCGCAACGACGTCCCGCCGCAGAGCGCAAACCAGCCCTCTCCGACGGCATAGATCGCCGCGCTTCCTGAAAACGGGCCGACCTCGAACGCGCTATCCGCACCTCCCGTGCCTACCAGCGCCCGCCCCCCGGACCCGTCGACCAGCGCCGCAGACGCGCCCACGCGCCGCATCCGCGCGTCCACCGGCTTCTCCGCGTTCGTCGCGTAAAACAGGTGGATGAATGTATGCCGACTCCCGGCGGCCATCTCCCGGTTGGCGGACTGGTGAAGGATGTTCACGTAGTCATCGGAATAGGGATAGTCGTGCCACCAGTGACCGAAATTCTCCCAGTCCCGCCCCAGAGAGACCCGGTCCCCTCCAACCCCCTCCAGCACGAACCGATCCTCCCGGCCGCTCTCCGCATCCCGCTGCACGGCCTCCAGGCGGCCGCCGTTCAATTCGGGCCTGCCCAGGCATCGCCAGTGGCACTCCAGCGCAAACGAGCCCGCCGCCGTGGCCTCCACCTCATCCACGGCCACAAAATACAACCCCTTGAACCACACCATATTCCGCACCCACCGCGCCCCCCACGCCCCCTCCATGGACGTCCGGCTCATCCCCACGCGCTCCAGATTCGCCAGATCGTCCAGGCGGCACAGCGCGGGCAACACCCACGCATTCCCGTCCCGCACTGCCGTCACCCCGTTGTGGTGTTTGAGCGTGGGCCCCTCCGTGTACGAGGCATCCACCAGAAAGATCCGGTCGTTCGCCGAAAACTCCACGAGGGTATTCCCGTCCTCGTGCCCGTGGTTGCCGTAGGAGATCCCGTGCAGCATCAGGTACTGGTCGTCCCGTCCGAACCCCTCCCGGAAGCAGATCGTGTCGAACGCCTCCTCCCGGGGCAGGTTCAGCGGCTTCACCTCCCGCTGCCGCGCCTGCGGGTCCTTCGCCCATTCGTAGAACCCCTGCGCCACCTCCAGCGATGTGACCCCGGCCATCTCGGACGGCTCCACCGGCGCCAGGCCGTCGTCGAAATGCTTCTCAAAGCCCCGGACCAGCCGCTCTCGGCGACCCCGCAGCCGCAGCAGGAACGCCGCCCGCCCGTCCTGCAGCACGTGCCCCGCCTTCACCAGAAAATTCGTCGGATACCCGCCCAGGGCGGAACTCGTGTCCCCGAACGCGGGCAGCGCTCCCCGGTTGTTGCAGTAGAAGACAGCCTGATCCAGCGACCGCCGGCAGTTCCCGTTCTCCACATAGGTCATGTCCCCGCTGGCCAGGGAGTAGGTCAGGAGATGGTCCAGCGTCGTCCACTGATACGCGTTCGCGTCCTCGACCGGCTTGAACGACCCCATCGTCCCTTTGAAAATCTCCCCGGACGCCTCCATCCACTCTCTCGCCTCCGGCATCCCATAGTGCGTCGAGAAATACCGACCGCCAAACCACGCCGCCAGCGCCACCAGTGTCTGATGGTTCTGCCGCATCATCCGGTGGGTCAGCCCGTGCCGGAAGAAGGGGTAGTAGGCCCCCTCCCGCGAATCCATGATCCACAGGAGATGTCGCGTGATCCGCAGTCGATCCTCATCGGAGAAGACGGGGCTCTCCTCGATCAGGTCCCAGATCACGGCCAGCCACCAGAGGTTGAAATGCGCCATGTCCCCCTGCACATCCATCAGCCGATGCGCGTCCACGGCCTCCCGCACCGCCTCCGCGTAGGCCGTGTGCCCGGTCCTGTGGTACATCAGGCCATTCAGACCTGCCTGGGCGACCAGGAACCCCCCGGCGGTGGCCGCCGAGGCGTGCGGCTGCGTCGCCTGCCAGATGTAGTGATCGCGGCGTTCCTGAAGCCAGCCCGCCGCCGGACGCGAATCGACTGTGCCCTGATGGTATTCCCCGTGGCCGATCGGGTGATCGAACCCCGGCCCCAGTTCGATCTCCATCAGCCGCCCCAGCGTCAGCGACTTCCCCTCCGGCATCAGCGCGAGGAACCGCGAGGCCGCCCGCTCCAGCCCCGCCCCGTCGCTCGCGCCTACCAGCACCGCATTCTTTCCATTGCCGAGCAGGTTGTGCAGCGTGCGCAGCGCATACCCCCCGGCGCCGGGATAACAGCGGTCCTCCACCGCCCACCACTGGCCATACAGCCACCGGATAAACGCGTTATCCGCCATGTTCCCCAGCGCGATCACGTGCTGCTCCCGCAGCGGCCCGGCTTCCACGCCACCGGCCTTCACCACGGGCAACTGCGCGCCCGTCCTCTCCCCGATCCGCGCCACAACCCGTTCGGCCAGCGCCCTGTGCGCAGGGTCCTCTCCGATGACTACCACGGCCTCCCCTCGCCCGCCGGCTACCAGGGTCGTCTCCATGCACATCTCTTTCAGGGCGTCGATCTTCAGTCCTGACGGCCCTTTTTCTCCGTTCATGGCTTCTCCTCCAGCGGGTAAGCGGTGCATCGCGCGGAACGAAGGCTACGGCCCTCCGGCAGATATCCGCCGGGTTCTGGCCCAGCATCCTGGAGGGGCTGGCGGATGGTGATCTGGCGGCCTTTCAATATCCCATCCTGATACACCCGGGTCTGCCGGGCCCCACGGGAATACCGGGTGATTGTTCGGGGGTTGTGGTGCTTGAAATACGCCTTCAGCCGGGAGTCCCCTTTCCAGACCAGCGCGTGTTGCTCCTGGAGGTCTTGCGCCTGTCCCCGGAGCTTCTGGTAAAAACCTGTGAGAACGCCCGCAAAGTACTGCTGTCGCCCACGGAGCATCCGGGGCGGGGCCTGGGCTCGATACTGCACCCACAGGGCATCGAGCAAGCCTGTCAGATAGGCATAGACGTACTCGGCCATGTTGAGGTTTTCCGGGGCGCCATAGATTTGCAGCATTTTCCCCGACCTGTTCTTCCGGGCATCGTAACTCTGCGCAGCAAACACCAGGACGAAAAAGAATTCGTTGAGGATCGATGCCAGGCGGTATTCATACGGCGCCCACCGGCCCTTGACTTCCCCCAGGCATCGGGTGCTGAACTGCCGTTCCCGGTCGAGATCCACGGCATCCAGGTTATACTTGAGCAACAGGCTGTGGGCCTTGTTCATGGCGGCCTGGGCCTCATTCTGGTTGGGGCTGTCCGCCAGGGCCATCAGTTTTTTGACCTTCAGCAATGTCCGGTCTTCTTCGGTTTGCGGCGTGTCTGCGCCCGCAAGACGACCGGGTAGGGCTCGTGGGCAAGGGCTGCACCGGAGCCGCTCGCAGGCCTGCCGGAAGGCCGGGCCGTGCGGGGGCTCGTCCCTGACCTGGAGGACCTCCTGAACATACTGATGGGCCATTTCGTGACGCAGCGTCTCCAGGACCGAGGGCCAGGGGTGTTGCCAGATATGTCCTTCCGAAAGGGTCAGCAGCCGCCTGGCGCCGTCCCAACTCCCGAGTTCTTTCACGCTCCTGCCGATCTGGATCAGGGGCCGCTGAAGGGCCCCGGAGAGATAGATCGTGTTGTAATGCGTCCACCCGTGATACAACTGCCTGTTCCAGGCGGTTCGCAATGCCCCGGTCACCTCAGGATGTTTCACCGCAGGGCCTCCCTCCGTCAAGACTGCGAGACGAATCGCTCAAAGGGGACGCTCCACCACAGGGAGTCCAGAAAAAAGAGACCCGGCAGACCCCCGCCGCGCGGGTCGAGACCGTACGGACAGGGAATGCCGGGACAATACAGGGGGTGCTGCACCCAGAGGCGCCTCCACCTCACCTGTCTGATTCTTCAGGACGCCAATTTATGCAGATTTTCAAGATTCCTGCCCTTCCCTCTTTCTCTCCGGCACCCTCAGAGACCTGCCTTCCATGATAAGGGCGAGATCGCCTGGATGTCAAGCATAAAAAAGAAGGCCCGGCAGACTCCTGCCCACGCCGCCGGGGGGCTGCGGGGATAGGGAGCGCCGGACCCATCCAGAACTCAAAAGGCAACCCGATCTATCGGGTTCCATCCGATGTCGCCCAAGAGGCACAACCGTCCAGGCCTGAAAGGGCACTACCCCTGATGACCGACAGAGGGGCGCTGGTCGTCGTTATCTTTCAGCGAGATCGTGCGATGCTCGCGGGCAGAGAGAGACACCGCCTCGGCGACCTGAACGTCGATCAAAGCATCTTCGGGGGGATTCCGCGCCTCATCGCGGGTCTCGATCGCGTTCAGGAAAGCCTCCGCCTGACGGACGACGGGTGACGGTTCATTATTGAAGACGCGGACTTCAGACCTGCCCCCCTGGAACACGGTGAGGGAGACCGTCCCCGGCGCGTTTTCTTCGTTGGGCTGAACGCCCCCTTCGGTGCAGACGAAGCGCGTCCCCGCGTTGGTCATCCCCTCGGGGCCCAGGTAGCTGGCCGTCGCCGAAGCGAAGGCGCCGTTTTCAAACCCGAGGAGAACCCCGCAGGTTTCCTCCGAGACCCGGCCGGGAGACGTCTCCCGCTTGCGATTGGCCACCGCGGCCACGGTACTGGGCTTCCCTAAAATCCACCGCATGGCGTTCAGATAGCAGTAGCTCAGATGCGTCAGGGGCATCCCCCCGCTCATCTGCTGATCGTAGTACCAACTCTGGGGATCCGGCTTCCAGAGCGCCATGCTCGTCGCCATGACCGGCTCTCCGAGGACGCCGTCCGCGATCAGCCGGCGTAACTCCTCCCAGGCCGGGTCGTAGCGACGCTGGAACCCTGCCTCCACGATCCGCCTGTGGCCCGCTGCCAGATCGAGAATCTTGAATCCATTCTCCAGAGAGGACGCCAGACTACCGCCGATGAGGAGGTCGAAACCGGTTTCGAGCGCCCACAACGCCATCTCATCCTGAACCCCGTGGGGTACTTCGATGAGCACGGCGTCTGGCCGGGTTTCGGCCAACCGGCGGAAATCGTCAAAATAGACCTCACAGCCCAGATCCTCCGCACAGCGTCGGGCGGTTTCTACCCGTCGGGAAGCCACCCCGCAGATCTCTACTCTTCCGGTATCCAGGAATGCCCTGCCCCGGACCCGGGCCATCCTGCCGGCTCCGCAGATGGCGATTTTTCTTCTCGGCACGCTATGTTCTCCTGAAAACGTCCAAGGAGGAAGACCCTGGGGACGCCAGACCCGTCTCCTCAGGGAAGGCTGCCGATGATCTTCCGATACTCAGCCTCCGTGAATGCCTTCAGCGTCTCGGTCCGAACATTTCCCGCCGAGCTGAGCATCAGGGCGACCCTGGCCATGGTCTCTTCATCCGGCGCTTCGGCGATGACGGCCATGTCGTAGCGCCCCATCGCCATGTAGAACTCCTTCAGCTTCGCCCCGGCTCCCCGAAATGCCTTCTTGGCGCTATCGACCCGTTTGGGGCTGTTCTTGATATCCTGGATGCCCTGCTGCGTCCAGTTCAGCAACATGATGTAAGTGACCATGGCTACCTCCTTTGCCGCCCGGCCGATTCACAGTTGTTTCAGGGCCTCATAGGCCGCTCCTGGAACCGCCTCCGCGGGGGCCAGGCTCTCCATCGCTTCTAAAACCGGCGCCACGATGCGACCCAGGCTGTCTTCGGCCTGGGCGCGCAGCACGTGATGTGCGCCCTCCCGCAGTTGTACGGAGCCTGCGTGCTGGATCAAAGCCTGAAGCACCATCCTCACGCCCTCCTGTCCCATGGCGATCAATCCTTCGGCGGCCAACCATTGAACGCCGCTGTTTTCATCCTCCAGCGCACGCACCAGCGCGAGCGTTGCCGCTGTATCGTGGAGTTCGCTCAAGGCTTTGGCCGCTTCCCACCGGACGTGTTCAGCGGGATCGGCAAGCGTTTTGATCAAGAAAGGCACTGCCGGCTTTCCGATAGGCAATCAGGGTCTCGCGCGCCCTTGCGCGTTCCTGACCGTCGCAGCCGGCCAGAGCAGCGACCAGGGATTCAATCGAACCCGGGCTTTGGGTCAAGGGTTTGCGCTCAGCCAATTGAGACATCGAATCCTCCTCCTTATCAAGGTCACTCATGACATTCATGATTTATCTTTCCTCAAGGCCTTCAGTTTTTTGAACAGGTCGATTTCCTGTTCACTGAGATAGTCGGGTATCTGGATCACCACTTTCACAAATAGATTCCCAAATTCATCCTTTTTACCATAGATCGGCATTCCGAGTCCCCGGAGCCTGAGCACCTTACCGTTGGGCGCCTCCTTTGGAATATCGATCTTGACCGTGCCTTTCAGCGTCCTGGCCTGAGCCTTCCCTCCCAGCACAGCGGTGTACAAATCGACTTCCAGGTCACCGTGGAGATCGGTTCCCCTACGTTGAAATTCCGGGTTCGGGGCAATCCTGACGGTGAGATAGAGGTCGCCATCGGGCCCGCCGTTCAACCCCTCCCCCCCCTTGCCCGGGATTCTCAGCACCTGCTGGTCCGCGATGCCCGGCCTGATCATCACCCTGAGGGTCTGACCGTTGTTGAGCCTGATGAGTCGCGTCGACCCCTGATACGCTTCTTCGAGCGAGAGGGTTGTCTCGGCGTCGAGGTCCTCTCCTTTAATGGCCGTGTTTCTTCTGCCTCGCTTCTTGCCCACCTGTTGCCCAAAAAGCATTTCGAATACGTCCCCGAAGTCCTCTTCACCGAACAGGGCATTCAGCTCTTCACTGCTCCTGTGATGTGTCTGTCCGGCGCCCGGGCCTGCGTATTTCGACCAATCAAATCCGCCTGCTTGCGCCCCGGCGGCTTGATACCGCTTCCAATCCTTGCTGAACTGGTCGTACTTCTCCCGCTTCTCCGGGTCCTCCAGGATTTCGTTGGCCTCGTTGATGTCCTTGAACTTATCCTCGTCGGCCTTATCTCCCTTGGTCTTATCGGGATGGTACTTGAAGGCGAGCTTTCGGTAGGCCTTCTTGATCTCTTCGGGGGACGCCGTCGAAGGGACTCCCAGCACTTTGTAGTAGTCTTTGTAGGCCACAGTCCTCCCGTCCTGTTTAGAGCCCGTACGAAAACACTATCTTCGCGCTGCCCGAAAGCTCTATGCCGGCAGCCGTTCCTTGAGGTCCCCGGGCTGGAAGGGGCCCGGATCGGCGATCAGTCGGCGGGCGGCATCCACCTGTTTCCACACGTTCCAGAGCAGCACGCCGCGCACGCGCTCCTTCTGCAAGTAGTAGATGACGCCCTCCTCGTTGGGCCGCTTCCAGTCCGCAAATGTCTCCAGGCGTGAATCCGTCTCGCCAACGGCTTCGTATCCTAACTCGAACAGGTCGGAGTAAAAGAACGGCAGGTGATGATAAGGCTCAGATCTGCCCGCCATGTTCAGGCCCGCCGCCTGCCCCATGGTGTTGGCGTTGTCCTCGTGTTCGACCCGGATGCGTTTTCCCAGCGAAGGGTTATAAAATGCGGCCACGTCCCCTGCTGCGTAGATATCGGGATGGTCGGTGCGCAGAAACTCATCCACCACGATCCCGTCTTCCACCTTCAGCCTTGCTGATTGAGCAAGTTCAACGTTCGGTTGAATGCCTATTCCCGCCACCACGCCGTCGACCACGATTTCCCGGCTGTTGCCCATCTGCAGGGCGCGCTGGCTGCCGCGCGCTTTCAAACCCGTGACCTTTTCTCCCGCCAGCACCTCAACCCCCTTCTGCCTGTAAAAGCTGGACAAAAACTGAGAGAGCTCGCGCGGAAAGACACGGTCTCCGATGCCCGCTTCGGGGAAGATCATCACCACTTCCTTCCCGTTCATCGCCAGTGCCGCTGCGATTTCCGAGCCGATAAACCCCCCGCCGATCACGGCAAACCGCCGTCCCGTCTCGGTGCGTGCGCGAAGGCGCCGGTAATCCGCCAGGGTGCGGAAGTAGATGATCTGGTCGTCGTCGAACGGAAGGCGCTGGGGCCTGCCGCCCGTGGCCAGCAGGAGTTTTTCGTGGGTGAAGATGTCCCCCTTGTCGCACATGACCCGTCTCTGCCTGGGATCGATCTCTTTGACCAGCCGGCCCAGATGAATTTCCACCCCCTGGGTCTCCGTCTGGCGCCGGGTGTGTCCCACCTAATCTACGAAGATGTAAACCTATGTGTCTTCTACATTCGTGATCGGTTTAGGGATAACTTATTGCGGGACAGAGGTTCGAGAATCTGAGAATATCCCCCCCAGAAACTCTATTTGAATCTTGCTCCCAGCCGTCTCCAGGAAGGACGCGGGCCTCTTTTCCTGCCTCCTGGCTGGGACAC
>SICM01000115.1 GCA_009694805.1 Candidatus Latescibacterota bacterium
ATAAATAGCAGTTTTGGATTATCGCAGGAACCGCCTCTTAGAGAGCCGTATTCGTTGGTGAAGCTGACGCCTATATTTCAGGCCCGAAAGCTTTCTGCCGAGGTTTTCGGGGGGCATAAGTTGGGAATGGTAAGTGAACAGTGTCTACACCCTGCACCCGATATTCGACTGGACGGACGAACAGGTCGACCGTTACCTGAAGGAGAACGACGTTCCAACGCACCCCCTGCACGAACGGAACTACCCCAGCATCGGATGCGAGTGCTGTACCACGCCCGTCGCGCCGGGTGAGGACCCCAGGGCAGGACGCTGGCGGCACCTGCGGGAGCCGGGAGACGACGGGCCGAAGTACTGCAACATCAATTTTTCGGACGGGTCGGGGATCTGACCGGGTATTTTCGGATCAAACACGGAAGAGACGGGTGGTAGCCCATGAGCGCAGGCGGAAGGTCTCGCAGCAGCGCGGACAGCCTGGATGTACGGGAGGATCGAAAACCCCGGAATGTCGAGCAGGAAATCCTGCTCGCCGTCCAAGGCATCCGCTACGGGTCCGTGGAGATCGTCATCCACGACTCCGAGGTCGTGCAGATCGAGCGGAAGGAGAAGGTCCGTTTTGACAGGAGCGCGGGGAAGGCCGGCTGAACCTCCCGACCCTGCGACGACGACAGATGCCGACCAGACCCCTGGAGGCTGAATTCTCGCAAACCATCTGGCGCACTGACCGGACAACCGGAGGTCCCATGGAGAGAAGGAGATATGACCATGAGACGTGTACGGTTGTTGGCTGTTCTGTGGATTGGGGGGATTTTGGCGCAGCCGGTCCTTGCCCTGGGCACCCCGGCTGATTCGCCCCGCGCCGCCCCTGCGGACTCGTCCCTTCAGGAACAGGTGCGGACCCTGGACCAGAAGGTCCGGGTGCTGGAACGGCTGCGGGAACTGGACCAGGAGGCAGCCGCCGCAAAGGCCAAGGCAGACCCTCCCCCGGTGGTGAAGCCCGCAGGAAAAGAGCCGAAGCTCACCGTCGGCGGACTGGTCCAGGCCCAGGGGGAGTTCGGGGATGCCGGCGACAGCCGGTTCGCGAAGAACGACCGCTTCTTGTTGCGCCGCGCCCGGATCAACGCGCAGGGCGGTTTTTTGGAGGGGTTCGACTTCCGCGTGGAGCTGGACCTGGGCGGATCGTCCGCCGGCCTCCGGGCTCAGTTGACCGACGGCTATGCGGCCTGGACCGGGTCCAAAATCGTGAGCATCCGGTTCGGCCAGTTCAAGACCCCATTCGGTTATGAACAACTGTTCAGCGACCCCGCGCTGCTGATCATCGAGCGCTCCCTGGCCAACGACCGGCTGACCCTGAGCCGGCAACTGGGCCTTCAGATCTCCGCGACGTCGCTCGACAGGCGGCTCTCCGCGGCGGCCGGCGTCTTCAACGGGAACGGCGTCAACAACGGGCTCAACGACAACGAAAAATTCCTGTTTGTGGGCCGGGTCACCGCCGTGCCGGTGCAGGCGAAACGGTCCGACCAGGAAGTCCGGTGGTCCCTGGGAGCGGGGGCTTACACCACTCAGGGCTCCAGCCTGACCCTGAACGATTTCGGCTTCAGGGGGAATGCCTTTTCCGGCAAACGCAGCGGCCTGGGCCTCGACACGCAGGTACGTTTCGGCCTCTTCGATCTCTGGGCCGAATACCTCCGGGCGCAATTCAAGCCGGTCGACAGCATCCCCTCCGCCAAGCTGATCTCGGAAGGAGGGTATGTTCAGGGCTCCTATTTCCTCGTCCCGAAAAAATTCCAGGGTGTTGTGCGGTATGAGCTGTTCGACCCCAACAGGGACCTGGGCGGGAACTCGACGAAGACCTGGCTCCTGGGGCTGAACTATTTCTTCAAGGGCGACGACCTGAAGCTGCAGCTCGACTATCAGCGCAGCAACGCCTCCGGGCTCAGTAGCAGGGAGAACAAGCTCTTCACGCGATTGCAGGTCGTCTTCTAAACCCGACGACCGGCGTCCGATTTGACCCTTTGACATCGACATCACTGAAAAAGGAAAAGAGACATGTCTCTGACAAAATTCCTCAAGATCCTGCCCGCCCTGGGCATGGTCCTCGCCGTGGCCTTCCCGGCCCGGGCACAGCAGAAGGACGTGACCCTGCTGAACGTCTCCTACGACCCGACGCGCGAGCTTTACCAGGACTTCAACGCCGCGTTTGCGAAATACTGGAAGGGAAAGACCGGCCAGACCGTCACGGTCAACCAGTCCCACGGCGGCTCGGGCAAGCAGGCCCGCGCCGTGATCGACGGCCTGGAGGCCGACGTCGTGACCCTGGCCCTGGCTTACGACATCGACGCCATCCACGAGAAGGCGGGGATCATCCCGAAGGACTGGCAGGCGCGCCTTCCGGACAACAGCGCCCCCTACACCTCGACGATCGTCTTCCTCGTCCGCAAGGGCAACCCCAAGGGGATCAAGGATTGGGACGACCTCGTCAGGCCCGGCGTCTCCGTGATCACCCCCAACCCCAAGACCTCCGGCGGCGCGCGCTGGAACTACCTGGCCGCCTGGGGCTATGCCCTCCGGCGGAAGGGCGGGGACGAGGCGAAGGCAAAGGACTTCGTGACCCGCCTCTTCCAGAACGTCCCGGTGCTCGACTCCGGCGCGCGCGGGTCCACCACCACCTTCGTGGAGCGGGGCATCGGCGACGTGTTCATCTCCTGGGAGAACGAGGCCTACCTGGCCGTCAAGGAGCTGGGCAAGGGCAGGGTGGAGATCGTCACGCCGTCCGTCAGCATCCTGGCCGAGCCGCCGGTGACCGTCGTGGACAAATTCGCAAAAAAGCACGGCAATGCGGAGGTGGCCGCCGAATACCTGAAATACCTCTACACGCCCGAGGGGCAGGAGATCGCCGCGCGCCACTTCTACCGGCCCCGCCTCAAAGCCGTGGCGGACAGGTACGCGGACCGGTTCGCAAAAGTCCCCCTGTTCACCATCGACGAGGCCTTCGGCGGCTGGGGGAAGGCCCAGAAGACCCACTTTGCCGACGGCGGGACGTTCGACCAGATCTACCAGGTAGGCTGGTGAAAACTACGCGGATCGTGAAGCGTATCTCGTATCTCGCAACACGCTTCCCGCTTCACGCCTTCCTCCATCTGCGTTCATCTGCGCCCATCTGCGGATCACGCTTCACGCTTCACGCCCATGGCCCTCAAACAACGCAGCATCCTTCCAGGCTTCGGCCTGACGTCCGGCTTCACCCTGCTCTACCTGAGCCTGATCGTGCTGATCCCCCTGTCCGGCCTCTTCCTCAAGGCCGCCTCGCTGACCTGGGGGCAGTTCTGGTCCATCGTGTCGCACCCACGCGCCGTGGCCGCCTACCGCCTGACCCTCGGCGCCTCGCTCCTGGGCGCGCTGATCAACGCCGTCTTCGGCCTGCTGGTGGCCTGGGTGCTGGTGCGCTACCGCTTTCCGGGCAAGCGCCTGGTCGATGCCCTGGTGGACCTCCCGTTTGCCCTGCCCACCGCCGTGGCCGGCATCACCCTCACGGCCCTCTACGCCCCCAGCGGCTGGATCGGTCGATATCTCGATCCCCTGGGCCTCAAGGTCGCCTTCACCCCGCTGGGGGTGCTGGTCGCCCTCACCTTCATCGGCCTCCCCTTCGTGGTGCGCACCGTGCAGCCCGTGCTGGAGAACCTGGACGCGGAGGTCGAGGAGGCCGCCGCCGCCCTCGGCGCCAGCCGCCTCCAGACCTTCCGGCGCGTGATCTTTCCCGAGATCTGGCCGGCCCTCCTCACCGGTTTTGCGCTGGCCTTCGCGCGGGCCCTGGGCGAGTACGGCTCAGTCGTCTTCATTTCCGGCAACATGCCCATGCGCACGGAGATCGCGACGCTCCTCATCATCACCAAGCTGGAGCAGTACGATGTCGCCGGGGCCACGGCCATCGCCGTGGTCATGCTCGTCGTCTCGTTCCTGCTGCTGCTGACCATCAACCTGCTTCAGGGGTGGAGCCGGGACCGCCATGCCGTCTGATCGCCCCACCACCGAACCCGCCCTCGTCCGCTGCGCCCTGATCGGCGTGGCCCTGGTCTTCCTCGGCCTGTTCCTGTTCATCCCGTTGATCGCGGTCTTCACCTTTGCCCTGGAGAAGGGGGTCGGTGTCTACCTGGCCGCCATCCGCGAGCCCGTGGCCCTGGCCGCCGTCCGCCTGACCCTGATCACGGCCGCCATCGCGGTGCCCCTGAACCTGGTCTTCGGGGTCGCCGCGTCCTGGGCCATCGCCAAGTTCAACTTTGTGGGCAAGAACGCCCTGATCACCCTGATCGACCTCCCCTTCGCCGTCTCCCCCGTCATATCGGGACTGATCTTCGTGCTCCTGTTCGGGATGCAGGGCCTCCTGGGGCCCTGGCTTGCGGACCACGACCTCAAGATCATCTTCGCCGTGCCGGGCATCGTGCTCGCCACCGTCTTCGTCACCTTCCCTTTTGTGGCCCGGGAGCTCATCCCGCTCATGCAGGCCCAGGGGACCGAGGAGGAGGAGGCCGCCATCGTGCTGGGCGCCAGCGGATGGCAGACCTTCTTCCGCATCACGCTGCCCAACATGAAGTGGGGCCTGCTCTACGGCGTGATCCTCTGTAACGCGCGGGCGATGGGCGAATTCGGCGCGGTGTCCGTGGTGTCGGGGCACGTGCGCGGACTGACCAACACCGTGCCCCTGCACGTGGAGATCCTCTACAACGAATACAGCTTCACCGCCGCCTTCGCCGTCTCCTCCCTGCTGGCCCTCCTGGCCCTGGTGACCCTGGCGGCCAAAGACATCCTGGGCCGGATTTCAAAGGACAAGTCATGAGCATTGAAGTCAAGGGCGTCACGAAACGATTCGGAACCTTCACGGCGCTGAAAGACGTGAGCGTGGAGGTCCCCAGCGGCGCACTGGTGGCACTGCTCGGCCCCTCGGGATCGGGCAAGACCACCCTGCTCCGGGTCATCGCCGGGCTGGAGACGCCCGATTCCGGGGCCATCTACTTCCACGACGAGGACGCCACGGACCAGCCGGTGCGCCACAGGAACGTGGGGTTCGTGTTCCAGCACTACGCCCTGTTCAAGCACATGACCATTTTCGACAACATCGCGTTCGGCCTCCAGGTGCGCAAACACCCGAAGGAGGAGGTCCGGGAGCGCGTGCGCGAACTCCTGAAGCTGATCCAACTGGAAGGGACGGAGAACCGCTATCCGGCCCAGCTCTCCGGCGGGCAGCGGCAGAGGGTGGCCCTGGCGCGCGCCCTGGCGGCGCGGCCCAAGGTCCTCCTCCTGGACGAGCCGTTCGGCGCGCTCGACGCAAAGGTGCGAAAGGAACTCCGCCAGTGGATCCGGCGGCTTCACGAGGAGATTCACGTCACGAGCCTCTTCGTCACCCACGACCAGGAGGAGGCCCTGGAGCTGGCCGACCGGGTCATCCTCATGCACAACGGGAAGATCGAGCAGGTGGGGACGCCCGACGAGGTCTACAACCACCCGGCCTCGCCGTTTGTCGTGAGCTTCCTGGGGGACGTCAACATCTTCCACGGCCGGGTGGAGGGGGACAAGGTGAGCCTGGCCGCCGGGCTCAAGGCCGACGCCCCCGCCCACGTGTCGGGCGAGGACCGGAACGTCGTGGCCTTCGTCCGCCCCCACGACATGGACGTGGACCTCACGCAGAAGGACGGGACCTCCGCCCGCGCCCGCGTGAAGTGGCTCAACACCGTCGGCCCCGTCGCGAAGGTGGAACTCGAACTCCTGGACGCCGGGAAATCCGTCGAGGTGGAACTGACCCGCGAGCGCTACGAAATCCTGCGCCTCTCCGTGGGGGAGATCGTCTACGTCACGCCGAAGGGCCTGAAGGTCTTCGTCGGGACCTACTCAATATAATCTGACATAGAGACAGAACGCGAAAGGACGAAACACGCAAAAAGGACGAAGGACACGAAACAAAACACGAAGGTCTCCGCAGGAGCGGTTCGCGAACCGTTCCTACCTTCTTCATTCCTGTTCTTCTGATACAGCTTCCTCCAAAATCTGCTGGACATAGGTATTCATACTGATGTGGTGACGAACAGCCTCCAACGCCACCTTCCGATGAAGATCAGGACTCGTGCGAACGAGAATATTCCCCGAAAACGGCTTCTCCGGCTCCCGTCCCTGTTCTCGGCAAAAGGCCAGGTACTCATCGATAGATTTCTGCATCTCTTTGCGCAGTTCCGCCACCGACGCCCCATAGAAGGTGATGACGTCGTTCGTGTTGACCACCGTGCCGTGGAATGAGTCGATCTCAGGATCAAACTCAAAGACCCCTACATAACCTTTATATTCAATCATGGCACAACCCTCGCGTTTCTCAGAAACTGTCTCAAATCTCGTACCGCGCCTTTGTCTATATTCGGGCTCGGATGTGGACGATGTGGCTTATTCATACAGAAATAATATCATGACTTGATAGCAACATCAAGGTTTTTCTCCGGCACAAGACCCAACTCCGCGATCCCCGAAGCCGCACAGCCTAAAAAAACGCTTGACAGCCCCTCCCGCAATTTTTATATTGGAAACTAAGAAAACTTTTTAAGTTTCCTTAGTCCTATTCTGTGCCCAAAATCCGATATAAATATATATAAATATGGTATTTGAAAAATGAATCCCATGTCCAGCGATCTTGAAATCAGGAATCGAATTCTGGAGACCGCCAGGGAGCAGTTCTTCAAATTCGGGTTCACCCGGGTCACCATGGACGAGATCGCCTCCCACCTCGGCATGAGCAAGAAGACGCTCTACAAATTTTTCCCCGGCAAGGACGATCTGCTTCGGGAAGTGGTGAAGTTGAACATGAGGGAGATCGAAAGGGGCATCGACGCGATCGTCCAGAGTGAAAAAGGGGGATTCGTGGAAAAACTGAAGGAACTGATGACCTTCCTGGCCATGCGGCTCGCGAAGATCGGGCCCCTCTTCATGCAGGACCTTCAGCGAAACGCCCCCGAAATCTGGAAGGAGATCGAGGCGTTCAGACGCCAGAAGGCGATGCGTCTCTTCGGAGACCTGACGGATGAGGGCATCCGGAAGGGGGTGTTCAGGGGGGACCTCAACCCGCAGTTGTTGACGATCATGTATGTCAGCTTGATCCAGAGCATCCTCAACGCCGAGGTCCTGTCCCAGCTCCCGCTCTCAGCCGCTCAGGCGTTCGAGGCCATCATCCAGGTCCTGTTTGAAGGCATCCTGACAGATGAAATGAGGGCGAACTACGCGGCCCATCAGGGGAGATGAACATGCGACCCGCCAATCCGATTTCCGTACGGACTCTAAGGCGCTGGCCCCTGCGCCGCCTGATGGCCCTCCTATCGCTGGCCCTGATGGCCTCGTGCTCAGGGCGCGCAAACGACGGAGACATCAGCGCCTCCGGAACCATCGAGGCCACTGAGGTGAACGTCGCTGCCAGGGCCAGCGGCGAAATCAGGCAGTTGCGGTTCGAGGAGGGGAGCGCCGTGCGCCAGGGAGACACCCTGGCCGTCATCGACCACGAGACCCTCGACCTGCAGCTCCGACAGGCCGAGGCCGGCGTCGCGCTCTCCGACGCCCAGTTCCGCCTCCTGCTCAACGGGGCCCGGATCGAGGACATCCGGCAGGCCGAGGAGGGGCTGAAGCAGGCCGAGGCCAGCCTCCAGAATGCCCAGGAGGATGCCCGGCGCACACGCGCGCTGTTCGAGAGCGGGAGCGCCACGCAGAAGCAGGTGGAGGACGCGGAGGCCCGCCACGCCGTCGCCCTCGCGCAGGTCAACGCCGCGAAGCAGGGCCTGAAAAAGGTGCAGCATTGGACCCGCCCGGAGGACCTCCAGGCCGCGCAGGCCCGGCTGGACCAGGCCGGGGCCGCCGCCGACCTCCTGAGAAAGGCCATCGCCGACGGCTACGTCATCGCCCCCCTGACCGGCGTGGTCACGCAAAGGCCCGTCGAGACCGGAGAACTCGTCGGCCCCGGGGGCATCCTCGCGACCCTCTCCCGCCTCGACCGTGTCCACCTGATGATCTACGTGACTGCCGTGGAGCTGGGCCGGGTGAAACTCGGCCAGCAGGCCGAGGTGCGCATCGACGCGGACCCGAACCGGACCTTTCCCGGCCGGGTGGTCTACATCTCTCCGGAGGCGGAGTTCACCCCCAAGAACGTGCAGACGAAGGAGGACAGGGTAAAACTAGTGTTCGGCGTGAAGATCGAGATCGACAACCCCGACGCCACGCTCAAGCCCGGCCTGCCCGCCGACGCGACGATCAGGATCAGGGACTGAGGATAAGCAGCCCTCTCCCCGGCAGGCAGAGCCTGCCACCCCTCTCCCATTTATGGGAGAGGGGCCCGGGGTGAGGGCCGATCTCCAACCCCTAGCTCCGTTTTTTTCCATGTCCGATCTCGCCATCGAAATCCAGGGCCTGACGAAGCGCTTCGACGCCGTCCAGGCCGTGAACGACCTGAGCCTCGTCGTCCGGCAGGGGGAGATGTTCGGCGTGGTCGGCCCGGATGGCGCGGGCAAGACCACGACCATGCGGATGCTCTGCGGCATCCTCAGACCCACGTCCGGCCACGCGCGCGTCCTGGGCTACGACCTGGGCTCAGACCTGAAGGAGATCAAGCGTCGCATCGGCTACCTCTCCCAGCGGTTCAGCCTCTACGGAGACCTGACCATCGACGAGAACATCTCCTTCTTCGCCGAGGTCCACGGGGTCCGGGAGCACCGCAAGCGGCGGGAGGAACTGCTGGAGTTCACCCGGCTCACCCCGTTCCGGGACCGGCTCGCGGAACGGCTCTCCGGCGGGATGAAGCAGAAACTCGCCCTCGCCTGCACCCTCATCCACACCCCCCAGATCATCTTCCTGGACGAACCGACCACGGGCGTGGACCCCGTCTCGCGCCGCGACTTCTGGAAGATCCTGTCCAGCCTCCTCAAATCCGGCATCACGATCTTCATGACCACGCCCTACCTGGACGAGGCCGAGCGGTGTACGCGGGTCGGCCTGATGAATGACGGAAGGCTGATGGCCGTGGACGCGCCGCAGGCCCTCAAGGCCCTGATGAAAGGGACCCTCGTCGAGATCGTGTGCGGGCAGGTCCGCAGGGCGGCCAGCGTCCTCCGGGGATCGTCGGAGGAGGTCCAGGCGTTCGGCGACCGGCTCAACGTCGTGGTCCAGGACCCCGAACGCGCCATACCGGCCATCCAGGCGCAGCTCAGGGACGCGGGGATCGACGTCACCGGCCTCCGCGTCGTCCCCCCCTCGCTGGAGAACGTCTTCATCTCGCTGCTGAAGACAGAGGCCCCCAGCCCTCCCCCTCCTTCGACTCCGTTGCGCACATCCTGAGCAGCAGGGTGGGTCGCGAAGCGACAGGATGGGTGGACGCAAGCGCAGTCGAAGGAGCGCGCAACGCCGCTCAGGATGCTGGGGGAGGGAGGGGGTAACCCCTGGCGCAGCCCCTCGTCGCGGGGGTGGAAGGGGGGCTGTCACGCTTCACGCTTCACGAGGTGTCCCTCATGCCCGACTACGCCATCGAGGTCAAAAACCTGACCAAGCGATTCGGCCGGTTCACGGCCGTGGACGACGTCAGCTTCACCGTCCGGCAGGGGGAGATCTTCGGGTTTCTCGGCGCGAACGGCGCGGGCAAGTCCACCACCATCCGCATGCTCTGCGCGCTCCTGAGTTCCACGTCCGGCACGGCCACGGTGGGCGGCTACGACATCAACGCCCAGCCCGAAAAGGTCAAGGCGCACATCGGCTACATGTCTCAGAAGTTCTCCCTCTACGAGGACCTGACCGTCGAGGAGAACCTCGCCTTCTTCGGCGGTGTCTACGGACTGCCAGAGGGCCGGTTGCGGGAGCGCGCGGCCCGGGCCATCGAGATGGCCGGGTTGAAGGGCCGGGAGCAGAGCCTGACACGGGAACTGGCCGGCGGCTGGAAGCAGCGCCTGGCGCTTGGATGCGCCGTCCTGCACGAGCCCCGGATCGTCTTTTTGGACGAGCCCACGGGCGGCGTGGACCCCGTCTCGCGTCGGCAGTTCTGGGAGCTGATCAACCGCCTTTCGGAGGACGGCGTGACCGTCTTCGTGACCACCCACTACCTGGACGAGGCGGAGTACTGCAACACCATCACCCTGATTCAGGCCGGCAAGCTCATCGCCAGCGGGAGCCCGCAGGAACTCAAGACAGAGCACATCCGCAACCCGATCCTCGAAGTCGAGTGCGACCGGGTCATCGAGGCGATGGACCTCCTCCAGAAGGAGGCGTGGGCGCTGGAGACCTCGGTATTCGGGACCTACCTCCACGTGAACGTCCCGGACGAGGCCGGGGGGAGGCGTCAGATTCAGCGCCTGCTTTCGGACCAGGGGATCGCCGTGCATCGCATCGACCGGATCGCGCCCTCCCTGGAGGACGTGTTCATTCACCTGATCGACAGGAAATGATGTTCTCCCGCATCAGACCCATCGTCATCAAGGAGTTCCGGCAGATCTCCAGGGACAAGCGCACCCTGGGCGTGCTCCTGCTTGTCCCGGCGTTCATGCTGGTCATGTTCGGCTATGCCCTGAACTTCGACGTCAAGCACGTCTCCCTCGCCATCTACGACGGGGAGGGGAGCCGGGCCAGCCGCGCGTTTGCGGAGAGCCTCCTGCACTCCGAGTACTTCGACCTCAAGTACCGTCTGAAGGACGTGCGCGAGATCGATGACCTGATGGGCGAGGAGAAGGTGCGGGTCGCCCTGGTCATTCCGCAGGACTTCTCGAAGCGTCTCCTGGCCGGCCGGGAGGCGATTGTCCAGGTCATCGTGGACGGCGCCAACGCCAACGCCGCGGCCACGGCCGTCGGCTACGTCAACGCGATGGTGCAGGACTATTCGACCAAACTCTCGGTCCGCGCCCGAATGCGGGCGGGCCACTCCGATGTCCCGGTCCCCATCGACTACCGCCCGCGCGTCTGGTACAACCCGGAACTGAAGAGCGCCAAGTTCCTCGTGCCCGGCCTCATCGGGTTCATCCTGATGATCACCGCCGTCATCTCCACGGCCCTCTCCGTCGTCCGGGAGAAGGAGCAGGGCACCATTGAGCAGATCATCGTCTCCCCCATCCGGCCCGTCGAGCTGATCCTGGGGAAGACCATCCCCTACATCCTCCTCTCCCTCGTGGCCACGGCCATCATCCTGCTCGTCAGCTTCTACCTGTTCGACGTCGTGGTCCGGGGGAGCGTCCTGCTGCTCTTCGGCGTGACCCTCCTGTTCCTGGCCGGGGCCCTGGGCCTGGGCCTCCTGATCTCCACGGTCGCGGACTCCCAGCAGGTCGCCTTTCAGATGGCCACCCTGGTGACCATGCTCCCGACCTTCCTCCTGTCGGGCTTCGTGTTCCCGATCCGGAACATGCCCCTCCCGGTCCAGGTGATCACCTACATCGTGCCGGCCAGATATTTCCTGTCCGCCCTCCGGAGCATCATCCTGAAAGGCGTGGGCCTGTCCGCGTTCTGGGACCAGATGCTCTTCCTGCTCGCCTTTGCGGTCCTGACGCTCGGCATCAGTTCGGCCAGGCTGAGGAGAATCTTATGAATGCAAAATGCAAAATGCAAAATGCAAAAGGTAAAGCGAGATTCAGAGGCTTCTCATTTTGCACTTTGCACTTTCCACTTTGCACTTTCCATTGTTCAATGCCTTTATGAAGACCATCCTCCACATCCTCCGCAAGGAACTCCTGCAGTTCCGGCGTGACCCGAAAATGTTCTCCATCAGCTTCATCGCGCCCATCTTCCAGCTCGTGGTCCTGGGCTACGCCGCCAACCTGGACGTCAGCGACATCCCCACCGCCGTCTGCGACCTGGACAGGTCCGTAGCGAGCCGGGAGCTATTGCGGACCTTCGAGAACTCCGGCGCCTTCTCGCTGGCCTACCAGGTCACGGACCCGGAGGATGTGGACCCCTTCATAGAGACCGGGAAGGCCTCCCTGGCCATCCTCATCCCGCGCGGGTTCGGGGACCGTCTGGCCGCCGGAAGGCCGGCGGACCTCCAGGTCATCGCCGACGGCTCGGAGACCAGCTCGGCCACCCTCGGGCTGGGCTATGCCTCGGCCCTGGTGTCCGGGTATTCGCGGAACGTCGTCGTTCAGCGCCTGAATCGGCTCGGCCTGCCGGGGGCGCAGCCCGCCAGGATCAACCCCGAGGTGCGCGTCTGGTACAACCCGGAGTTGAAGAGCCGCAACTTCATGGTCCCCGGCATCCTCGGTCTGCTCCTCATGGTGATGACCACGATGCTGACCTCCCTGGCCATCGTGAAGGAGAAAGAGGTCGGCACGATGGAGCAGCTCGTCGTGACCCCCATCCGGCCCTACCAGTTGATCATCGGAAAACTCGCGCCCTTCGCCCTCATCGGCCTGATCGACGTCGTCCTGGTCCTGGTCGTGACCATCTTCTGGTTCCACGTCCCGGTCCGGGGGAGTATCTTCCTCCTCTTCGGCCTCTGCGTGGTCTTTCTGATGACCACCCTCGGCCTGGGCCTCTTCGTGTCCACCATTTCGAGGACCCAGCAGCAGGCGATGATGACCTCCATGTTCTTCGTCATGCTGCCCATGAACTTCCTGTCCGGGTTCATCTTCCCCATCGAGAACATGCCGAAGCTGATCCAGTACGGCACCTACCTCCTGCCCCTCCGGCACTTCTTCGTCATCCTCCGAGGCCTGTTCCTGAAAGGGGTCGGCATCGCGCAGCTCTGGGACGATGCCCTGATGATGTTCGCCTTCGGGGTCGGCATCCTGGGCCTGAGCGTCCTCCGGTTCCGCAAGAAACTGGGCTGAGCAACTGTAGCCGGGACCCCGGCCAGGCCCTTTTTTTCACGTTTTAACAACACAAAAAGGACCGTATGCCATGATCAGCCTGACGACGGACTTCGAGTGCGGACACGGAAAGAACATCGAGAAGCTCGGAGAGGACCGCTTCCGCCTGGAGGTGGACGGGGACAAGCAACAGGGCTACAGCGGCGGCTACTGCTTTGACCTGATCAACGAGGGCCCCGCTGCGGAGGTGACCGTGGAGCTGCGGGAGGATTCCAAGTGGGGCGGGCCGACCGGGTTCGGGGTGGCCTTTCCCACCACGACCTGGATCAAGCCCGTCGGGTTCCACCGGTTCAGGCCGCTTCGAGGGCAGTACCCGGAATGGGTCGAGGGCGGGCTCACGCTCAGGGTGCCCGTGGAGCAGGGTCAACGGCTGCGCGTTTCCATGACCTACGTGGCGCCCTACAGCGAAATCTCCGAGAACCTTCGCGAATTCGCGGCCCAGCGGACCGGACGTTGCGAGCTTTTCTCAGTGGGGAAGTCGGTCCAGGGGCGCGAGATCCTGGGACTGCGCGCGGGCACCCCGGGCAGACCGAAGGTCTTTTGCGTGGCCGGCCAGCACCCCCACGAGCACGCGGGCGTCTGGGGGGTCCTGGGCATTGCGGACTTCATGTCCTCGCTCCTGCCCGAGGCTGAGAGGCTTCGGGACCGGCTCGATGTCGTGGCCGTTCCGATCGTCAACCCTGACGGCAATGTGGCGGGGAGAAGCGCGTTCAACGCCGAGAGACTGGACATGTACCTGGCCTTCGGCGAAACCCCGGACGCAGAGGAGCCGGAGGCCCACGAGAGTCGTCTGCTGTGGAGATGGATCGGCGAAGAGAGGCCGGCGCTCTGGCTGAACTTCCATTGCTACACCGGCTGGCAGCTCAACAGCGAATATCCTTTTGAAGGCTGGTACGAGGTCGAGGACCACGGCCTTTTCAGGGACCCGGGCCAGCGCCGGCTTTACGAGGCGCTGTGCGATACCCTGCGCCTGGAGACAGACGCCCCATCGACCCACGAGCGGGCCAGCATTCACCGCCCCACAACCCTGTGCTACCAGATGGCCAGGCGCTATGGCATCCCGCACGCCTTTTATGAACTCAACAACGGGACCTCCGGCAAGCACGCCGCGACGCTGCGAGCCCTGAACGTGTTCAGGCGGGTCGTGAATACGTTGCTGCACCATACGGATACCGGAAGGGGCGTCAAATGAACGTCGCAGGCGAGTTCCATCGTGATCCACAATAGAAAGGAGCATGTGATGTCAAGCGACGTTGTCTTCAATCGCGTTCATCCCATCGGGGACACGGACACGAATGCCCTGCCGGTGAAGGCGATTGGGCCGGCCATCGGCTACTACACCCAGGTGCTCGGCTTCGCGGTGGTGAAGAAGGATCAGAATTCAGCCATTCTAAAGCGGGATGACGTTCAGATCGGGCTGGCGGTCAACGGCAGGGACCCGGAGCAGGCGAGTTGCTACTTCGCCGTCAGTGACCTGGAGGCCCTGCGGCGAGAGCTGGATGCGAAAGGGATCGAGCCGGGAGACATCGACGTGCAGGAGCACGAGGGCAAAAAGTATCGCGTCTTCTTCGCGAAGGAGCCTTACGGGGTCTGTTTCTGCTTCGGCCAGCCGGCCACCCCCAAATGATGGATGCAGGCTGGCGGGTATGCGTTAATCTTCCAGGTCAGGGGCAGACCTCCGTATGCGCTTGGTCTTACCTCGACTTTTCTTTTCATCCAGGCGTCGCTGCTCCGATGCCTGGGTCGGTCTCGTTTTTCGGCGGGGTTTAGGTTTTGCGGCGGCCCTGCGGACCCACTCGACCAGCCTTTCCCGCGCATCCCGGCGGTTGCTCTCCTGCGTGCGGAACCGCCGGGAAGAGACGATCAGCACCCCGTCTTCGGTGATCCGTCTCCCGGCCAGCCGGATCAGGCGTTCCCGGACATCAGCGGGCAGAGAGGGGGAGTTGGCCACGTCGAAACGGAGCTGTACGGCCGTGGAAACCTTGTTCACGTTCTGGCCGCCCGGGCCTGACGCCCGCACGAACTCCTCCTGGATTTCGCTCTCGCGGATGGCAATGGAAGGGGTGATTTGAATCATAATCGATCTCCGCGCTCCCTCTTTCGATATGGAGTTTCTGCCTCGCGAGAAATATATATGCTTTGCGAAAAAGACACTGTTCACTCACGATCACCGTTATGCTGCCTTCTTCAAGCTTGATGGCTTTTCAAGGAGACCCGACAACTCGTTGATTTTCTGTTGATACAAAGGGTGTTTCAGCATGCGGGCATACAGGTCCAGTTCCAGGGCTTTTTCAAGGG
>SICM01000116.1 GCA_009694805.1 Candidatus Latescibacterota bacterium
CTTCGGTCGCCGACCAAAGCCGCCTCGACCGCTCCGTCAACGCCGGCCTGAGGACCGTGTACTTTCTGCGCAAGATATTGAAGTTCACGCATCAAAGGTACAACCGCGCCCTGTCGAAATCAATCGCTTATTTCTTCACAACCCCTAACGGTCAGAGACGGCAGGATGGGCAGCCAGGTCGCGGCCTCTCGGTTCAGGGAAACTGCTCCTCCCTGAACCCGAAAAAAATAGTCATAGCCGCGCACGTTCCGCCGGTTGTAGAGGTTGACCACCTCCAGCGCAGCGGACAACCGCCACCTGCGGAACGTGAACTGACGGCCGGCCTTCACGTCGAGGCGGTGAAAAGGCGGGTAGCGTTCATACTGGGGGTCCCACTGAGTGGTGAAGAACCGGGACCCGTCGGGCGCCGTCACCTGTACGAGCCTCTGAGGGGAGAAAGGCCACCCGGACCGGATCTGCCAGGCCGGCGAGGGCCGGAAGATCATATCGATGGAGAACGTGTGCGGCTGATCGAACCGCCTGGGGAGTTCCCGGCCTCGGATCTCCACGGGACTCTGAAGGACATCGTACGTCTCGCGCGTGACCGCGTACGCATAAGCCGTCCACCAGCTCAGGCGTCCCCCGGCGTCGCGCTTCAGATAGACCTCGATCCCCCGGGCCGTCCCCGCCTCCGGAAACAGATGGATCCGGTCATCTTCGATCTCCGGCACGAACGTCACGTCGTCCTGCAGGTTCTCGAACCGGTCCCGGATATGCCGGTAGCGTTTATAGTACCCCTCGACGCGCGCCTCCAGCCCCGGCCCAATGCGCCGTTCCACCCCGGCCACGGAGTGCGTGGCCATCGCCGCCCGGCGAAACGCGGTCACCCCCTCCTGCACATCGAGGTCCCCGATACCCTGCGCCTGATAATACTGGCCCCACGCCGCCCGGACCACGGTCTCGGAGCCCAGGGCGAGCGCCAGCCCCGCGCGCGGGCTCACCCGCCCCTCGCCCGTAGGAGTGGCGGTCGTAGCGCAGGCCCGCGTCTGCGGTCAGTGGCCCGGCGATCCGCCACCGATCCCCTGCGTAGAGACTGACCCGCCCCCCGGACACCTCCAGGTCTGCCCGGGTGGTGTCATAGCGCACCTGTCGGGTGTTCTGCGACACCTGGACGACGTTCCGGTCCCGCTTGAAATAGGCGTAGTCGGCCCGGAGCGCCCGCGCCTCGAACCCGAAATTCAGGAGATGGGAAGGCCCTGCCTGGGCCGTCCAGTCAGATTTGACCCCGTAGACATCGGTGCACCGGTGATCATCCACGATCTCCTCGATTACGCTGGCAGGGACCTGGAAGGTGGCGCCGTCCCGCCGCCGGGTGATGCGGCCCGCATAAGACAGGGTCCGGGCATGAAGCCTCGACCCCCGGGTCGCATCCCACGTGAACCAGGCGTATCCGTTGCCGTACCGGCTGTTGAAGGTGTCGCTGGCGTCCTTCTCTTTGAATCGCAGACGATCCGAGGACCCCAGGACCTCCAGGCTGAAGCGGTCCTCCGGGCGCTTCCCGAAGGTCAGCTTGCCAAACAGGTCGTAGAAATCGGGCGAGAGGTTCTCCTCCTCCCCGATCATTTTGAGCACCAGATCGATGTACCCCCGCCGCGCGTGCATCAGCCCCAGGCCCGCCGAGGTCCTGTGTCCCGGATGGGGCCTCCGGCTCGTCATCTCCAGCGCCGCGCTCTGGCGATCCCCGTACGCCGCCGGGAACCCCCCCGTCATCATGTCGATGCCGCCGATGACCTCCACATCCACGATGCTGACGCTGCCCCCGGCGATGTCCTTCAGGTGGAACGGCTCATCCAGCTCCAGCCCGTCCAGGGTGACGAGGATCTGATCATAGTCCCCGCCCCGCACGTTGAACCGGGCCGAAAAATCGCTCCCGGAGACCCCCGGCAGGCGCACGATGGCCCTGAAGATGTCCTCCCCGAACTGCGGCATCGCCCGGACCTCCTCGCGGGAGAGCGTCTGCGAGGTCACCGGGTCGCTCTGGATGACCGAGAAGCGCCCGGGCGTCACCACCATCTCATTCAAGGGGATGGCGTCCGCCCGGAGGGCCACATCCTGCCGGAGCGCTGTGTCAGAGCGCAACGCCAGGTCCTCGACCGTCGCCGTCCGGTACCCGATCATACTCGCCTGCAGGCGATAGGCCCCCGCCGAATCCGACACCGCACCCAGACGGGTGCCCGCCAGGCGCAGATTGACCCCGGCCAGCGGCGACCCGTCCGCCCGGTCCGTCACCCGGCCCCGGACCTCTCCGGCGAAGGCCGGCCCGGCCATCAGCGCGCAGAGCGCAAGAACGATCCCTTTAAAGTGACATATCCACGGAGAACGCATAGACGTTCTTTCGATAAAACCCCGCACTCCCCAGCGCACCGTTGCGAAAGTGCCCGTACTGCAGGGAGGCCCCGCAGCGGGAGGTCACCTGGCGCGACAGCTTCAGGAGGACCACCGTCTGTTCGTACTCATCCGCCTCCGACCGCCCCCCCGGCAGGGGCGTCAGGGGATCGGCGTACCGGCGGACCTGAAACGTCAGATAGACCTGGCCATCCACCTCATAGGCGATGTGCCGGGTCAGCAGCGCCTGAACCCGGTGGGCCCGGAACCCGTACCCGAAGCTGTTGGACCGGTTGTGCAGAAAGGCGTAGGAGGCATGGAACAGCATCCCGCGATACACCTGCAAAGCCCGCCGAGACCTCCCGGAGCAGGTCCGACTGATCGACGTTCAGGAACCCTACGCCGCCGCCCGGTGTCCGCTGCAGCGCCGGACGACCATAGGTCAGCCAGCGCCACGTCACCCCCGCCCGGCCCTGAAACTGGCGCGAACGACGGTACTTCACCTCCGCGCCCGCCTCGTGCAGCGAGGCATCCGGCAGGGTCGCGGCCCTGGAGTCGTCCCCGCCCCGCAGATAGCGCACCGCGCCCGTGATCCCCTGGCCGAACTGCCCGGTGACTGCCCCCTCGGCCGTCCCCCGCAGATATCCCGCTTCGCCCGGCGTCTGGTGGACGTTCTTGACCTTCAGATCCCCCTGCCCGGACAGCGTCACCCGCCCGGTCAGCCACGCCAGAGTGGACACCTCCAGATCGTTGGTGACCACGTCTCCATAGGAGCCCGATGTCCGCCGGTCCGCAAGCCAGAAACGCTTCATCCCCCCCTGATGCTGGACCTTCGCGCGCCACCGGGGACGGTCCAGAAGCGTTCCCGACGCGGAGACGTAGAACCGGCTGACCCACCCCCCCTGCCGGTCCGCCGTCTCCTTGAAAGGGTTGTCGTCGCGCTCCAGCCCCAGCGACGCGCGCACCTCCGCGGCGCCGGAAGGCCGGGCCAGCCCGACCAGCCCGACCAGCGCCAGGCCGTCACTCCCGCCCATCCAGCATGCCCCGCAGCCGCTCCCGAAACATCCTCACCCGCTCCTGGAGCGCCCGTTCCCGCGCCTGCGCCTCCTTCTGGCGCGCCTTCAGCCTCTGAATCTCCGCGACCAGGTCCTCCGCCGAAAACGCTTCGAGGGAGCCTTCTTCGCGGACCACCTCCTTCCCGGCCACGAGCGCCCCCTGAGACGTCGTCTCGCCCCCTGCCCTGGCCTGCTCCTTGTCGCCTCCGAGGCCGGGGGCCTGCGCCGTCGCACCTGGAGGGACGGCGCCCTCTGCGCCGGAGCCCCCCTTCGACGCGCTCACCGTCCGCCCCTCGGGCAGGTGTTCATCGAACAGGTCGATCTCGCGCGCAAACGCCGCCACGCGGGCCCGCAGCCGGCGCTCCGTCTCCAACTGGCGCACCCGGCGTTCCATCTCCGTGGCCTCGGCCCGCAACCGGCCGGCCATGTCCTCCATCAGGTCCGCCTTCTGCCGGACCTCCTCCGGCCCGTCGTCCTCCCGGATGGACAGGGCCTCCGCGCCCGGCCCGGCCCCCTCCGAAACCGCCCCGCGCCCGAGCGCCTCCCGCGCCTTCTGGCAGGCCACCAGTTGGCGGACCAGACCCTCGTCCGGCCCCTGCGCCAGCCGCCGGACCAGCGCCTCGATCTCCCGGTCATAGGCCGCTCGCAGGCGCTCCCGGCGCTCCTCCAGACGCCCGATCAGCCCCGGGGAGCGCCGGAGGACCTCCTGGAGTTCTCCCCTGCCCGATGCCTTGAGGCTGTCGATCAGGGTCGAGAGCCGGTCCACCTCCGCCGCAAGCCGGCCCCTCTGGACGAGCAGGGAATCCCGCGTCCCCTCCAGCCGGCCCCGCTCCGCCTGCAGCCGGACGATCTCCGCCGACTCCGCCCGCACCTCTCCCGCGAGAAGCAGGAGGAATGAGATCAAAGCGATAAGATATTTAGTCATGATTATCCAGCCCTCACCCCCTGCCCCCCTCTCCCGCACGCAGGAGAGGGGGAACAGCCTGGTCAAAACGACTAACGGCGCGCCGCCAGAAACCCCCACCACCTGAGTCCAGCAGAAGCAACCCACATGCCGGGGGCACAAATTTCGGTGCGACAACTGAACGTCAAGGTTGCGGCGCGCCAAGCCTCGCCGGCGCTTGAGGCGCGTGCTTCTTTGGTGTCACCTTTCTTGCACGAGCAAGAAAGGTGACAATCCGGGGGAACCCGGTGAAGAAACCCTCACCCCAACCCATATTTCTCCAGTTTATAGTACAACGCACTCGTCTTGATCCCCAGCATCTGCGCCGCCCGCGTCTTGACCCCCCCGGCCCGCTCCATCGCCCGCTCGATCAGTTGCCGCTCCAGGTCATCCAGCATCCGGTTGAGCGGGATCTCCCCCTCCGGCAGCGTCAACCCCCCGGCCCCCTCCCGCTCCCCCGCCAGCGGCAGGTCGCTCAGCCCGATCTCCTCCCCGTCCGACAGGACGATCGTCCGTTCGATCACATTTTCGAGCTCCCGCACATTGCCCGGCCACCCGTAGTCCACCAGCGCCTCCACCGCCTCCGGCGTGATCCGTTTACGGGGCCGATTCATCTCCGAGCATTTCTTATGCAAAAAGTGTTCCACCAGGAGCGGAACGTCCTCCTTCCGGTCCCGCAGGGGGGACAACCGGATCGGGATGACCTCCAGCCGGTAGAACAGGTCCTCCCGGAAAGTCCCCTGAGCCACCATCTCCTTCAGCGTCCGGTTGGTCGCCGCCACCACCCGCACGTCCGCCGTCAGCGTCTTCTCCCCCCCACCCGGTCGAACGTCTTCTCCTGGAGCACCCTCAGGAGACTCACCTGCGTCTCCAGAGAGAGATCCCCGATCTCGTCCAGAAAGATCGTGCCCCCCTCGGCCAGCTCGAACCGCCCCTTCTTCTGCCGGACGGCCCCCGTGAACGCCCCCTTCTCGTGGCCGAAGAGTTCGCTCTCGATCAGTTCCCTGGGCAGGGCCCCGCAGTTCACCTTCACAAACGGCCCCTCCCTGCGGGAACTCTGGCTGTGAATCGCGCGGGCCACCAGCTCCTTGCCCGTCCCGCTCTCCCCATAGATCAACACCGAAGAACCGCTGGCCGCCACCTTCTGCACCCGGGCGAAGACCTCCTGCATCTGCGTGGAGCGTCCCACCATCTCCCCAAAGTTGTACCGCTCCCCGATCTCCTCCCGCAGGTAGCGGTTCTCCTCATCCAGCCGCTCCCGCGCCTGCCGGGCCTCCCGAAACGCCAGGACACGCCCCACCTTCAGGCGCAACTCGTCCGGCGGAAACGGCTTGGTGATGAAATCCGCCGCCCCCTTCTTCATGGCCTCCACGGCGATCTCCACCGTCCCGTGGGCCGTGATCAGCACCACATCCGTCTCCGCCCGCTCTCGCTTCACTGCCTCCAGCACGGCCAGCCCGTCCATCCCCTCCATCCGGTAGTCCGTGATGACCAGGTCGAACGCCCCCTCCTTCATCCGCGCCAGACCCGCCGGCCCGCCGGAGACGGCCACGGCCTCGTGCCCCATCCGCTCCACCACCAGCGTCACGCCGGTGCGCATCGTCTCGTTGTCTTCGATGATCAGAATTCGGCTCACGTCAACGGCCCATCCCCTCTTTGAAGCGTGCCTCCATCCCACATCCTCAGCCCCGGATGCCCTTTTCTCGCCCCAGAAGCTTCAGGAGCCGGTCGGGATAATTCGTGAAGATGCCGTCCACCCCCAGGTCCAGCAGGCGTTTCATGTCGGCGCTGTCGTTGATCGTCCAGACGTGAACCTTCAGGCCGCGGCCGTGCGCGGCGCGGATGAAATGCGGCGTGACCACGTGAAACGCGCCGCCGTACTCCGGAACCCCCAGGGACAGGGCCGGTGGAGAATAAAGGAAGCCCAGATAGACCAGATTCAGGTAAAAGAACGCCTTCACTTCGCCGGTGCTGGCCGCCGTGGCCACTTCGGGATACCGGCGGCGAAATTCCCGCATGACGCCATCGTGCATGGAAACGACGATCACCTGCTCCGTCTTCCGGTACTCCCGGATCACCCTCCCAAGCGCCACGGCCAGGTCCGTCCGGTCCGGCTTGATTTCAATATTCAGGCGCGCGTCCGGGAAGGCGGCAAAGACCTCGGTGAGCGTGGGAACCGTGATCCCCTGTCCCCGAAACGGAAAATGTCCACCCCGGTCATCCGTCCAGCGGTACCCGGCGTCCAGGGCCTTGAGCGCCGCCAGCGTGAAATCCTGGACCCGCCCCGTGCCGTTCGTCGTGCTGTCCACGGTGGCGTTGTGAAACAGAACCAGGACACTGTCCCGGGTGCTGTGGATGTCTATGTCCAGGACATCCACGCCCAGGTCCATCGAATGTTGAAGCGCATACAGCGTCTCTTCCGGCCAGAGCCCACAACCGCCCCGATGGGCGATCACCAGCACCTTCGGTTGATCGAAGAGGGGATGGTCGGGGCCGGGCGTGGACAGGAAAGCCAGAGCCCCGATGACGACAGACAGAAGGAGGACCACTCCGAGACCGCGTCGAACCCATTTCCTTCGCATGTCGCCTCCTATGCGGACACCCCCTCGGCCACCACCCTGCCGTCCACCCGGCGGCAGAGCGCCACCTCCCCGCCTCCGCCACAGGTGATCTCATCGACGCACGCCCCCCGCGTAATCGTCAGCCTCACGACGTCGCCGGCCACGGATCGGGTGACGGTCAGGCCCGCGGGCGTCCCGGGCCGGACCGGCCAGATCACCGTCTCCACGCGGGCGGGCGCTGCCTCCTCCCACGCATAGATCAACGCCGGGGCAGGGACCCCCTCGTCCGGGGCGCAGAGGTGCCACCCCTCGTACGTCGGCTCTCTCCGGCCCTTCACGACGGACAGGCTCAGGTCGTTCCGGGACGGCACGACCACGACGCGCGGCCCGTCTCCCGCCACACCCGTCACACGTGTGCCGGACACCTCCGCCGTCAGATCCTGGTGAAGCTGGTACTTCATGCGGTATCGATGCGTCCCCGGGTCGCCCTGTACGCCGTCGATCACCACGAAATAGTCGGGCTTCACGAACAGAATCGCCCGGGTGTGGGTCGCCTGCACACGCTCCGGGTCAAACGTGTAGGCCCCGCGCACGTAGTCAAGAACAGGGGTCGTCACCCAGGGGTTGTCCAGCGGCGCGTCCGCCCGCCGCACCCGGTTGGCCCGCCCCTGGCCCACGCCGTCCACAGAGATCGTGTTCTCGGATTGCCCGTCCCCCGCGAAGCTCCGATCCCCGTAGACCACGAACGGCCCCGTGCGCGGATGATGATAGATATGGGGGATGAGGTGCATCCCGTACCCCCACACGCCGACGTCCCCCACGTCCCCCAGGCCGAACTGGCTGTATTTGTACTGGATGGGACCGAACCGGACCTGCAACACGACCGCCTCGGGCGTCCAGTCGCTCCGCATGAAATAGGTCCCCGCGTGACAGGGCGCCCCCGACCGCAGCGGATAGGAGGCGTGTTCCGGTACGACGCCCGCCCGTCCGCCGGTTTCGATGTAGTCCAGATCGCCTCGTCCGGGGAGACCTGGCCCCATGTCCTCCCCCGCCCTCCCGACCCGTGGCACACCCGCCACGAACGTCATGCCCTCCCCCCGTTCCCAGCGTGCCCGCCTGACCTCCAGCTCACTCGGCCAGGAGATATAGGCGAGATACTCGACCATCTTCTCCTGGACCTCCAGGAGTTGCCGCGGGACCGGCCGCCCCATCCTCCGGACCCACGCCATCGCCTGAAGCAGCGTCTGGTAATCCCCCCGGCCCACCTCCGGGGAGATCTCCACCGTCGCGCCGTCCCGGTAGATGAACCCCAGCGGGTTCGTGTCGTGCCAGTGGTAGCGGTTCAGCAGGTCCGCCGTCGCCCGGTCGGCCCACGTCTCCCACTCCCGGAACTCCGGGAACCGCGCCGCCAGCTCCAGCGCCGTCGCCCCCGTGCGGGTGCCGTGGTTCCCCCCCTCGCACACCTCCACGGCATCCACGATGTAGCGCTCGTGCTCCACCAGCGAGGTCAGAATCGTCGCCAGGGCGTCGGGCGTGACCGCGTCGGAGTGGATGCAGTACTGAAGAAAGCCGGGCCACCGCTGCACGCGCCGCATAGCCACCATCAGATCCCACATGATGGCGGGGTCCCCAATCCGCGTGAGCCCCTCCACGCCAATCGTCCGGGCGGCCAGCGTGTCGGCGTTGTTGATCCGGGGCATCCTCCGCCCGTCCTCCACCGGACAGTCCCGGATGAACGCCAGAAGCAGCGCGACGAGATGCTGCACGTACCGCTCATCGCCCCTGTTCCGGTAGGCGTTCACCAGCGTGTCCACGAAGGTGTGGCGGCCCAGCCGTGGTCGAACAGCGGCCAGTAGACCCCCTCGGGGACCCGGTACCATGCGATGTCTTCGGTCTTCGGGCCGTACGTGCAGACCGTGTCCCCCCAGATATACCGGCCCTCCAGGATGTTGTCCGCAAGATGCGTGTCGTAGGCCGGGTCGCGCCGGGGCCGCTCCTGCGCATCCGGGCGGGCGCGGAAATGCGCCAGCAGCGCGGCCTTTGCCCCGGTCAGATCCCCCGCGTCCACCGCGACCTTCACCGGTACAAGTCCGGGAAGCCGATAGTCGAGTTCGTCGAACAGCTTCACCTCCGGCACGCCGGACGGGATGCCGGGCCCGCGTGTTGGATTGGAAAGCGTCGTGACTTCCTTTGCAGGCGTCGTCATTCCCTGTTCCATGTCCTGATCCCCCCGGCACTGCCACGGACGGCAGGGCCGCGCCTCAGCCGTCTATTAAAAAAATCCCGCCAATGGGATGATCTGGCGGGATTTTCCGTTACGAGGCCGAGGGTTGCGGTTCTACCACGGCTTATGTTCCAGCACGCCAGCTTTGATGTTCTTGATGTCCCACGGGGTATACCGGTCCTCGGGCGTATCCCCCAGCTTCTGGGTTTCGGCCCAGCGGTCCCACGCGGTCTTCATCCACTCGTGCGGCAAAGCGGCTCGCACGGCAGGATCCAGTTGCCACGCGTTTCGCACGTCCGCCACCTTAGGCTCCCCGGTGAACGGTCCCGACCACTTCGGCCAGCCGATGGACAGCGTGTTGCGCTCGCGATCCGGGACGCTGTGCCCCGTGTGGATGTTGGACCCGATGCGGATGAGGGCTTCCCCGGCCCTGAGCCTGATCGCGACCTGGTTCGGCAACGGGTCCGTGCCGTTCCAACTGGGTGTGTGCGGTACCCCCTGCTCCTTCATCGCTTTCGGCAGGAGCACGTCGTGCTCATACGGGGTGCGCCATCGGTTGTGGCTGCCGGGCACGAGCTCGTGGCACTCTTCGTCGACGAGCGCCAGGAACATGCTCATGCCCTTCCGCTCGGCGACAGCCTTCGCGTTGTTGGCGCGGATATCTTCCCAGCGGATTTTTTCGGTCTCCTCGGAGTAAGCCTCAGGGCCCTCCCCCCGGACCTCCTTCTGCGCGAAGTAGGGCTCCCCGGTGCCCCACCACGTCACGTCCCGGTGCCAGCCGAGCTTGTGCTCATGCTGCCGGGGATTGCACCACAGCAGCATGGCGCTCATCGTCATATCCTCAGGACGGAGCCCGTGACACCAGGAGTAGACGAAGCTCAGGAAATCTTCAGAGCCGTGGAACTCGGCAAAGCTGGGCTCCTTGAAAGCGGGATGGATGATTCCCCGGATCGCCCACGGCTCATCGTTTCCCGTGCGGTGCACGTAGCCCTTCGACACGTCGAGCTTGGTGTAGCCCTGTTCGGGTTGGCACGCCTCGGTGACACGGCGACCCGCCTCGCGGAGAACGGGAATCCACGGGTTGCCGACAAAATCGTTGATGATGACAAAACTGTGTTCCTCCAGGTGGGCCAGCCGCTCCGGCGTGGCCCCGGGCGCCGCATGCTCGGGCCTGAAGTCGGCAAAGGCCGGGGCACGGTAAGACTCGACGATCGGCTCAGCCTCCGCCGTGGAAAGTGATGGAGAGACGTTCATTTTTGTTCCTTTCGTCCCCGAAATATTTCTGGATATTCCGTTCGCCGAAGCCCCAATATGCATCGGCCTGCCCAGAATCTATCATACCATAATATGAATGTCAATGAGATTCTCAAGGCGGCGCATCATCCGCTGAAACCGGTTGCTATGCCTTCAGTTTACGCGTCATAAGTCAACCCGGACACCGTATCCGTCAGCCACCGCGAAGCGTGACCGCCTCATCGCGCCTCTATCGTTCGCCCTTTAAAGCAATTCCCGCCAAACAGGGTATCTGGCGGGAATCTCCAGGAAGGCAATCTTGATAATGTACTTTCATATCATTCGTTTGTATTCGTCATGGACTCCAATCCAAACCCAAATATAATCCTCCCCATCTTCGATGGCTAATGCCCTGTGATGGATTCCGGCGCGAACAGACCAAAAATTTCCGATTTTTTTAAAATGAAAGAGGTAATCCTCGCCGCTCTCATCCACAATGCGGATAAAATCATCCTTAGCAGCTCTCGGGTCGGGAAGGATCGGATAGAGCTTCTTCAAAACCAGAGACGCCTCATAAGTCCGTGTTGTCGATGCACACCGCAAAATGCTTTGTCGGTTGTCTCATGGCTCATCCAAGGCTCTTATCTGGCCAACAACCTCAAACTTCATTGGCCTCCGTTGTCAAGAAACAGGACTCTGCCCGGTCGAAGCCCTTCAAAATATACCTTTACCTCTGGGCCATGTCAATGTGGTTTTCCGACGACGCACGACGCGCCGCCGACCGAGACGGAGCATCATCCGCTGAAGCCGGTTACTTGGATACAGGTCAGGCCACGGCCTGCGGCTGATACAGATACTTCTGGAAGCCAGCGAACATCTTGCCAATCTCGTCCGGCTTGCCGAGGTCGGCGACGGCGTCAGCGATGGAGTCGTGATACTTCAGGCGAAGTAAAGGGGTCAGCTTATCCTGGCTGAGTTCTTCGACGCCGACACTCACATAATGCGAGAGCACGAAATCAATGAACACTCGCTGCTTGCTGTTGAAATGGGTGCTGATAATGACTTTGGCCTTCGCGGCCCGTTCCTGCCGGCTGAGCGGAGTCAGAGCATAGGCCAAATGGGCCAGTACATCGAACAGGTCGCTCTTCTCAGCATCGATGATCTTCTGCATCTCCGCGAGTTGCTCTTTTCCAAAACCCTTTTCCGAAAGGCCGTGCAAGAGCCTGGCGCGGGTGTCGGGTACGCTCCATAAGGCGCGGAGTTCGGTCTCATCCTTGAAGAACTCGGGGAGCTTCCCAAAGAGCGCTTCCATGAATTGCTGCGCCGACATCGGCGTGCCGTCGGGATGCCAGAAGCTCGTCACCATCATGTGCTGAATCATGCGAGCCTTGCCGTCGGCGAGTTTGACCTTGATCTTTCGGTGCTTTGGGTAATCTCCCGGTAGCTCATGGATCTCTCCAGGCGGACCTGGTGGCGGCGGCTCGGGCCTGGGTTCCCTCAGTTCTGGCTCAATCGGCTCACCGTCCCACTCTGGATCGCTGAAGTGGTAGTGGGCCTTCACGAAATCGTAGATCGTGAAGTAATCCTTGCCGTCATAGAGCCGAGTGCCCCGACCGATGATCTGCTTGAACTCGATCATCGAGTTGATCGGGCGTAGCAACACGATGTTGCGGATGTTGCGGGCATCCACGCCGGTCGAGAGCTTCTGCGAGGTGGTTAAAATGGTCGGGATGGTCTTCTCATTGTCCTGAAAGTCGCGCAGATGCTGTTCGCCCAGGGCGCCATCGTCCGCCGTGACCCGATGACAGTAGTTGGGATCGGCGCCGGTCTTCATCTGGTTGATCAGGTCGCGCACCGCCAGGGCATGGTCCTGCGTGGCGCAGAAAACCAGCGTCTTCTCCTGCTGGTTGACCTGGGCCATGAAGATCTCCACCCGCTTCTTCTCGCGTTCCTTGATCTCGATGATCCGGTTGAAGTCGGGTTCCGTGTACCGTTTCCCTGTCTCGATATCCCCCTCGACCAACTGGTCGTCGGGTGTGTAGACATACTCGTCGAGCGTCGTGGAGATCTGCTTCACGCGGAACGGCGTGAGAAAGCCGTCGTTGATGCCTTCCTTGAGCGAGTAGATGTAGACCGGCTCTCCGAAGTAGGCGTAGGTGTCCACGTTGTCCTGACGTTTGGGCGTGGCGGTCAGACCAAGTTGCACGGCGGGGGCGAAGTAGTCGAGGATGCCTCGCCAGTTGCTTTCGTCATTCGCGCCCCCGCGATGACACTCGTCGATGACGATAAAGTCAAAGAAATCCGGCGGATACTCCCCGAAGTAGGGCGAGGGCACGCCATTTTTCGGTGGCCCGCTCATGAAGGTCTGGAAGATCGTGAAGAAGACGCTCGCGTTAGTGGGTAATCTCCCTTTCTGGCGGATGGACTCCGGGTTGACACGCGCCAGCGATTCGTCTTCAAAGGCCGCAAAGGAAGTAAAATCGTTATATGCCTGAGTGGCGAGCGTATTTCGGTCCGTCAGGAAAAGGATACGTGGACGACGGGAAGGCTCCCGGCTTAGATTCCAGCGCGCTTGAAACAACTTCCAGGCAATCTGGAAAGCGATGGAAGTCTTGCCTGTTCCGGTGGCGAGCGTAAGCAGGATTCTATCTCTGCCATCCGAAATCCGCTCCAGCACACGATTGACCGCGATTTCCTGATAGAACCGGATTGTCCAACTTCCGCTCTTATCTGGATACGGCACGGCGGCGAAGCGGTCGCGCCAGGCGTTCTGCGCGGCAAAAGTACGGTTCCAGAGATCATCCGGGGTGGGATACTGCGGCAACTCTCCTTCGACGCCGGTCTGCATGTCGATGCCGTAGATGCCCTGCCCGTTGCTGGCATAGGTGAAGCGCACCGCCAGCTTGCCCGCGTAATCCTTGGCCTGCGCCACGCCCTCGGTCAGCGATTCATCCCACGCCTTGGCCTCGACCACCGCCAGCCTGGTATTGCGATACTCCAACACATAATCGGCTGTGAGCGCCTTGCCGCGCTGCCCCTTCCCCTCGATGCGGCCCGGCGTGATCGAAAACTCGCGCCGGATGCGGCTACCCTCCACCACACCCCAGCCCGACGCTTTCAACGCGGGATCGATGTGCTCGGCTCTGGTTTCGGCTTCGTTCATGGCTTTCTGCCGGGAACGCCAATCTCCAGATTGGCGTCTTGATGCGCAGGCGATGCACTGCACCATGGCCACTCTTCCGCCCTGGCAACCAGGCCCGCCTTCACGGGGTTGCTGTGAATGTACTCCAGCACCTGTTGGAAGTGTCGTTCGTCTCGGATGAACCGGTCCCAGTATTCGCGATGCCAAACAGGCTTGAGGCCCAGATCCCCGTTGGTTTTGAGGCTGGCGTTCCCGATGCTCCCGATTCTCTGATAATCACAAATCTTCCTCGCCGTAAATTTTTTCCACGACGCCACGATTTTCGCGACAGACCAGTCATTCATCGGTTGGAAAAGGACATGAACATGATTCGGCATCACCACCCACGCGAACAGACGGTAGCGCTGGCCGTCAAAAAAAGAAGCGCGTTCTGCACCATCTCAGCCACGGACGGCTCCCGCAGGATACAACAGCCGCGGCCTGAATCCATCCAGGTCTCCACGCGCTTGCGCCGCTCCACATCTTGTATTTCCTGCGGCAGGCTTCGAATCTCATCCTCCAGGCGCTCCACAACCGTCTTGGGCAGACTATCAGCCAGATGAAAGGTGACATGCTGGATCACATCGTGTCCGTCGAAATGCGGCAGATATCCCCGGCTATGCCATCCGGTAATGCCATGATCCAGATTGGCGTTTTCTTTGGGACCGTCTCCGCCACTCTGGAGAGCAGCATCCCCGGGCACGCCAGGCTCCTGCCTGGCGTTAATGCCACTCTGGAGAGAGACGTCTCCGGGTGCGCCAGGCTCCTGCCTGGCGTTTATGCCACTCTGGAGAGTGGCGTCCCCGGATTGTACATCTTCCTTCATGAGAGCGTCCTACAGGTCACCGTTGAAAGCCTGGTGCAGCAGCGACTTTTTCAACGCCTCCAGCGCCGCGAGCTTGCGCTGATAGAGGGATCCAAGGCGTTGGGTTTCTGCATTGAGGGAATCAAGTTGCGAAACAATCGCCTCTTGCTCCGCTGGTGACGGCACGAAGATTCTGTGAGCGTTGAGTCGCTGAATCGGCAACGCGCTGTAAGCAGCGCCATGAGCCATCTTGTTCAGGCTCTCAACGAATGAGACCAATACGTATTTTAGAAAATGCGAGTTGACCGTGGTGAATCCCTTAAGCCACAAAACATTCCCGTCCTTGAAGTAGAAATCATTGTCTCTTTCTACAACGTAAATTTCACCAATCGTGCCGATAGCAGTAAGAAGAATGTCTCCCTGCTTCGGCACGCCGAAACTCGCTTTGATCTCCTTGTGTCGAGCCTCGGAAATGAACAACTCGGTGGTAATCTCGACACTGTTCACTTACCATTCCCAACTTATGCCCCCCGAAAACCTCGGCAGAAAGCTTTCGGGCCTGAAATATAGGCGTCAGCTTCACCAACGAATACGGCTCTCTAAGAGGCGGTTCCTGCGATAATCCAAAACTGCTATTTATA
>SICM01000117.1 GCA_009694805.1 Candidatus Latescibacterota bacterium
TTTTAAAACTCGCGTGACAGTAGGTTTTCCCGTAAGACCGGTGACTGACAGATCACGTTAACCCCCTGATTTCTGGGGTTTTGCAGTTTTAGCGCTTCGCTCAAGTTGCTCGAAACTGCCAGACAGAGGGATTTTAAAACAGCTTCTAACATCCACGGTCACGCCGGGTGGGTTATCCAGCCGGGCCCGGACAGCCGGGCCCCCATCCCCCGCAAAACCCACGCCCGAAGTTCCCGACCCTGCAAAGGTCGTGATGACGCCCGGCCCCATCTGGGCCATCAGGTATCCCGGAAATGACAGGCAGAGCACCTGTACGAAAGCTGCGCATAGGCGCTTCATGGCGATCCTTGTGCTACCACCCCTAAGAGTCCGTACGGAAATTCGCTCTGAGGCCCGAAAGCGAGCGAGAAGAGGGCCGGGAACGCGAGCGAGCGCAGCGTTTGGCGGGGTGGATGGGCAAGGCGCTCGAAGCAGGCGCATCCTGAAAGGCGGATGCGTCGATGCAGAGCAACGCAGTCCACGGCCTTCGCAGCCGCTTGAAGCCCGGATGGGATTTCCGTACGGACTCTAATGCTTCACCTTAGGGAGATACGTTTCGTACTTGAACGCCGGGCTGTTCTTGGGGTCGTGACAGGACAGGCAGACCTGGGGGGTGAGCGCCGGGGCCTCCGTCGTGTCGTTCGGATGGCCTTCGGAGAGGCGGTGGCAGGACAGGCAGCCGACGTTGACGAGCTTCGGCGTGGCCTCCGCGCTCTTGAACCCGCCCCACTCCCCGTAGCGCGTGGTGTGGCAGGTCAAACACTCCGGGTCCTTCGTCCGCCCGTCCTTCACCACCGTCGCCCACGCGTGCGCGTGCGGGGTCCCGTGCCACTGGGCCACCTGCGCCTCGTGGCAGGTGGCGCACGTCTCCGGGTCGGGCAGAGAAGGGGCCTGCGCCCGCCTGGCGCTGGCCCGGCTCGCCTCCTCCGCCACCTGCGTCTGATACGCGTCGAAGACCTTCTGGATCTCCGCGTCTACCGGGGCCCCCTTCACAAACGCGACCTTCCGGTCCTCCAGCCCCGTCACGGCCCGCTTCCCCACCTTCACAGTCAGGACGCCGAATCCCGTGCCGTAGCGGGTCGCGCGCACCACCGCTGCGCCATCCTGCTTCGCCTCCCGTTCGATGTCCCGGCTCCCCCGTATCACGAGGCCGATCTCCGGGTAGGTCGCCTTGAGCTTCAGGGCCTCCTCACCCGAAAGCTGCCCCAGCAGCACGACCAGGTCCGCCTTCTTGCGCACCTCCGGCAACCAGCGCTTCAGCGCCTCGTCCGGACTCGCGAAGGCCAGCGCCTTCGACCGGGACTCCGGCGCCAGCGCGAACAGCTCCGGCGATGTGACCCCGATGATCCCGACCTTCACCTTCCCCACGGCCCTGATGACATAAGGCTTGAAGACCGGCGTCCGGGTGTCGGCCCGCAGGATCGACGCGGAGACGAGCGGCAGGGCGTACGCGCGGGCCAGCGAGTCCACCCCCGCCACCCCCTCCTCCAGCTCCCGCTCCCCCACGTTGATCGCGTCGTAGCGCATCCCCTGCATCAGCCGCGCCGTGTAGTCCGCACGGGTCGCCTGCATGTAGGGCACGAAGTTCCCCACGTCTACCAGCAGAAGATCCCCCCCGGCCCGCTCCGCCTTCACCGCCGACGCCACGTCCACGATCCCCCCCGCCGGGGCCCCGGGGCACCCGCACGCCTTGAGCGTACCGTTGAAGTCCCCCGTGTAGAGGACCTTCACGTCCCCGTGGGCGAAGGATGCCAGCCCCAGGATGAGGCAGAGGATGCCACTTTGCACTTTGCACCTTGCACTTTGCATTTCCTTTTGAGGTCCTTGGCGCTCTTGGCGACTTGGCGGTTCAATTTTTTACATCTTCACTTTGAGCGCCCTCGCCGCGTTGCGGTAGGAGATGGCCTCTTTCACCTTCTTGGAGGCCTTGAGCACCTCCACCTTCAGGATCGCCGGCGTCGGCGTCTTCAGGACCATCCCCGTCCCGAACACCAGCCGGTCGGGGCCCATCGTCTCGATCATGTGCGGGATGTTCTCCTGAAGCACCGACGTGAACCGGGAGATCTCGATGTAGACCCGTTCCCGCAGCTTCGGGTCCCGCACGAGCGCGCTGTTTTCGAGCCCGATCCCCTCCAGGATGAAGAACGTGGCCTCGGGACAGGCCCGCACGAGGCCCTCGATCTCCCCGGCGGACAGGTCCGGCGCCAGGTCCAGCCAGTGGCGCTGCCGCCGGTCCTCCAGCCGCATCGGGAGCGCGACGGGCATGCCCAGGCCCGCCGCCACGTTCACGACCTCCCGCGCCTCCCCGCCCGACAGCCGGTAGTTGTGGTACTGCGGGATCAGGCGGAGGCCGGACATCCCGAAGTCCTCCTGGCAGACCTTCAGATCCTCCCGCCACCCCTCGTAGGTCGGGTTGATCGTGGCGTGAAGGATCAGCCGGTCCCGGTGCCGCTTCGTCTCCTCGAACAGCTCCTCGTTGCCCGCCTGGCTGTTCCGGTAGAACACCGCGTGCAGCGACGAGACCACGGCCTTCTCGATCCCGTGCCGGTCCATCTGCTTCAACAGGCCCGAGACGGTCGTGATCGGGACCGGGCGGAACGGCCAGCGGCCCACCCATGCGTTGACGTCAAGGTACAAAATAGCCTCCCTTTTTCAGAATGCCCGCCATGTTGGACCAGTAGACCTTCTCCTTCTGCGCCTTCGTCAGATGGGCGTCCTCGACCTTCCCCACGCCCCCCTCCATCGTCATGTCCGTCCCGAACAGCAGCCGGTCCACGCCGATCTCCCGCACGGCCATGTCGATCATCCCGTCGTCCACCACGCTCCCGCTCGTGTCCAGGTACACGTTCGGCGTGTGGCGGATGGCCTTGATCCCCCACTCCCAGTCCCCGCCCCCGCCGATGTGCCCCTGGATGATCATCGCCTCCGGGTAACGCCTCGCCGCCCGCGCCATGTCCGTTCCGTCGGAGATGTTCGGCTGCCCCACGGCCAGGGCCGTGGCCCGGTCCAGCGTGTGCCCCGCGTGCCAGAGGAGCGGGACCTTCAGGTCGATGGCCTTCTCGTAGATCGGATACATCGTCGGGTCCCAGGCCAGGTACTGGTTGTAGAGCTTGATCCCGATCATCCCCCGATCCATGCAGCGGTCGATCTCCTCCAGGGCTGCCCTCTGGTGTCCCGGGTTGACGTAGCAGTAACCCAGGATGCGCCCCCGGTAGTGCCGCATCGCCTCCAGCACCCCGTCGTTGCACGTCCGGATCTCCTCCGGGTCGGGCAGCCCCCGCACGACCGGGATGGAGCAGCAGAGGTGCTCGATCCCCAGCCGGTCCGCGGCGTCGATGACCCGGTCGTTGTCCTCCCATCCCCACCGCCGGAGGCCGCCGTTGACGTGCATGTGACAGTCGATCTTCTTCATGAGTTTCCTTTCCGTGATGCGTTCTTCGTATCTTTTATCTCGTATCTCGTGGCCTTTAACGCTTCACGCTTCACGCTTCACCTGTTCTTACGGTTATACCTTCTCAAGCGCCTTCCCCAGGTCCTCGATCAGGTCCTCCGGGTCCTCCACGCCCACGGCGTACCGGATCAGTTCGTCCAGGATGCCCACCTCCAGACGCTCCTCCCGAGAGAGTTCGTAGTAGGAGACGGTCGCCGGGTGCGACACCATGCTCTCCACCCCGCCCAGGCTCGGCCCGATGTAGGGCACCCTCAGGTGGTCGACGAACTTCAGCGTCTGCGCCAGGCCCCCGGCCACGTCGAAGCTGACCACCCCCCCGAACCCGCTCATCTGCTCCCGCGCCACGTCGTGGTGCGGATGGCTCTTCAGGCCGGGATAGTAGACCCGTCGGACCTTCGGATGCCCTTCCAGAAACTCCGCCATCCGCTGCGCCGTCGCGTTCTGCCGGGCCATCCGGAGCGCGAACGTCTTGACCCCCCGGATCAGGAGGTACGCGCAGTGAGGGTCGATGGTGCCGCCCATGATCCCCCGGAAGTCCTTGATGGCCGAGATCAGCCCCGCCGGGCCCAGGACGGCGCCGGCCATGAGATCGTTGTGCCCGCCCAGGTACTTCGTGGCGCTGTGGATGACGAGGTCCACCCCGAACTCCAGGGGCCGCTGGTTGTAGGGCGTGGCGAAGGTGCTGTCGATGATCACCTTCACCAGGTTCGGCTTCGCCATCGCCACGAGCCGGGGGAGGTCCAGGACGTTCAGATGGGGGTTCGTCGGGGACTCGGTCACGAGTACCCGCGTGTTGGGCCGGAAGGCCCCCTCGATGGCCTCGTAGTCCCCCGGCGGCACGAACGTGACGTCGATCCCGTAGCGCTTGAGCACCTTCTCCCCGAACTGCCGCGTCTTCCGGTAGCAGTCGTCCAGGATGATGGCGTGCTGCCCGTGCGACAGCATGGCCAGCAGCGTCGTCGTCACGGCGTTCATGCCGGAGGCGAACAGCAGCCCGTCCTCCGCCCCCTCCAGTTCGACCAGCTTCAACTCGGCGGCTCGTTGCGTCGGGTTGCCGTAGCGTCCGTAGTCGATCCGCTGCACCCGGCCGGAGATGAAGTCGTCCACCTCCGCGCTGTCCCGAAAGGTGTAGGTGGAGGTCTGAACGATGGGCGTGGTCAGGGAATGTCCGGCCTTGACCCGCTCCTCTCCCCCGTGAACGGCCGTCGTGGAGAGTCGATTTTTCTGGCTTCTATCGGACATACGTCGCCTTTCCTGTCTTGGCTTGAAAACAAAAAAGCCCGCGCCAAAAAGCACGGGCTGGACCTCAACCGCCTGGAAACCTGGCCCGAAAGGCCGGAAGACGATGAATGCAACCGGATCGACTTTTTAGCGAATTATTTTAAGTGGCTGCAATAGACCACAAATTACCACTCCGCCGTAGAATTTAACAAAAACCCGAAGCCATGTCAACACCTCCTCGACTGCCATCCGCCTTTCGTCACCTCCAGATCAGATGAGGCAGGGCGCGACCCGCCCAGACCGCGCCGAGACCCAGGACCACGTGGGCGCCGACGTTGGCGAGGGCGAGCAGACCTTCCCCGTCGCGCAGCAGGTTCACGGTCTCGTTGCCGAACGCGGAAAAGGTGGTGAACCCCCCCAGGATGCCGACGAAGACAAAGGAACGGGTCTCTGGCGTGAAGACGCCGTATGCCTCTGCCAGTTCGGACAGAAACCCGATGGTCAGGCAGCCCGCGAGATTGACCGCCAGCGTGCCGTAAGGGAACTGAACCGTCCCCTGCTGAACGAATCCGCTCGCCAGATAACGCAGCACGGAGCCGATGAATCCCCCTGTCCCCACGAGCAATAGCCTGTTCAATGAGAGGCTCCTTAGAGTCTGTACAGACGCTTACATCAGCAACGCCTGAAACACCCGGTCGCGCACCAGGTCGTACTTCGGCGGCAGTTCGAGGGGGCGGTTGGCGTGCCGGGGCTCCACCCCCAGGTCCCGCAGCCGGTCCTCGTGGTAGGCAATCTTGAACTCCGTGAACTTCAGCCCGTGCGCCGTCGAGATGACCACCACCCGGTCCTTCCTCTGGATGACCCCCCGATCCAGGAGCTTGAACAGCGCCGCGAACGCCACCCCGGTGTGGGGGCAGCAGAACAGCCCCGTCCGGTCGGCCATGGCCGAGGCATTGGCAAGCTCGTCCTCGGTGGCCTGTTCCACGACGCCGTTGAAGGTCTTGAGGACGCGGATCGCCTTCTGGGCGCTGACGGGGTCGCCGATCTGGATGGCGGACGCCAGGGTGCGCTGCGCCGGGATCGGCTCGAAGCGGTCGAAGTTCTGGAGATAGCTCCGGTAGAGGGGGTTGGCGTTGGCGCTCTGGGCCACGGCGATGCGGGGGAGCTGGTTGATGAGGCCGATCTCCTCCATCTCCTGCAGCCCCTTGCCCAGGGCGCTGACGTTGCCCAGGTTCCCGCCGGGGATGACGATCCAGTCGGGCATCTCCCAGTCGAACTGCTGGGCGAGTTCCAGGCTGATCGTCTTCTGTCCCTCCACCCGCAGGGAGTTCATGGAGTTGGCCAGGTAGATGTTCTCCCGGAGGCAGATCTCCCGCACGATGCGCATGCACCCGTCGAAGTCGGTCTCCAGGCTGACCACGAGCGCCCCGTTGGCCATCGGCTGGACGAGCTGCGCGGCCGAGACCTTGTCGCGCGGAAGGAACACGATCGTCCGGATGCCCGCCGCCGCCCCGTAGGCCGCCAGCGCAGCCGACGTGTCCCCCGTGGAGGCGCAGGCCACGGCCGGGATGCACTTCCCCTCGGAGATCATCTGCTTGACCATGGACACCAGGACGGTCATGCCCAGGTCCTTGAAGGACCCGGTGTGGCTGTTGCCGCACTGCTTGACCCAGAGGTCCTCCACCCCGATCTCCCGCCCCAGTCGGTCCGCCCAGAACAGGTTGCCCCCCCCCTCGAACATGGACACGACGTTTTCGTTCTCCACATTCGGACAGACCATCTCCTTCTTGCCCCACACGGAACTCCCGTAGGGCCACCCCGTCCGCATGTAGCGCTGGTCGAACAGTTGACGCCAGTAGACCGGGGACTTCGTGCGGAGGGCGTCGATGTCGTGCTCGACCTCCAGCAGGCCCCCGCACTTCGAACACTCGTAGACGATCTCGTTCAGATCGTGGCGCTCGTCGCACCCCAACGCGCATTGAAACCAGGCTTTGTAGATCATGAGGTTCCCCACGTAGAGACGGCCCGGCGGGCCGTCTCTACATCATACCTTCTCCACGTCCTTCGCCCGTACCCACCCCCCGATCCCGGACGGCAGGCGGACCAGAAGCCATCCCCCTTCGGCCCGCTGGATGAACACCCTCGTCCCTTCGTGAAGCGTGAACACCTTGATGTTGTTTTCATCCGGCCCGCTCCGCCCGTCTGCCTCCCCCGCCATGACGATGGCTGCCTGCTCGAACTCGCGGGCGTGAATCTTGAACGCCAGCAGCGTCCCGCCTAGCAGCAACAGGACGCCGAGGGAGACCACAGCGCCCGTCCAGACGGGGCGCAGGCGCGGTTCCGGGCGAAACATCTTCCCGATCAGCGCCCCGGAGATCCCGAACAGACAGAGGCTGCACGCGAAGGACAGCAGGTTGGCGCTGAACAGATTGAGCAGCCACCGGCCAAACCGGGTGATCGCGTTGACCTCCCCCGTCGTCTCCTTGTCGATCTTGAGCAGGTTGGCGAACTGCAGGTTGGACGCCACATCCTCATCGCCCGGCATCAGGCGCTGCGCCCGCTCGTAGGCCAGGATCGCCCGCCCGATGCGGTTCATCTTGAAGTAGGCGTTGCCCAGGTTGTAATAGATCCGGCCGTTACGGGCGCCGGAGGCCAGGAGGCGTTCGTAGACCCCCGCCGCCTCCGCGTACTTCCCCTGCCGGTAGAGGGTGTTCCCCTCGTTGTAGAGCCGCGTCGCCTCGTCCACGGCGTGAGCGGGCCGAGCGGAAAACGAAAAGGCGAACATAGCTAGGGACAAATGCAAAATGCAAAATGCAAAATGCAAAATGCAAAAGGAAACTTTATTTTTCATTTTGCACTTAGCACTTAGCACTTTGCACCTTGCACTTTCCCGACCATTTGTGGTAAATGCTTTTCATCGCCTATATCTTCCGCTCCAGCGCCTCGATCACGGCCTCCGTCTCCTCGTACAGGCGTTCCATCTCTCCGGCCTGGATCGTCGAGGGTGCAAACCGGGCAAAGTTGCACTGTTCAAAGATGTCCCGCACCCATTGCGAGACCTCCGCCTCCACCTGGCGCGCCTCCAGATGTCGGAGGACGGCATCCGTCGTCAGCCCTGCCGCAGGGACGTTCAAACGGTCCGCCAGGAACTGCGACAGGGCCCTGTAGACCTCCGCGTGGAACTCGGGTCCGCGCCCCTCTTCTATAATCTGCCGGGCCGCCTTCAGCCGCCGGGCCGCCTCCCCCATGGACCGCCGACGCCGCGCATAGGCCACATCGCCCCGGAGGCGTTCCAGGTGGCGTCGGTAGGCCAGCGCCCCGGCCAGGCCCAGGAACGGCAGCGCCTGCAGGGACAGAAACCCCCAGCCCTGATACAGCGCCCTGCCCTGATCCTCCAGGTATTCCGCGTCGGGCTTGATGTAACGGATATCCCGCCCCTCCTGCGTCACCTCCTCCCGGGACAGCCGGAAATGCCCCTCCCCCTCGGCCAGCCGCTTTCCCGGAGACACGGAGATCGGGATCGGCGCGCTGGCCACCGTGGCATACTGCCGCTTCTGGGGATCGAAATAGACGAACTCGAACGGCGGCAGGATCACCTGTCCCGCCCGCTCCGGGATGATGACGTACTCGAAGGTCTTGCTCCCCCCGATCCGGTTGCCGGTCTTCTCGACCGCCTTGCTCACCTTCGGGTCATAGACCTTGAAGTCGCGCGATTCAGGGCGTCCGGGCTCCGTCACCGCATCCAGGTTGCCGGTCCCGGAGAGGGTCATCTTCATCGAAATCGGGTCCCCCTCGGTCACGGACCTGGGCGTGACGGACGCGGTCACGGAGTAGCTCCCCACGGCCCCCCGGAACCCGGCCGGGGCCCCCGGAGGCAACGGCAGGACCTCGATCTTCAGAGGATCACTCCGGAGCGTCACCCGCTGCGCGCGCCCGAAGAATTCGAAGTCGTCGAACGGTCCTCCTCTGGAACGGACCGGGATATCGCACCCGATGTCCATCTCATCCAGGGTCTTGCTCCCGGCGGTCGTCGAAAACAGGGCCACCCGCTTCAGGAGGGCGGTGTTGAAAGCCTTGCCGTTGCGGACCTCCTGCTGGAAGTTGAGCTGCTGCGCATCGAACAGGGCCTCGGCCCAGAACCCGGTGTAGGTCGGCACCTTGCTGTACTGCACGTTCTGGAGGCCGTAGCGGGTGAACAGTTTGTAGAGGAGCGTGACCTGTTCCCCCACGTAGACCTGTCTCCGGTCCGGCGTCACCTCCAGAAAGAGGTTCTTCTCCAGTTCTGCCACCTCGCTCGACCCTGGCTGGGAAGGCGTCGCGATCCCCCCCCTTCCCCCGCCCCCCGCCCCGCCCGGCACGACCTCGACCTGGATCGGGTCGGTCGCGTAGGTCTTCCCCTCCACCTGGATCGACGCCGCGCCGATGGTGAAGGTCCCGACCTTCATGGGCCGCAGGGCGTAGATGAACTCCACGGTCTTCGTCGCTGTCATACTCCCGTTGACGAACGAGATCTGCGTCGAGGAAGAGGAGTTCGTGCCCGCGATCGCGAGGTCGTTCATCGCCGGCAGCGTCGGGTCCGGCACGCCCCCCAGACCCTCCCCCGTCACGGTCAGCGTCAGGGTGATCTGCCCGTCCAGGGCGACGCGGGTCTGGTCCACGGTCGCCACGAACGACAGATCCTTGGCCCAGGCGGAGGAGACGAGCGTCAGGAGGGCATAAATAAGGGCAATGGGTATTTTGCATTTTACATTTTGCATTTTACAATTCCCCGCCTACCACTCTTCACCCGTATATCTCCGCCCTGTGATCGCAACCTGCCGCTTCTTCTGCGCCTCCCGCTCCTGGCCCTCCACGGCGTCCAGCACGCGCTCGGCCTCCTGCCTGGACAGCTCCCCCGGCCTGGGGGCCTCCTGTTTCTTCTGGTCCTGGGGTTCCTGCGAATTCTGCTTGTCCTGCGGCCCCTGCTTCGGGTCGTTCTGACGACCCTTCTGGTCCTGCTTGTCCTGATCCTGTTTCTTCTGATCCTGCTGTCCCTGCTGGTTCTGGGCCTGCTGCTGCGTCTTGAGCTTCTCCTGCGCGAGTTCCAGGTTGAACTTGAAGTCCCGGTCGTCCGGCTTCAGCGCCAGGGCGCGCCGGTAGGAGGCCACGGCCTCCGAGAATTTGTCCTTCTTGTAGAAACAGTTGCCCAGGTTGTAGTGCGTCTGCCCCTCCAGGGCCCTGTCCGGCATCCCCAGCGCCAGGGCCTTCGAATACGCCTCCGCCGCCTGGTCGAACTCCTGGGCCTGGAACAGCGCGTCCCCGGTGTTGAAGTGGATCTGGGGCGACTTCGGGGCCTCCAGCTGGGCCTCCCGGTAGCGCTCGAGCGCCTCCCCATATTTCTTCTCGCGATACAGCTTGTTCCCCCGGTTGTTCTTCGACGCCGCCGCATCGGCCAGAGCGATAGAGGGGAGACAGAGCGCCAGGATGAGGAGCGTGCCAAGTTCCAGGTGCCAAGTGCCAAGTAGAGATTTTACGTGGCACGTGAGACGTGGAACGTGGCACTTTTCTGGGGATGGGACGGGGGTGAGGTCTCTTCTCATCATTCAAACCTCCCGCGCCACTCCTGCCTCACCCTCCGGCGGTCCGACAGCAGGGCCTCCGCCGCGAAACAGGCCAGGGCCAGGAACAGGGGATACTGGTAGCGGTCCTCGAACTGCATCAGTTTTTTGGAGCTCAACTCCCGCTGCTCCATCTTGGAGACATCCTCGTAGACCCGGTCGAGCTCGATGCCGCTGGACGTGCTCCGGTAGTACCTTCCGTCGGTGATCAAAGCCAGCTTCTCCAGCGTTGTCTCATCCATCCGCGTCTTGACGATATTTCCACCCCGATCCTTCATGTATTCTATGCCGCCGCCCTCGCTCTGCACCGGGATCAGCTCCCCATCTCGCGTGCCCACGCCGATGGCGTAGATCCGGACCCCCTCCTCGGCGGCCTGCCGCGCGGCCTTCAGCGGGTCCCCCCCATGGTCCTCGCCGTCGGTCACAAGGATCAGCACCTTGTATTTCTTCTGTTCCCGGTCGAACGCCTGCGCCGAGACGCGGATGGCCTCGGCGATGGCCGTGCCCCGCACCGGGATCAGTCCCGTGTCCACGGCGTCCAGGAACAGCTTGGCCGCCCCATAGTCGAGCGTCAGGGGGCACTGCACGAACGCCGCGCCCGCGAAGGCGACGATGCCGATCCGGTCCCCCTTCAGCTTGTCGACGAGCGCCGACACCTCGCGCTTGGCCCGCTCCAGGCGGTTGGGCCGGATGTCCTCGGCCAGCATGCTCAGCGAGGTGTCCAGGGCCACGACGATGTCCACGCCCTTGCGCCGGACGACCTCCTCCTTCGTCCCGAACTGCGGTCGCACGGCGGCCAGGATCAGGAAGAAGAGTCCCCCCGTGACCAGGGCCCCCCGGAAGACCTGTCGCCCGGAACTCGTGGCGGCCATCAGCTTCCGCACGAGGTCGAGGTCCCCGAACCGGCTCAGGGCCTGGCGCTTCTTCCGGAACGCCCACCCGTAAAAGGCCGCGAAGACGGGGATCAGGAAGAGCAGGTAGAAATATTGAGGCTCTGCGAAACGCATAAGACCAGGGGTCAGGGGTCAGGGGTCAGGGGTCAGGGGTCAGGTTTCCGGTTTCAGGGATCGAAAAAAACAAAACCAAATTTCAGGTTTTAGTTTTTTCCCGATACCCGATACCCGATACCCGGAACCGCTCTTGTCTTTTACCTTACGGTATCCTCCTCAGCCTCGTGTTCGCCAGGGCGACCTCCAGGGCCACCAGCATCAGGCTCGGTCCCAGAAAATAGCCGAAGAGTTCGGAGTACTCCTCGTACTCCTTCGTCCGGATGTCCGTCTTCTCCAGACGGCTGATCTCGCTGTACACGTCCTCCATCTTCCGGGAGTCCGTCGCCCGGTAATACCGCCCCCCCGTGATCCGGGCGATCTCCTGCAGGACCTTCTCGTCGATCTCCACCTGCACCGGCACATACCGGGGCCCGAACAGCCCGTCCACCCGCTGCATGATCGTCCCCGCGCTCCCCGCCCCGATGGTGTAGACCTTGACGCCCACGGCCGCCGCCGCCTTCGCCGCCGTGATCGGGTCGATCTCCCCCTTATTGTTCACCCCGTCCGTCAGCAGGACCACGATCTTGCTCTTGGCGGGCGTCCCTCTGAGCCGGTTGACCGCCGTGGCCAGACCCAGCCCGATGGCCGTCCCATCCGCCACCATGCCTGTCCTGACCTGATCCAGCAGCGTCAGGAGCACCCCGTAATCGAGCGTCAGCGGGCACTGCGTGAAGCTCTCCCCGGAGAAGATCACCATCCCGATCCGGTCGTTGCTGCGCCCCTTGATGAACTGCGCCGCGGCCTCCTTGCAGACCTCCAGGCGATTCTTCCGGCTGTCCAGGTCCTTCGCCTCCATGCTCGTCGAGACGTCGATGGCCAGGATGATGTCGATCCCCTGTGTGAGCACCTCCCGGCTCCGTTTCCCGAACTGCGGCCTGGCCAGCGCCAGGATGAGCAGGCAGAGCCCTGCGCACCGGAGGACAATCAGGATATGCCGCCATTTCAGCCAGGCGGAGGGCCGGACCTGCTTGAGCGCGCTCACGTCCGGGAAGCGGAGACTTCCCTTCTTGCGGGTCTCCTTCCGGACATAGAAGATGACGAGCGCCGGGATGACGAGCAGCAGGAGGAGACAGAGGGGGTCCTGGAAACGAAACATAGTTCCAATCTGGAGCCAGCCCGTCCATAAATGAACGGTCTGGCATCCCAACCAAGCCCGGTGAACCGGGCTCCAAAATGATAGCTTGGTTCCGGCAGCCCCGTTTCACGGGGCTTGATCGGCCCGGCCCATTCGTTTACGGATGGGCTGGTTGGCCCTGTATCCCTACACTTTCCTGCACGACCATCGTCGCCCTCACGATCCCCTTCGCCCGGTCGACCAGCCCCTCCATCTCCTCCATCGGAGGGATGTACTTGGCGAATTTGACCAGGTCGCACGCCGACAGGAACTCCTCGAACGCGGCGATCGTGACCGGCGCCAAGCGGGATTGCCTCATCCCGGCCGCGATCTCCCACGTGGTCTGTTCCATCGCCTCGATCCGGTAGCGGCGTTCGATGTATCGCCGCACGGCGTCCGAGACCAGGCTGTAGTGTTGCTTGTATTCCCCCTTCGCCAGCAGCCCCATCGCCGCGATCTGGTCGAACGCCTCCAGTTCGTCGATCGGCTTCGGGGGCGCTTCTGGCGCGGCCTTCGGCCTGCGCTTCCGGCGACGGTACAGGATGTAGGCGAGGACGCCGGCCAGGGCCAGGAAAATCAGCAGCCAGGCCCACCAGGGGAGCCCGGCGGCCAGGTCCACCGGCGGCTTGACGTCCTTGAGGGCCTTCTCCTCCCCCGTCTTGATGACGCTCTGCACCGTGACCCGGAGGCGATTCGTCGCCACGCGCCCCGTATCCCCGGAGGCGTTGATGTAGCCCACGTCCAGCGCCGGGATCTCGTGAGGCCCGACCGTGTAAGAGGTCACGATGTACACCGCGACCTCCTCGACCGCGCCCCCCTCCGACCGCTTCACCTCCGGCTTCCGGACTTCCCGGACCTCCAGGTCCCCGAACTGTCCCCCCAGGTCGGGAAAGACGACCCGGTCGCGCTCCGCCCGCCGGACCGTCAGCGTGTAGGTGATCGGGTCTCCCACCGTGATCGCCGTCCGGTCCACGCGCCCCTCGACGGTCACATTGGCAAAACAGAGGGAGGGAATGAGAGAATGCAAAATGCAAAATACAGCCGCCCAGCCTATTTTTGCATTTTTCATTTTGCATTCTGCACTTTGCACTTTGCATTCCCTCCGCGTTCTCTGCGGTTCATCCTACCCATTCTTCCCACTGTCCGGCCGGGCCGCGGTCGCGGGGAGTCTATCCTTCAGCGGCGGCCAGAGATCCTGGAACGTCCGTTCATCGACCTCGTACACGGTCGCCTTCCGGTCCACGCGGGCATACAGATGCTCCCCGACCTTCTTGCCCAGGGTCAGCGTCAGGATAGGCCCCTCCTGGCCCGAAAGCCGGACCGTCAGCGGGGGCCTGTCGAACCCGTACTGCGCCGGAGGGTCCACGCTCTCCGCCACGAACGCCCGCGCCCTGAGCCCGTGGAGGGCCGCCAGCAGGGCGTCCCCCCGCTCCCGGTCCAGGGCCTTGCCGAAGGGCCGGACCACGTTCCAGGCCCCGCTGGCATCCCGCTCGCAGACCACCGTCGAGTCGGGCCGGATCAGCTCGATCTTCGTGACCCGCTCCCGGTCGAACGGGAGGACGGTCTTGTCCCGCAGGTCATAGAGCGTCTTCCGCATCCGGTTGACCTGCCAGGCCCCCACGGCCAGCACTTCCGGCTTCCCGGCCAGTTTGACGTAGGTGAACCCGCCCGTCGGGCTCTCATCCCCGGCCAGGAGGGTGTCGATGCCCGCCCCATCCAGGTACACCCGGAACGAAGGAGGCCGGAGGCCGTAGTCAGCCAGCGCCTCCGGCGTGGCCTTCTCCGCGATCGTCTCCTGCCGGTCCAGCTCCGCCACGTTGCTCGCGATCAGGTCCACCGTCCACCGGTCGGCCCCCGTCTGCACCGGCGAGGTGATGACCCAGGTGGAGTCGGGCTGGCGCTCGCAGACCACCATCGTGTCGCCCGTGGCCACGAAGACGCGCCGGACCCTGCCCGGGTCGAACTGGAACATCCGCTTGGCCAGTTTGGCCTTCGCTTCTCTGGGCGCCTCCCCCTTGTAGTCGTAGAAATACCAGAACGCGCCCAGGGCGACCAGGATCACCGCCAGGACGCCCGTCGTCTTGAAGCTCATCGCGAAACCTCAATGGCAAATGGAAAGTGCAAAGTGCAAAGTGCAAAGTCAGAGAGTGCTCTTCATTTTTCATTTTTCACTAAAAGACCCGCTGGATGCCCCTCAGTTCTACTGAGGGGAGGAAAGCGGGGGGTTTGAGTTGATAATCGTGGTTTGGGTTTGATATATTGACGGTACATTCGTGATCGGTTTAGGTGTAAGATATTGAAAATATTGAAAGATCGAAATTCAAAATTTCATCTGGTATTGTGTCCCAGCCAGGAGGCAGGAAAAGAGGCCCGCGTCCTTCCTGGAGACGGCTGGGAGCAAGATTCAAATAGA
>SICM01000007.1 GCA_009694805.1 Candidatus Latescibacterota bacterium
GAAGTCGTTCTCCTGTGCCCAGGCCGCGCACGCCTGGAGGGACCAGGCGTTCCCGCCTGCGCCGGTGGCGAAGCTGATGTCCATGTTTTCCTCTGCGTTTGAATGGATTTTGTCAGGAAGTTTACGCAGATTTCAGAGAAGAATCAAGCCATGTTTTTTTATCCTCTCCAGGCCCTGAGGAACGCCGCGACTTCGGACAGGGCTTTTCGATCGATCGCCCAGATGAGGACGAGGTAGAGCGCCGCGCCGAAGGCGGCTCCGGGGATCATGGCCGCGACCGGAGAAATTCCGGCGCGGACGAATGCCATCCCGTAGCCGGTTGCCATTCCGGAGACCGACGCGGCCAGGAGCGCCGGTGTCAGCGCGGCGAGATAGGCCGGGAAGCCCAGCGGGACGAGCCGGTGGACGATGCCTTCGGAGACCCCCAGGAGCAGGAGGGCATTCAGGCTGACGGCCATCGCCACCCCTTCCACGCCGAAGGGGAGGCCGGCGGCCACGGCCACGGTCGTCGTGGTCAGGGCGAAGAGGTTCCAGAGGAGGGCGATGTCCGCCCGTCCCCTGGCCAGGAAGATCGGGCCGACGGCTCCTCCCACGGCCTTGGCCGTGCCCAGGACGCAGAGGATCTGCACGAGCAGGATCGCGGGCTCTTTTCCCGGCCCATAGAGGACAATCACGATCTCGCGGGACAGGGCACAGAGGAGCGCCAGGATGGGGAAGGCAAACAGGGCGATCCCCCGAACTGCCCGGAGATAGCCCCGGCGGAGCCTGTCCAGGTCCCCCTGAAGCGCCGCGAACGCCGGCAGGAGGACCCTGAGGAGGACCGAGACCCCTTTGAAGTGGGCTAGGGAGACGAGCTGGTAGGCCAGGTAGTAGAGGCCGAGGGCCGTGGGCCCGAGGTAGCGTCCGACGAGGAGATAGTCCACGCTGGCGGAGAGATAGTTCAGAAGGCCCGCGCCGGTGGCGGGGAGTCCGAAGCGGAGGAGACTTCCGATCCCATCCCCTCCCGCAGGAGTGAGTGTCCCTTCCTCCCCACCAGACGGGCCTAATTTTTTCGATTCCCGATCCCCGACGGCCCACGCCAGGCCTGACGACACGGCCACGCGGACGACGTAGCCCCAGGCCAGGCTGTGCGCCCCTGCGCCGTGGAGGGCCAGGGAGACGGCGGTCATCGCAGAGGCGAGCGCCGCCCCTGCGTCGATCAGGGCCAGACGACGGAAGTCCATCCCCCGCGTCATCAGGGCCCGGGGGATGGCGCCGGTCGGGTGGAGGAGGGCGCAGAGCGAGAGGACCCGGAGCAGGGCGCGGACCTGTTCCGCGCCCTGGAACGCCCGGCTGATCCAGGGCGAGAGCGCCAGTGCGAGGCCGCTCAGTGCGAGGCCGGAGCAGACACAGACGAGGGTAGCCCTCCGGACGTCAGCCCGGCGCAGGGCCGGGGACTGGATCAGGGCGGAGCCGAGGCCGAGGTCGCTGACCATCAGGGCCACGCCGACGACCACCGATGCCGCGGCCTGGGCCCCGAAATCGGCGGGGCTGAGGAGGTGGGCCAGGATGGAGAGCGAGGCGAGGGTGACGAGATAATCCGAGACCTGCGCAGCTCCGGTCCACGAGATGCCCTTTGCCACACGGCCGGTGAGGGAGTTTTCCAAGCCGAACCTCAAAAAAGGGATCAGGGGTCGGGGGTCAGGGTTCGGGGAGAAGAGATTGGTTTCCCTGGCCCCCGCCCCCCGGCCCCATGTTCACCTTCGCCAGCCGCCCCCCGGCGAGCAGGCCGGCCCCGACGAGCGCTCCGGCAGTGAGGTAAGCGATCGGCAGGGGGCGATGCAGGATGGACAGGGCAACGACATCGCACAGGAGGGCAGCGGCATAGAGGGTCAGGACTGCGCCTCGGATGGAGAGACCCGACTGCACCAGACGCTGCGCGGTATGGTCCCGGCTGGCCCGATACCACGGACGACCCTGCCGCGTGCGCACGGCGATGAGGAAGGCGGCCTCGAACAGGGGGAGGCCGAGCAGGGCAAACCCGGCGACGCCCGCGCCTCCTCGTTGCAGCGTCACGGTCAGGCAGCCGAGCAGCGTCCCGGCAAAGAGGCTGCCGGTGTCCCCCATGAAGACCCGGGCAGGGTGAAAGTTGTGGATGAGGAACCCGAACAGGCCCCCGGCCAGGGCTGCGGCGAGGGTTGCGGATTCGACGGGGCCGGACCCGGTCAGGACCACGGCGAATCCGACGCCTGCGATCCCTCCGATGCCCGGGGCCAGGCCGTCCATCATGTCCGTGACGTTGAAGGCGTTCGCGATGGCGATCAGCCAGAAGACGGTCAGCGCGGCGTCGAGGAGGAGGATGCCGGACACGTCGAAGTGGAGGCCGAAGGCGACGGTTGCGATGGCGGCTGCGGCCTGGGCGAGCAGTTTTCTGGCAGGGGAGAAGGGGAAGAGGTCGTCGAGGAGGCCGACGAGCATCATCAGGGCCGTCCCGAGGATCCAGGCGGATTCTTTTGCGGACAGGAGGAACGGCGACACGGCGCAGAAGATGGCGAGGCCGCCCAGGTAGGGCGTGGCCCTCGTATGGCCGTCCACGGACGGGTTGGGGGGGCTGACCCGGCCGAGGCGCACGGCGAGGCGGCCGGCGAGGGGCGTGAGGAGGGCGGCGAGGAGGAGGGAGGTCAGGAATGGGGGGAATAGGGGGGTGAGCATGGGCAGTGGATTTTCAGTTTCCCACTTTTCTTGCTCGTGCAAGAAAAGTAGGCAAAAGAAGCACGCCCGCTCAGACGCCGCGGGGGGCTTTGGCGCGCCGTACTTCGTTCGGGTTGTGTCATCCGGGTCCCGTGGTAGACCGAGCCCCTTCCACCGCACCCCCGCGCCGCTTCGCGTCGCTCGTACCCCACCTTGCCTGAACGAACCTCCTGCTTGAAAGTCGGGACGTCGCGCCGTCTGGTTGTTTAGACAAGACGGTTCCCTCTCTCCTGCATGCGGGAGAGAGGGTCAGGGGGTGAGGGCCCTAAGCCGGACGCCAGTAGCTCCGGTCGGTCAGGGTGCGCCAGAGGATGGTCCGGTAGGCGCAGAGGCGTTCGCGGGCTTCCGCACGCCGGCGGAGCGAGAAGAGGGCCAGGGTCCCCCAGAGGGCCGAACGGAGGGCCATCTCCGGCAGGGTGATGAGGCGCAGGAGGCGGACCGCGCCGTCCCCGTAGTGTTTGCGGAAGAAGTAGAAGCTGCTCCGGCCGCTCGCGACGAGCATCGGGCCGAACGCCCGTCGGGAGGTGGCGCCGCCGAGGTGGACGACCTGGGCGTCCGGGACGTAGCAGATCTTCCAGCTGGCCCCCCGCGCCCGGAAGCAGAGGTCGAGATCCTCGTAGTACATGAACATCCCCTCGTCCAGCAGGCCGATCCGGTCGAGCATCGTCCGGCGGGCCAGGAGGCAGGCCCCGGTCACCCATCCCACTTCCCGGATCTGATCGTGCGTCCAGTCCCCCATCTTGAAGAACGGGAACGGGATGTGGAGGAGGAGTTTGTTGCAGACCTCGGTCCAGACCGTGGGCGGGATGCCGCAGGAGAGCTGGAGGGAGCCGTCCTCGTTGAGGAGTCCGGGGCCGAGGATGCCGACGTCGGGGCGGGCCTCTATGAATGAGACCATGGCCTGGAGCGCGCCGGGGCAGAGCCGGGCATCGCTGTTGAGGAGCAGGGCATACGGCGAGGATGAGGCCTGGAGGCCGGCGTTGTTGGCCTTCGAGAAGCCGAGGTTGGAGGGGTTCTCGATCAGGTGGACGCCGGGGAACTCCGCCTGTACCATGGCCGCGCTGCCGTCGGAGGAGGCGTTGTCCACGACGATGGTCTGGACGGACAGGTCGTCGGCGTCCGCCCGGACCGAGCGGAGGCAGTCCCGGAGCAGGTCGCGGGTGTTGTGGTTGACGACGATGACGGAGACGGTGGGCAAGGGCGATCCTCTTGCGTGGTTGGACGGATCTCAGAGGATCAAATATAGGCCGTTCAGCGGGAAGTCACAAGGATTTTTAAGGACTCCCCTCTCCTAATCCGCCGCCGCTGCCGGCGCACGGACCGTGGCCTCGGCCTTTCGCCCGAACCGTGCCGGACGCCTGACCCGGATCTCTTCCAGGATCGTGTAGACCACGGGCACCAGGACGAGGGTCAGGAGGGTGGAGGTGATCAGCCCGCCGATCAGGACGACGGCCATGCCGGAACGCATCTCCGTGCCCGGCCCCAGGCTCAGGGCCAGCGGGAGCCTGCCCAGGACGAGCGTGAGCGTGGTCATGACGATGGGGCGCAGCCGCGCCGGGCCGGCCTCCAGCAGGGCCTCCCGAACGCCCTGCTGGCCCCGGTGGTTCAGGAAGGTCATGCGCCCCACATCCGCCACGCTGGAGCGGTCCAGCTTCCGCACGATCACCCGCGCATCGACCTCCGTCTCCCCGTCCCGGAACTGCGTGGCGACCTCCCCCTCCAGGGCCGTGCGCAGGGCGAGGGCCACCTCCCCGAGCGTCAGGCCCATCTGGGCGGCCTTCTCCCGGTCGAGTTCGACCCTCACCTCCGGCCTCCCCTCCTCCCAGGAACTCTTGACGTCCGCAGTCCCCGGGACCTGCGCCGTGCGGGCCTCCACTTCGGCGGCGACCTTCACGATGTCCTCCAGTTTCTGACCCTTCATCTCGATGAAGATCGGCGTGTCGTCCGCGGTCCCGAAGATGCCGATGAAGTTCACCCGCGCCTTCAGGCCCGGGACGCTCGCCACCGCCGCCTTCAGGCCGTCCGCCACCTCGTCCGTCGCCCGCCGTCGCTCTGAGCGCCCGACGAGATGGACCTGGATCTGCGCCAGGTGGGACGCCTGCGCGTTCAAAATGCCCTCCTCCGAGGTCCCGACCGTGGCGAAGAACCGGTCCACCTCCGGGGTCTTCGACAGGATCTCCTCCCACGCTCTGCACGGCCCGGTCCGTCCGCTCCAGGGCCGTGCCGCTGGGCATCTCCAGGGCGATGGCGAACTCCCCCCGGTCCACCTGCGTCATGAACTCCGTCCCGACCGCGTGGAGCGGGATCAGGGCGAGGCTTCCGACGAGCGTGGCGGCGCTGACGCCGATGACCGCCTTCCGGTGTCCGAGGGCCCATCGCAGGACTCGCCGGTAGCCTTCATTCAGGCGCTCCATGAACCTAACCCGCCGGGGACCCCGTGCATAAGCGCGGGGGCGAAGGCGGCGCTCTGGGGTAGGGTGGGCCTTTGACTACCAAGGACCACGGGCGTAAGCCCGTGGGTATCTACTCCTGGCCTCCCACCAGGCCGCGAACCCGATCTCGTCCCGGCCGGGGTCGAGGCCATGGCGATCCGCTCCATCTCCTCCAGGGTCCGGAACTGCCCGGCGAGACGGACGATGTACTCCTGCTGGCGCTCGTCCACCTTCCCGGTGGGGTAGTCCAGGTTCTCCCTGGCGAGGGCCTGAGACACCTGCAGGATCGAGAGGTTGCAGGCCTTCAACCGGTCCGGGTCCACCTCGGCGCGCACCTCCCGCTCCTCCCCCCCGACCAGGGTGACGACGCCGACCCCCTCCATGCGCTCCAGGCCCGGCTTGATACGATCTTTGGCGAGCTGGAAGAGTTCTTTCGGCGGGAGGTCTCCGGTCAGCGAGATGCGGAGGATCGGGAGGTCCTTGAACCCGACCTTGGACACGGTCGGGGTCTCCGCATCCTTCGGGAGTCTATGCCGGATCGCCTCCACCTTCCGCTGCACCTCGGCTGCTGCGTCGTCGTGAGGATCTCCGTCCTGGCGAACATCCCGGATTTCAGCGGGGTCTCCACCCGGTTGGCGACCTCGACCTCCACGGGGTAGCGGTGGCTGTTCTCCTCCGCCTTCGACCCGGCGCTGACCACTTGCCCCTCGAAGATCACACCCGGGTAGGGGTCCATCGTCACCCGCGCGGTCTGGCCGACGGTGACCCGGCCGATCTCCTGCTCCGGGATGGTGAGCCTCACCTTCACCACGTCCAGGTCGACGACATCCGCGACGGACGTCCCCATCCCCACGGTCTCCCCGACCTCCACGAACCGTCTGTCCACCGTGCCGGCGATGGGGCTCCGGACCTGCGTGTCGGCGAGCTGCCGCTGCGCAACCTTCAGGGCGACCTCCGCCGATCTGAGGGCCGACTCCGCGTTCTGGGCCGCGAGCCGGAGGCCCTCCATCTCGGCGTCGGAGACATCCCCCTTCTCAAACAGCGTCCTGTTCCGCTCCAGGTCTTTCGCGGTCTTGCGGGCGTTCGCCCCGGTGAGGGTCCGGTTGTTTTCGAGGGTCGTCCGGACGGCCTGGTCGAGGGTCAGGAGGGGAGACTCCCCGGAGGCTGCGTTCGCGGCGAGGACGACCAGGGCTGTGCTCAGGAGAGAGAGGATAGGCGTTCGCATGTCCATTCCTCAGGCGGCCGATAAAACCGACCGGTCAGTTTATTTCGGATTAAAAAAAAGACCTACTTCTCAACTCCGTCCAGGAGCATCCGGGCCGTGGATCTCCAGAGGGCCAGGGCGTCCAGGTCCCGGAGCGCCTGGTGTATCAGGATGCCGTCGAACAGCGCCATCAGCCCCATGGCCAGTTGCCTGGGGTCCATGGGCTTGAGTTTTCCCTCCTTGATGTTCTTTTGGAGCAGCGGGACGATGAGGTCCAGCCAGCCCTGGTGGACCATGTTGAGTTTCTGCTGCGATTTCGGGTCTCTGGAGGCCATCGACCAGTGCTCCATCCAGATCAGGCGATGTTCGGGGTCGTTCAGCACCCGCTCCATCAGCATTGCGCCCAGCTCGCAGATCAGGTATTCGGGGTCCAGGGTCTTGCCCGCCGACCCCTTCAGGAAGTCCTCCTGGAGTTCCTTCGCGAAGCTGTCGCACAGGGCGTCCAGGAGTTCCACCTTGCTTTTGAAGTACCAGTAGAGCGCCCCCTTGCTCAGGCCGGCCTCGCGGACGATGTCGTCCACCTTCGTCTCGTGGTAGCCCTGCCTGGCGAAACAGCGCTTGGCCGCCTCCAGGATCTGCGCCCTGCGGGCCTCTTCCGTGGCGTGAACAGCCATTTGATTCCTATCCTTTCACTATAGACCGACTGGTCAGTTTCTAATATGCTTGACTTGATTCCTGTCGTCAAGAGAAAAAATGAGGGTTCGTCCGAGATTTTGCAAGAAGGCTTGCTTCCTGCCGGTTTTTTTACGATCTTGAGGGCGCTATTCCATTCATTTTAACGGGGCTTAAAGGAGATGGTGCGCCATGGCAAGCCGTATCGCGAGTCGACCGAACATCCTGTTCATCCTGTCGGATGACCAGGGCTTCTGGGCGATGGGGTGTGGGGGAAACCGGGAGATCGAGACGCCTCACCTGGACCGGCTGGCCGCCACCGGGATGCGCTTTGAGCGGTTCTTCTGCGCGTCGCCCGTCTGCTCTCCGGCGCGGGCGTCCCTGCTCACGGGCCGCATCCCCTCCCAGCACGGGGTCCACGACTGGATCGCGGCGGGGAACACCACCGCCCGGTACGAGCCGGCCCGGAACGGGGCGTTGATCGCGTATCTGAGGGACACGCCGGGCTACACGGATGCCCTGGCGGCGGCGGGCTACGTCTGCGGGATCAGCGGCAAGTGGCATCTGGGCGACGCCCACCACCCGCAGAAGGGGTTCACGTTCTGGAGGGTCCACGCCAAGGGGGGGAGCCCGTATTACAACGCCCCGATGGTCCGGGACGGGGAGGTCTACGAAGAGCCGCGCTACGTGACGGACGCGATCACGGACCACGCGCTCACCTTCCTGGAGGGGGAGAGGGATTCGGACCGCCCGTTCTACCTGAGCGTACACTACACCGCGCCGCACTCCCCGTGGCAGCGGGAACACCACCCGGCAACGGTCTTCGACCGTTATTATGAGCACTGCCCCTTCAAGTCCGTCCCGGACGGCCTGCCGCCGCCGTCCTGGGCGAAGCATTTCACCATTCCCGTGCGCGACGCGGAGCAGCGGCGGGTCTTCCTGAGCGGCTATTACGCGGCGGCGACGGGGATGGATGCCAATATCGGACGCCTGCTGGACTGGCTGGAGGCGAACGGCCTGAGAGACAACACGCTGATCGTGTTCACGAGCGACAACGGCATGAACATGGGACATCACGGGGTGTTCGGCAAGGGGAACGCCACGGTCCCGCTGAACATGTTCGAGGAGTCCATCCGGGTCCCGTTTCTCATCTCCAGGCCGGGGCACGTCCCGGAAGGGGCGACGAACGCGGACCTGCTCAGCCAGTACGACTTCATGCCGACGCTGCTGGACTACGCTGGCGTCAAGCCGACGACGACCGGAGACCTTCCGGGGGTCAGCTTCGCGGGCCGACTGCGGGGGGATGCCCCGGATGGCCACGAGCACGTCGTGGTGTTCGACGAGTACGGGCCGGTGCGGGCGGTGCGCACGCCGGGATGGAAGTATGTCCACCGGTATCCCTACGGCCCCCACGAGCTATACGATCTGCGAAACGATCCGGGCGAAACCGTGAACCTGGCCGGAAAGACGGAACATCGGGCGACGGAGCGGGAGATGCGGGATCGGATGACGGAGTGGTTTTTTCGCTACGCGGACCCGGAGCGGAGCGGCGTTCACGAGGGGGTGACGGGCCACGGGCAGGTCGGGCTGTGCGGTCGCCGCGCGGCGGGCGAGAACAACTTCTTACAGGCGCAGGTTGCACGCTGGCTGTCGCTGGACAGGGAGGAGGCGTGACCATGCGTGTGATCACGGGCGCGATCAGCCACGAGACGAGCACCTTCACCCTGGTGCCGACGACTTACGAGAGTTTTGACGAGCGCTTCGGCCACCTGCGCGGGGCGGAGATCCTGCGCTTCTTTCGCGGGACGAACACGCCCACGGGGGGGTTCATCTCAGGCGCGGAGGCGCACGGGTTCGACCTCATTCCGACGGTCTTTGCTGAGGCACACCCCAGCGGGCCGACGCCCCGCGAGGCCTTCGACGCGATCCTGGACGAGATGCTGGGCCGGATGGCCGACGCGATGCCGGCAGACGGGGTGCTCCTGGAGTTGCACGGGTCGATGGTGGCGGAGGGGATCGACGACGGGGAGGGGCATATCCTGGCGGCGGTGCGGGGGCTGGTGGGGCCGGGTGTGCCCATCGTGGCGCAACTGGACATCCACTCCAACGTCTCGCGCCGGATGGTGGAGGTCGCGGATGTGCTCATCGGGCGGGAGACGTATCCGGAGGTGGACATGGCGGCGCGGGGGCGGGAGTGCGCGGACGTGCTGGTTCGCATCCTGCGGGATGGTGTTCGTCCGACGATGGCCCTGTGCCAGATCCCGATGGTCTGGGGGATGAACCAGGTCACGGCGCATTCGCCCATGCGGGAGGCGATCGCGGAGTTGCACCGGATCGAGGCGCAGCCGGGCGTGGTCTGCGGGTCCATCGCCACCTGCTATCCGCTGGCGGACGTGCCGGACATGGGGGCGTCGGTGTATGTGGTCACGGATCATGATCTGACGCTGGCTCAGACGTATGCGGATGGATTGGGGGACTGGATCTTCGAGCGCCGGGCTGCGTGGCACATCCCGATGCCCACGACGCGGGAGGCCCTGCGGATGTCCGGGGCAGAAGGGCGATTTCCTATGATTTTCGCGGACCGGAACGACAACACGGGCGGGGGCTCGCCCGGCGACAGCACGGGGATGCTGCGGGCCTTTGTGGACGCCGGGCTCCGGGACGCGTGCGTGCTCTACATCGTGGACCCGGAGACCGTGGCGCTGTGCGGCCAGGTCGGCGTGGGGGCCATGCTGACGCTGGATGTGGGGGGGAAGTCGTCCCCGCTCCAGGGAGCGCCGGTGCGCATGACGGCGGAGGTGGTCGCGCTTTCGGACGGGCGCTTCCGGTATGACGGCCCGATGTATGCCGGGCTGGAGGGGCACATGGGGCCTTCGGCCTACGTCCGGCAGGGGGGGATTCACGTGCTGCTGGTGAGCGCGCGCGAGCAGCCTTTCGACACGGCCTTCGCAGGGACAATGGGCCTGGACCCTCGAACGATGCGCTACATCGGGGTCAAGTCCGCGGCGCACTTCCGGGCCGGGTTCGAGGCGTGGGCGGGGGCCATCCACGTCGTGAACGAACCGGGCTTACACGGGTGGGACATGCCGTTTCGCCGTCTGGGTCGGAAGGTGTACCCATTGGATGATATTTAGAACCTATAACAAAATGCACCCCAGAGAACACGGAGAACACGGAGAGAATCTGAGGATTCAACCCTCTCCTGCCTTTCTCTGTGGTCTCTGTGCCCTCTGTGGTGAAATGTCTCTTTTTGTTAGACGCTCTTAGGAGGGATCTCATGCCAGTTCTGGAGACGCGCCGTCTGGGGCGCACGGGCATGCAGCCGAAGGCCCTCGGCCTGGGCTGCGCGTGGTTCGGCAAGGCGGACAACACGGATCGGGATACGATCGAGGGGGTGCGTCGGGCGATTGAGCTGGGGGTCGACTTCCTGGACACCTCGCCCCTCTACGGCGAGAGCGAGCGGCGGGTGGGGCTGGCGCTGGAAGGGGGGTGGCGGGAGAAGGTCCACCTTCAGACCAAGACGGGCACGCACCCGTCCCGGCGACACGACTTCTCGGCGGAGGCCACGCGGTGGAGCGTGGAGAACAGTCTCCGGCTGCTCAAGACGGACTATTTTGATTCGGTGCTGATACATGACCCGCAGGACATCGAAGATCCCCTGGCCCCCGGCTGCGCCCTGGACGAGTTGCTGAAAATGAAGACCGAGGGGATCGTCCGGCACATCGGCCTCGGGGTCCGGCAGCACGCGTTCCACCGGCGCGCCATCGAGACTGGCCAGATCGAGATCGTCCTGACCTATCTGGACTACACCCTGCTCGACCAGTCGGTCGCGCAGACGACGCTGCCACTGGCAAAAGAGCGGGGCGTGGGGGTGATCCTGGCCAGCCCGCTGGGCATGGGCAAGCTGGCCGGGCCGGAGCCCAAGGACGACCCGAGGGCGCACGCCATGTGGGCGTGGTGCAAGGAGCGGGGGACCAGCGTCCGACACCTGGCCCTGCAGTTCTGCCTGGCCGCGCCGATCAACGGCATCGTCCTGTCCGGGCCGGCGAACCGGCAACAGGTGGAGGAGGTCTACGAGGCGGCGACGACGGAGGTGCCGGCGGAGGTCTGGCGGGAGTTCAGGGCGGAGTTTGGGGTAGGACTGTAGAAGGTGCTTGCCCGGAGTCTTTCTCACCGGCCTCTCCCACTTTTCTTTGCTCGCTCAAAGAAAAGTGGGCAAAAGAAAGAGCGCCCCTCAGGCGCCGGGGAGGCTTTGGCGCGCCGCAACCTTAACGTTCAGTTGTCGCACCCCATGATGTGCCCCCGGAGAGTGGGTTGCTTCTGCTGTACATAGGGGGTGGGGGTTTCTGGCGGCGCGCCGAAGGTCTTTTAGACAAGACGGTTCCCCCTCTCCTGCGTGCGGGAGAGGGGGTCAGGGGGTGAGGGCCGTATGACTCGCAAACAGTTTGAAAAATTCGTCCTGGAGGCGCTGGAGGAGCTGCCGGAGGAATTCCGGAAGCGGCTCGACAGCGTGGAGATCGTGATCGAGGATGAGCCGACGGTCGAGGACCTGGAGTCCGTGGGGTTGACGGAGGACGACCTCCTGCTGGGGCTGTATCACGGCACGCCGCTGACGGAGCGGACGAGCGACTATAACATGGCCCTGCCGGACCGGATCGTGCTGTTCCAGTGGGATATCGAGCAGTGCTGCGAGACGCCGGAGGAGATCGCGGAGGAGGTCCGCAAGACGGTCATCCACGAGGTCGCGCACTTCTTCGGGTTCGGGGAGGATGAGATTCCGTTTTAAGAGTCCGTACGGAAATTCGCTCCCTCGGCCCGAAAGTGAGCGAGAAGGCTTTGGGCAAGGCTTGCGAAGGAGACGCATCCTGCAAGGCGGATGCGGCGACGGAGCGTAACGCAGCCCACAGCCTTCGTAGCCACTTGAAGCCCGGATGGGATTTTCGTACGGACTCTAAATGACGTGCAGGGTGTAGGTCTGCCGGGCGGTCTCATCCGCGTCGTCGTAGGCTTCGAGGGTGACCGTCACGTCGCCGGTGGCTTCGGGCGTTCCCCGGACGAGGCCGGTGTCCGGGTGGAGGGTCAGCCAGGCAGGGCCTTCGACCAGGCGGTAGCGGACCTTCTGGCCGCTCTCGTTGAAATCCGCGCGCGCCCGGTAGGTGTACTGCGCGCCCGCGATCTCCTCAATGGGAGGCCGGGTCAGGAAGGTGAGGCCCTTGATCTCCAGGTACCAGGCATCGTTCATCAGGGGCCAGGCATTTCCGCCGATCACCCAGAGTTTGTCGTCGAAGACGTAGACCGAGATTTCGTGCCGGGGGGACCAGATGGTCTCCGTCGTCAGTGGATGCCAGTTCGCGCCGTCGGCGGAGTACCAGACGTCGTCGAAGTTGTTCCACGTCGGCTCGGCCCGGAAGCCCCCCAGGACCCAGAGTCGGTTCTTGTAGGCGATGACGGTGTTCCAGATCCGGACGGGCCAGGGGGCCTGGTCCGTGGTCTGCGTCCAGGTTTTGCCGTCCGGGGAACACCAGACGTCGTTGTAGGCCCGGAAGGGATGGTAGCCGCTGAGTCCTCCGCCCACGACCCACAACTTGTCCTCGTGGACCGCCATGCTGAAGATCTGTCGCCGGGACCACGGCGCCTGGGGCGTCTCCAGGGTCCAGCGGACGCCGTCGGTCGAGGACCAGATGTCGTTGAAGAACTGGCCTCCCCTGCCCCCGCCCAGCACCCATATCCTGCCTGCGAACACGGCGCTGCCCACGATCCCCCGCCCCATCCAGGGGGCCTGGTCCGTCACCAGCGTCCAGGTTGCCCCGTCCGTCGAGGCAAACAGCTTTCCGCTGCCGCCGGTGACCCACATCCTGCCGTCATACGCAAAGACGACGGGGATGTTCACCCCGCTCTCGTCTGGAATCTCCCCTTCTCTCCTCCAGTTCACTCCGTCCGCCGAACTCCAGACATCGTTGACCAGCGGGGGGGTGTAGCCCCCGAACAGCCACATACGGCCGTTGAACACCAGTTCCCCGGCGGAATCCCGTGGAATCCAGGGGGCCTTGTCTGTGACTTTGACCCAGTTCAGGGTGGGACAGGCGCGGATGACCGTGATCCTGTAGGCGTTCTTCGTCTTCCCATCCCGCGCTGTGACCTCCACCTGGAGGACGGTTCGCCCGACTTCGAGCGGGACGGCCTCCGAAGGCTGGCCGCTGGACACGGGGCTGCCGTTCAGGGTCAGGGTCGCCTCCGTGTCGCCTGTGGTGGGGGTGACACGGATGGCGTCGATGCTGCTTGGAAGGTAGAGGTGGTAGGCGGTCCGGGGGGCGCTGAAGCCGGGGGAGAGTTTTCCGGGGCTGACGGCGAGGGTCTTCAGGGTCGCATCCTGGCTGGAGGATGAATCGCTCATGGTCTTTTCCCTTTCTCCGGGTTTCAGGGCTATGACGGAGTGTTCATCGAATCACAATCCGGGTCGGGTTCGCTGACCCGGGTAGATGATAGAGCGGGGCTGGCTGGATGTCAAGGGAAATAGGCCTTCTACTTTTCTCTTGACGAAAGCGGCCCGAAATCATACCTTTTGTCCTGTCAACAAGGGTAGAGGCGCAGGCCTTCATGAGTAGCCGGCAGGGGGGGACGGACCCGGACCTGCCGGGCGAAAGGGGAGGGCTGCCGAAGTCTGAGGCCCATCCGTCAGGGGCGTCAGGCTGGGCCGGCGGATAAGATCTGCCGGACTGTCACGGGACCAGGTCCTGTGGAGCGCTCTCTTGTGCAAGGTTCACGCAGCGCATGCTTTGCAGCCACGCGTGTCTCTGCCCTTGGCGCGCCGGCTGCTTTTTTTATTGGTGTGCGGCAAAGAAAGGAGTTCTGAGATGCAGAAGTTGCGCGTCGGAGTCCTGGGGGGAACAGGCATGGTGGGGCAGCAGTTCATCTCGCTGCTGGCCGATCATCCCTGGTTCGAGGTCGTGTCGGTGTCGGCGAGCGAACGATCCGCCGGGAGACCCTATCGCGAGGCCGTGAAGGGCCGATGGGTCATGAAGAAGGAGATCCCCGCAGGCGCGGCGGATCTGGTCGTCCGCAACGTGAACGAGATCGACCGGATCGCAGGTGAGGTGGACTTTGTGTTCTCCGCGCTCGACATGGACAAAGAGGCGATCAAGACGCTCGAAGACACCTATGCCAGGCGGGAGATCCCGGTCGTGTCCAACAACTCGGCGCACCGCTGGACGCCGGACGTGCCGATGGTCATCCCGGAGATCAACCCGGAGCATCTGGACGTCATCCCGGCGCAGCGGAAGCGGCTGGGCGTGAAGCGGGGGTTCGTGACGGTCAAGCCGAACTGCTCCCTCCAGCCCTACGTGCCGGCGTTCCACGCGCTGGCGGAGTTCAAGGCGGTGAAGGCGTCGGTCTGCACGTACCAGGCGATCTCCGGGGCGGGCAAGACGTTCGAGACGTGGCCGGAGATGGTGGACAACATCATCCCGTTCATCGGCGGGGAAGAGGAGAAGAGCGAGAAGGAGCCCCTGAAGATCTGGGGGAAGGTCGCGGACGGGCGAATCGTGAACGCGGACCTGCCGGTGATCTCCGCGCAGTGCATCCGCGTGCCGGTGTCGGACGGGCACCTGGCGGCGGTGTCCGTGTCGTTCGAGCGGAAGCCGCCCAAGGGCGAGATCCTGGAGCGGTGGCGGACGTTCGAGGGGAAGCCGCAGCGGCTCGGCCTGCCGTCCGCACCGAAGCCGTTCCTGATCTACTTTGACGAGGAGAACCGCCCACAGACCCGGCTGGACCGCGACGCGGGGAACGGGATGGCGGTCACGCTGGGCCGGCTGAGGGAGGACCATCTCTTCGACTACCAGTTCGTGGCCCTCAGCCACAACACGGTCCGGGGGGCTGCCGGGGGGGCAATCCTGACGGCGGAGTTGTTGAAGGCAGAGGGATATCTGTAGGAAAAATATGGGATTGGAGTCGGAGGCCGGGGGCGGGGGGACGAGTCCTCATGGACAAAAAAGTCGCTTGACTTTGAGCCGGAGGGGGCTTATATTCGACTCTGTCTGACAGACAAAACCACCCTCCCAACGCACGAAGCGAGGTGGTCTATCTGCTTTTAGAACGCGCGAGAGATACCATACCCATATTACAAGGCCCCCGGGTTGAGCCCAAGCTCCCCTGGGGGCCGACCTCTGGGCGGCCTGTGACGACAGGCACGGACCGACCCCTTGTATCAGCTATCGCCCGTTGTCGAGTGAAATTCGACAACGGGCTTTTTGTTTTTATGGCGCAGGCTCGGGGGCCGCCGGCCATCCCTCAGGATAAAATTGAGTCTGCGTCAGCGAGAAAGCCAATCTCAGCGAAGGGATAAGCAACCATGTCGCACATCATCGTTGAAAACCTCGTCAAGACCTTCCGTGTGGCGGAGCGGCGGCCGGGCATGTGGGGGGCGCTGCGGGGCGTGGTGCATCGCCGGCACCGCACGGTCCACGCGCTGGAGGGGGTCTCGTTCTCCATCGCGCCCGGCGAACTCGTGGGCTACATCGGCCCGAACGGCGCGGGCAAGTCCACGACGGTCAAAATTCTGTCCGGCATCCTGGTGCCCGATTCGGGGCGTTGCGAGGTCCTGGGGCGCGTCCCGTGGAAGGAGCGCATCGCCCACGTCCGGGAGGTCGGCGTGGTGTTCGGGCAGCGCACGCAGCTCTGGTGGGATTTGCCGGTCGTGGAGTCGTTCGACCTGCTCCGGGACATCTATCGCGTGCCTCCGGAGGCCTACGTCCGGACGCGGGACGAGCTGATCGCCCTGCTGAACCTGGCGCCGCTCCTGGACGTTCCAGTGCGGCAGCTCAGCCTGGGGCAGCGGATGCGGTGCGACCTGGCCGCGACCCTGCTCCACACGCCGTCCCTGCTGTTTCTGGATGAGCCGACCATCGGCCTGGACGCGGTGTCCAAGCTGGCCGTGCGGGGCTTCATCCAGCGACTGAACCGGGAGCGAGGCGTCACGGTCATCCTGACGACGCACGACATGGATGACATCGAGGCGCTCTGCACGCGGGTGATGGTCATCGGCAGGGGGCAGATCCTGTCCGACGGGACGCTGGAGGCCCTGCGGGCGCGGGTCACGACAGAGCGCCGGCTGATCGTGGACCTGATGGGCGAGGACGGGGAGGTGAGCGACCCGGACGCGACGGTGGTCCGCCGGGAGGACCACCGCGTCACCCTGAGCTTCGACCCGAGCCGGGTCTCCGCGGCGGCCCTGATCGGGCGGATCACGGCCACCCACGCCATCCGGGACCTGTTCGTGGAGAACCCGCCCATCGAGGAGATCATCGCACGGCTGTATGGGGAGGACAATCTATGAAATCCTATTGGGCCGTGGTCAGTGCCCGATTCCGGGTGTTGCTCCAGTATCGTGCGGCGGCGGTGGCCGGACTGGTCACGCAGGTGTTTTTCGGACTGCTCTTCGTCATGGTCTATGAAGCCTTTTACCGCTCAACCACAACCCCTCAGCCGATGGCCTATCGGGACGTGGTCACCTATCTGTGGCTCGGACAGGCGCTGCTGGGGATGTTTCCCTGGAACGAAGACAGGGAGATCCGGGCGATGATACGCTCCGGTGTGGTAGCTTACGAGCTGGTCAGGCCCCTGGATCTCTATGTGTTCTGGTTCAGCCGTGCCCTGGCCCTGCGCACCGCACCCACCCTGCTGCGGGCGATCCCGATGTTCATCATTGCGGGGATCTTTTTCGGACTGCAACCTCCGCCTTCCTGGGCTTCAGCGGGCGCGTGGATGGCAGCAACCGTCGTGGCATTGTTGCTGAGTTGTGCCTTTACGACCCTGGCTACCATCTCCTTGCTCTGGACGGTCTCTGGCGAGGGGCTGTCTCAGCTCATGGTCGTTGCAGTCTGCATCCTCTCCGGGCAGTTTGTTCCCCTGCCGTTCTTCCCAGACTGGGCGCAGCCCGTCCTGAATTTACTGCCGTTTCGGGGGCTGGTGGATATTCCATTTCGCCTTTACATGGGACATATTTCCCCGGACCAGGCCATCTCTGTGTTGACTCAACAAGTAGCATGGACCGTCGCGCTGATTGTACTGGGGCGCTGGATACTCAGCCGGGGGACGCGCCGGCTGGTGGTACAGGGAGGATGACATGCTGGACGCCTTTCGGCTTTACTCCCGCTACATCGGCATCTCGTTTCGCAGCCAGATGCAGTATCGGGCTTCGTTCCTGATGATGTCCGCCGGACAGTTCCTGCTCATCGGTATCGAATTCCTCAGCATCTGGGTGCTCTTTGAGCGCTTTGGCAGCATCCAGGGATGGAAGCTGGCCGAGGTAGCGCTGTTCTACGGGATGGTCAACATGGCCTTCGCGACCGCTGAGGCTGTAGCCCGTGGTTTCGATAGCTTTGCAAACCTGGTCAAAAGTGGCGACTTCGACCGTGTCCTGCTTCGGCCCCGGAGTACGGCGCTGCAACTGGTCGGACAGGAGTTGCAGCTTCGACGCATCGGGCGGTTCCTGCAAGGACTGGTCGTGCTCCTATGGGCTGCGTCCGCGCTGGAGATCGCGTGGTCTCCGGCCAGGGTCGCCCTCATCATCGCATCCGTCCTGGGAGGGGCATGCCTGTTTTTCGGCCTGATCGTCCTCCAGGCTACCCTGGCGTTCTGGACCACAGAGACACTGGAGATCATGAATACCCTGACACACGGAGGGGTCATAGCCGCTCAGTATCCTCTGGAGATCTACCGGCCCTGGTTCCGGAAGTTCTTCACCTTCGTCGTGCCCCTGGCGTGTGCGAACTATTTTCCGGGCCTCGCGATCCTGGGTCGGTCCGATCCGCTGGGGACGCCGGTCCTGTTTCAGTGGCTCGCGCCGGGCGTGGGGGTAGTGTTCCTGATCGTGGCCCTTCAGGTCTGGAAGATCGGGGTGAGGCACTACCGCTCGACGGGGAGCTGAGAGAAGAAGGCAGAAGGCAGAAGGCAGGACCCTCTTCCCCCCTCATTGAAACGGAGAAAAGGGAAGGCATCATCCGGGTTTTGACTTGGGGCTTGAAAAGCGCACGGGCGGCGTATATATTGTAAGGGCGGTCACCACAGGGGCGATTACGGATCGCCCCTACCTAACACCCCTTATCGGAGGAGCATACGCGGTGCGCATCGGCATTGACATCGGCGGCACGTTCACGGACATCGTCGCCGTCCGGCCTGACGGCCACTTCGAACGCTACAAACTCCTGTCCACGCCGGACGACTACGGCAGGGCCATCCTGCAGGGTATCCGGCAGGTCCTGGATACGGCCGGCCTCTCCGGTTCCGACGTGAAGGGACTGATTCACGGCACCACGGTGGCCACCAACGCCATCCTGAGCGAGACGGGGGCGCGCACCGGGCTGATCACCACGCGGGGATTTCGCGATGTGCTGGAGATCGGCCGGCTGCGCACGCCGAGGCTTTACGATCTTTCGTATGAAAAGCCCAAACCCCTCGTCCCCCGCCGGTTCCGGCTGGAGGTGACCGAGCGCGTCGCGGCGGACGGCACGGCGCAGGTCCCCCTGGACGAAAAGGACGTCCAGGTCGCGATCGAGCGCCTGAAGGCCGAGGGGATCGAGTCGGTGGCCGTCTGCCTCCTAAACGCCTACGTCAATCCGGCCCACGAGCAACGGATCGGCGAGATGCTGCGGGACGCAGGGTCCTGGTTCGTCACGCTGTCTTCGGAGGTGCTGCCCGAGATCCGGGAGTACGAGCGGACCAGCACGACTGTCGTAAACGCCTATATCCTGCCCGTGGTGCAGACGTATTTGCGCGGCCTCCGGGAGAAGCTCCGGGGCGCGGGCATCGACGCGCCGCTCCGGATCATGCAGTCCGCCGGGGGCATCACGGACGCGGAAGTCGCGGCCGAGCGTCCGGTGCAGATCGTGGAGTCCGGCCCGGCCGCCGGGGTCGTGGCCGCGGCCGCGCTCGGACGGCGGATCGGGTGCCCGGACATGATCACGCTCGACATGGGGGGGACCACGGCCAAGGCCTCGCTGATCGAGGAGGGGCGCATCCCGCGCGCGGCGGACTACGAGGTCGGGGGGGGGATCTCCCTGGCGGGCCGGCTGCTGGGCAGCGGGGGGTATCCCATCCGGGTGCCGTGCATCGACCTGGCGGAGATCGGCGCGGGCGGGGGGAGTCTCCTGCGCGTGGACCCGGGCGGGGCCCTGCAGGTCGGGCCTGACAGCGCGGGGGCAGACCCCGGACCGGTCTGCTACGGCCGGGGCGGGACGCAGCCCACGTTGACGGACGCCAACCTCCTGCTGGGTTACCTGAACCCCGCCGGCCTGGCCGGCGGGGCTCTCCCGCTGGACCTGGAAAGCGCCCGGCGCTGTTTCGAGGAGGCCGTGGCCGGGCCGCTCCGTCTGTCCGCAGAGGAGGCGGCCCTGGGGGCGCATCGCATCGCCGGGGCGCGCATGGTCCGGGCCGTGCGGGCCGTGTCCGCCGAACGGGGACGCGATCCCCGGAAGTTCATCCTGCTCGCCTTCGGGGGCAACGGCCCACTCCACGCCGTGGACATGGCCCGGACGCTGGAGATCCCGCAGGTGCTGGTCCCTCCCTCGCCGGGTCTGTTCAGCGCCGTGGGCCTGCTGGCTGCCGGGCTGCAGCGCGACCTGGTGCGCACCTGCCTCCGGCGGATCCAGCGGCTTGACCTGGAACAGGTGCGAGCCCTCTTCGGGGACATGGAGCAGGAGGCCCTGCGCTTCCTGCCGGGGGCCCGGCTGGAGCGGAGCGCGGACCTCCGGTACGTGGGCCAGTCCTACGAACTCAACCTCCCGGTCCCGGATGGGGCAGCGGACCTGCTGGGGGGACTCCGGGCCGCGTTCGAGGCCGAGCACGAGCGCACTTACGGCCACCGGGCCGAGACCGACCCCGTGGAGGTCGTGGCCCTGCGCCTCCGTGCGGCCCTGCCCGCGCCCGATTTGCCGATGGAGAAAAACGGACCCCTCCCCCAACCCCTCCCCGGCACGGAGAGGGGAGAAAGGGGGGACAACCCCCTTTCCAGCCCTCTTTCGCGACGGGCATATTTCGGTGCGCCGACCGGGTGGGTCGAGACGCCGGTCCTGAGCCGGGAAGGCCTTCCGTCCGATTTCGCGCCGGGGCCGATGATCGTCGAGGACTACGACGCGACGACGGTCGTGCCGCCGGGGGCGAAGGTGCGGCTGGACGAGTGGGGAGACATCGTGATTGAGGTGGGTTGAACCTTGAAGACAGGGTTTGGGGGAGATAATCCCATCCCCGTTCCGCATTCCAACTTTTCTTTGCTTGCCCAAAGAAAAGTTGGACAAAAGAAAGGGCACTCGCTCAGACGCCGCGAGGGGCTTCGGCGCGCCGTACTCTGTTCAGGTTGTGTAATCGGGGTCCCGTGGTAGTCCGAGCCCCATCCGCCACCCCCCCGCGCCTTCGGCGCTCGTACCCCACCGTGCCTGAACGAACATCCTGCTTGAAAGCCGGGACGTCGCGCCTTCTGATCGTTTAGACAGGAAGGAAGCTCATCAAGACCGTAAAAGGAAGGAGTCTCATGAAAACCGCTTTTTGTACGCTCGTGTTCGGCAATACGCAGAAGGATATGGAGAAGGCCATTCCGCGACTGGCCGAGATGGGCTACGACGGGCTGGAGTTCTGGGACCAGTACCTCGCCCACGCGGACCTGGACTGGCTCCGGGGGGTGATGGATGAACATCGTCTGGAGGTCGTCCAGATCTGCCCCTACTTCGACTTCACGACGAGTACGGAGACGTGGCGGCGGAGTCTGAGGGACGCGGAGCGGTACATCGGGTATGCGATGAAGCTGAGGAGTCTTTACATCCGGACGTACACGGGCAACGTGGGGAGCGCGGACGCCACGCCGGGGCAGTGGGAGGCGTGCGTGGAGGGGTTGCAGCGCATCTGCGAGATGGGGAGACCGCACGGGATCGTGTTCCCTCTGGAGACGCACCAGGCCATTCACTCCGGCCCGAACCTGACGGACACGAGCGCCACCACGCTCCGGTTGCTGGAGGAGGTGGGGATGGACAATCTGACGGTGAATCTCCAGACGCCCCTGCTGGAGGAGTCGGTCTTCGAGACGGCGGAGCGGCTGGGCAAACACGCGATTATGCTCCACGCGCACAACTGGATCGGCTCGTGGCCCCGCCTGACGTTTCTGGACGAAGGGGATGTGGACTTCACGGCGTTCATGCAGGGTTTGAAAGGGCAGGGATTCGACGGGTACATCTCCATCGAGCACGGGAGCCACCACCCGCCCTATGAGACGGCGGAACACGAGATCGGGTATCTGAAAAGGTTGATCGCGGGGGAGTTCTGGAAATAGGAAGACGGAACAGGAATTCGGGTCGCAGGTCAAGCGTCGGAAGGCAGAAGCCATGGGCATGTTCGGCATCCTCCCTTTTGTAAGAGCCTACTCCTATCCGAGACTGGAAATCACGTCGGGAGAGGATCTGAGAGACTACTACGGAGGATTTTATCCGGATGAGGCGTGGGTGGCGTCCATCGGGCCGATTCCCCGCGCCCTGCGCGGCAATCCGCAGATGAGGTACATGGTTGGGGGATCTCCGAAGGCGACTCCGGACGACTTTCAGGAGAAGGCGCGGCCTTTTCTGAAGATCGATGCACAAGCCCTGATCGGCATGGTGCCACGGCGCAACCGCCTTGCGGGGAACAGCCGGGTGATGCCGGTCTCCATTCCGGTCTGCCCTGTCGGCGACGGAGGACTTTTAACCTGGAGCCCGGACTGCCCGGATCGCATCCGATGTTCCAAAGGGCATCCGGTCGATCCATTTGAGATCTATCCTCCGACCGGCGCAATCGAGATCGTCGGCCCCAAAGGAGACCGGCAGCGATATCCCTATCACGACGCGCCGGACGGGATGCGGGTCTACCTCCAGGGGGAGTATATGGACGCGCTTCGGGTCTGTTATCTGACCGAGGCAGCGCGCATCCTGGGGCTGCTCTATCAGGATACCGGGGAGGAGGCCTATGCCGAACGGGCGGCGGCGATCCTTTACGGTTTTGGATGCGCGGTCCCCCACTGGCCCAAGGTCCATCGGGGCAGACCCGGCGTGGCGGAGGAGGATCGGTTCCGGCCGGTCACAGACCACTGGGTCTATGTCGGCCTCTGGTACGATAAGTATCACACGGGCATCAAGTATGTCGGCGACCTGGCGCAGGGCTACGACCTGGTGGCAAGCGCGCCGGTATGGGAGAACCTGGACCGGCTGTCGCCCGGGGGCGATGCCCGGGCGACGGTCGAGTCGGACCTCTTTCTCTACTCCGCCAGGGACGCCCTTCGTTACGACGTCCACTACCCCCATCCCGAATCCGCGCTGAGCAATTACATCCCCTACCAGGTCATGGGACTGATCTCCATCGGGAGGGGCGCCGGCGTGCCCGAACTGGTCCACTATGCCTACTGGAAACTCCGGCAGATGGCGCAGAAGACGCTGATGGCGGACGCCGTCTTTCCGGAGAGCGTGTCCTACGCGCTCCAGCACATCAAAGGGATGTCCAACGCCGCCCGTCTGGCGGAGGGCTACTCCGACCCCCCCGGTTTTGTCTCGACCGTCGACGGGAGGCGGTTCGACGCCCTGGACAACGCACGGGAACTTCCTCAACTCAGACGGGCCATTGAGACGCTCGACACCATGCTTTATCCCGATGGCGAATACATGACGGTGCACGACACCTACGGCAGACTCCAGGGAGAGAGCACACGCCCGGCGCTCCGGGAGGTCCGTTCTCTCATCTGGCCGGCATTCGGACACGCCGTGCTGGGAGGCGATGGGTGCGAAAAGGGCAACCCGACCCAGGCCCACCTGCATTATTCCGGAAACTGGGGGCACGACCATCACGACATGCTGAATTTCATCCTCTGGTCCTGCGGAGAGGAACTCATCCCGGACATCGGGTACACCTGGACCTACCGGATGTTCACCACGAACACGTCGGGGCACAATCTGGTGGTGGTGGACCGGGGCAACCAGGGGCGCGTGGGAGAACCGGGGAACCTGATCGGCTGGCATCCCGCGAAAAACGACGTCCAGGTTGTGGAGGTCTCGGCTCCGACGGTCTATCCCCAATGCAGCGTCTATCGCCGGGCGATCTTCCTGGTCCCGACCGGGGGGCGGGAACAGGTCGTGCTGGACATCTTCGAGGTGGCAGGGGGGAACACGCACGAGTGGATGGCCCATGGGGCCTGTTCGTCCGACCGGACGCTGGAGGTTTCCGTCCCGACGCATTTTCACGCAGAAAGCTACGCAGACGACGGACAACCCTTTACGCCGCAGGCGCACAGCGAGTGGGAGAAGGAACTGAACGCGCAGGGCCTCCAACCGTGGCGCGTGGACCCCTGGTACGGCGTGTTTCGGGGTGTTCATCGGGGGCAGGTGGAAGGCCCCTTCACGGCCACATTTCGGCCTGTGGATCGAAGCCTGCCCGAGGTTCGTCTGCATCTGGTGGCGCCGACGGACGGCGAGCTTTACACCTGCACCATCCCGAGCATTCGGCGCTGCTGGCAGAAGGCCAGGCGCGGGGAGGACGCCTCCCTGGTCGAACGGTTCCGGACGCCCAAGCTGATCTTTCGCCGGGACGGAGAGCGCCTGCGCAGCCGGTTCGTGGCGTTGTGGGAGCCGATGCAGGGGGGAGAGGGGGGCGCCGAGGTTGAGCGCTTGACGCAGGACGACCACGACGGGGTGGGTCTGGAAGTCCGATGGGTCTCGGCGGGGGTGGCGCGAAGCGTTAGGGTCTTCTACGCGCCTGACCTGTCCGGCCGACGGGCTTTCGGACGGACGGTCGACCTGCAGGGGCGATATGCCACGATCCTCTCCGAGGGCGTAGACCGGCGCGTGACGCTCTACGATTGCGCCTATTTCAGGGACGGGGACCTGGAGGTGACGATCTCCCGACGTCCCGCCCTGCCAGTGGCGGAGGTGTGCTGCGCAGACGGAAAGGGATATTCGGTGATCCTGGATGGGACGTGGACGGATATTCCGGATGGCGCTCCGCTGGAATTCCCCGAACCGGAGCTGGTCATCCTGACCCAGGACAGCGGCCATTCGCGCGTCTTTCCCGTGGATGCAGTCGAGAGGAAGGGGGACAGGACCCTATTGCGGTGCAGCCGCCATCCGGGGTTTGCCTACGACGCGGCGACCGGGACGCTTCGGGAGACCTTCGTGCCCTTCCACGAGATCGATGGGAAGGCAGAGGCGACCCTCCCCAGCCGGGTGTGGCTTCGATCGCACAGGGACCGGCCGGGCGTCTTGCAGGTACGCACGACGGATGCTCTGCTGATCGGTTCGCGCCGCGTGGAACGAACCCCCGACTGGACAGCCGTTTCCGTGTGAAATGCTGAAAGGAGAATCCCCACTGTGAACTTTGCCGTCACCGAAGGGACCTATTCCAGGGACAATTGCGAGCCCAGCCTCTGCACCCTCGCGGATGGGCGCTCCGGCTGGGTCGCCTGGGCGGCCTACGGAAGGCGCGGGTCCAGGGCTTTCGTCCGGAGGTTTGACGGAGAGGTCCCCGGGTCCATTGTGCCGCTCTCCTCCAGCGATACGATGCAGACCAACCCTGTCTGCGTTCCGAACGGGCGAGGGGCCTGGTTTGTCTGGCTGGAGAGGTGGGGGAGGTCCTACTCCGTCTGGAGTTGCGAACACGATGGGGAGGCGTTCAAGAAGGGCGAGGAGCTCTGCGTCCTGCCCGAGTCGGCCAGACCCTGGGACCTGCAGGCTCTCCGTGATGGGAGCGACGCGCTGTGGGTCAACTGGGCGCAGTCGGTCAGGGGGAGGAGCAGCGTCGAGGCGCTCCGTGTCGTGCGAGGCAGGGAGCCGACGCGAATCTTCGTGGAAGGCCGCAGCGCTTTCAGTTACCGGCCCAGGATGGTTGCGTGGGGAGACGGGGTCTATCTGGTCTGGGATGGTTATGCGGACGGCGTGTACGACGTCTATGGCTGCCCGGTGTCGCAGGCCGGTCCGTCAGAGGTCGTGAGGATCAGTCGCGACGCGTCCTGGGAGAACAAGTCGGCGATCTGCCGGGACCGGGAGGGGGGGTTGTGGGCGGTCTGGGTGCGGTGGCAGGACGTGATGTACCGGGGCAGCGCGATGCAGCAGAAGTACTCGCTGCGGGGGGCACGATACGACGGGCGGGCGTGGGTTCCCCTGTCGGGCGCCGACGGGGGGCCCGATCTTGCGCCGCTCCACTACGGGCTGCTGACCGATTTCCCGCGTCCGCCACAGCTGGGACACATGGGGAGGCGTCTCCATCCGATCCTGAAAGGCGCCGAAGACGGCGGGGTCTGGCTGTTCTACGAGGTCAAGGCGGATCAGGAACAGGGCACCTTGACTTCCAGGGGCCGTCTTTTCGCCCACCGGTGCGCTGAAGGAAGGTGGTCCGAACCCCGCAACCTGGCCGAGGGGGGCGTTTATTACGAACTGCCTCATAACGGCGTCGTGGGTGTGGAGGTTCCTCTCCTGTCGCGGGATATCGACACCGACGAGCTTCATCTCCGAACAGTCAGGTTGTCGGAGGACCTGCCCGTCGTACCGGAATCGTGTCGCCGGGTCGATCTGACGGAGTGGAAGGAAATCCGGTTGCCTTTTCGGGAGCGGCGGGAGGAGGACCGGAGCCGAAACGAACTGCCGGGCGAAGCGCAGGGCCGGTACCGGCTGTTCTGGGCGGACCTGCACTGCCACTCGGCGGTCTCTCACGAGATGGAGGGGGCGCCGGACGAGCTGGGTCACTTTGCCAGGGACAAGGCTCAGATCGACGCCCTGGCCGTCTCGGACAACGATACTTTCTGGAGCCGGTTTTCGCGTCAGAATGTCCGGTTCTTGACGGATTACGAGTGGGACACCATCAGGGGCAACGCCCTGGTCCTGAACGAGCCGGGGCGGTTCGCGATGTTTCCGGGCTATGAAATGACGGTGACCGACCAGCACGACTCCGGCCGGGATCACCGATCGGTCATTTCCGACGACGACGAGATGGAGATGGATCTGCTCCACCTCAAGTACGCCGAGGCCTACCGGAAGGGGGAGCGGGATACCCAGAAGGAGACCCTGGAGTGCATCTCATGGCTCAAGAAGAAGGGGTATCTGGCGCTCCCCCATCCCCATAACGGGAAGTGGAATCTATACGACACGGAGGTAGAGTGGGGGGTGGATGTGTGCGCGGCCTGGATGCTCAACATCGACCTGTATGACATCTACTTTCACTATCTGAACGCCGGACACCGGTTCGCCTTCACCGGAAGCGGGGACGGTCACCACCGCAACCCCGGGTATAGCGGGGCGTTGACCGGGATCTGGGCAGAACGGCTGGACCGCGCCTCCCTGCTGAGCGCGGTGAAGTCAAGGAGGTGTTTCGCGACGGCGGGTCAGCGGATCACGATGGAGTTCACGATCAACGGTCAGATGATGGGGAGTTCGCTCGCGGTGAAGGAAGACCCGATCCTGAAATGGCGGGTGGCGGGAGAGGAGGGGCAGCCGTACATCCTCCGCATCCACAGGGACGGGCGTCTGATGCACGATGTCCGATTCACGGGACAGACGGAGGGGGAATTGAAGGAGTTCATGCTGCGCAGATACCGGCCGGGGAGGCATTACTACCACCTGGAGGTGGCCTCTCCCCATCCGATCCCTCAGTATCCCGCCAACGTTGCGCACGCGATGGGCGAAAAAGGGTGGACCACCCCGATCTGGGTGGAGACGACGGGCTGAACGCTATTGCTTTGCTTGACGATTACCCTTCAATTCTCCGGTCTTTCGGTGGTCCACCGTCCAGGTCTCGGGATCGACGACCACCCCGTAGTCCCGCTCGGCGGCGGCGAGGGTGACCTTCTCATCCCGGACGTCGTCGAGAACCTTTTCGGGATCGCGCGTGAAGGGATCTCCGTGACCTCCGGCGCCGGCCAGGATGTGACGGAGGACGTCGCCCCTGCGGAGGGTCAGGAGGGTCTTGGAGGGGAGGAGGCGGGCCTCGCCGTCGGGGTTCAGGATGTTCTGAGACGGCGTGCCGGATTTGCCTCCTGACAGGCCGTAGGGCCTGGAGCGGTGCCGGTCGGAGCGGATCTGGAGGACGCCTTCCTCCTCGGTGAAGCGGTACTCCCGGACGATGGCCAGCCCGCCCCGGTATTTTCCGGGACCGCCGGTGTCGGGCAGGAAGCCGTAGCGGAGGATCTGGAGGGGGTATTCGGCCTCCACGACCTCGGCGGGGTTGTTGGAGAAGTTGACGACGACGCTGGCGCAGCCGTCGATGCCGTCCCGGTCGGGCCGGCCTCCCCAGCCGCTGAACAGGAATTCGAGGAACACGAAGGGGGTGCGGTCGGGGCGGTAGCCGCCCATGCTGATGCCGGTGTCCCCGCCCACCTCGCAGGCCGGGACGATGTGCGGGGCCATCTGCGCGAGCGCGCCCATGATCGCGTTGGCCAGGCGGAAGCCGGTGAGTCCTCGCGCGGCCACGGGCGCGGGCATGACCGGATTGGCCAGGGTGGCGAGGGGGACGCGGATGGAGATGGCGCGAAAGAGGCCGGAGTTGGTGGGGACGTCGGGACGCATCAGGCAGCGCAGGCAGGCGTAGACGGCTGACTTGGTGAAGGAGAGGGCGGAGTTGATGGCACCCCGGACCTGCGGGGCGGTCCCTTCGAAGTCGACGTCCAGCTTCTCCCCGGACACGGTGACGGTGACGCAAATGGGGATGGGGCCGGGGTCGATGCCGTCGTCGTCGATCACGTCCGTGAAGCGGTAGACGCCGTCGGGGAAGGCGGCGATCTCGGCGCGGGTCAGGCGCTCGGCGTAGTCCAGGAGCTGCGTGAAGCCTGACCGGAGACGCCCGGTCCCGTGCCGGGCGGCCAGCTTGCGGACCTCGCGCTCGCCGATGTGACAGGCCGCGAGCTGCGCCCGGAGGTCTCCGAGGGCGTTGCGGGGCACGCGGACGTTGCGTTCGATCATATCAAAAAGGGCCTGCACGGGCCTTCCGGCCTCGTAGAGCCTGAGGGGGGGGATGCGCAGGCCCTCCTGGTAGATCTCGGTGGAGTCACAGGCGTTGCCGCCGGCCACGCGGCCGCCGATGTCTGTGTGGTGGGCGATGGCGGCGGTGAAGCCCAGAAGGTCGCCGTCGATGAAGAGGGGTTTGTAGAGGTAGATGTCGGGGAGGTGGGTGCCGCCCTCGTAGGGGTCGTTCAGGAGGAACACGTCGCCGTCGGCGATCTGGCCTCTGTATCGATTCAGGACCGCGGCCATGCCGTCCGGCAGGCTGCCCAGGTGGAGGGGGAGGCAGAGGCCCTGGGCGACCAGGTTGCCTTCGGCGTCACACAGGCCGGTGGAGAAGTCCATCGAGTTGCGCAGGTTCGTGGAGTAGGCCGTCCGGACGATGGTGAGGGCCATCTCGTCCACGAAGGACTCCAGCGTGTTCTTGAGGAGTTCGAGTTCTATAGCGGTGTAGGACATAAGATCCGTCACGAGTCCAGGGTCTTTCTAAGCGCCTCTGTCCGGGCGCGGTCCACGGTCCAGGTCTGGGGATCGATGGCCACGCCGTAGTCCTGCTCGGCGGCGGCGAGGGAGACCTTCTCGTTCAGGGCGTCGTCGAGGACCTGCTCCGGGTCCCGGGTGAAAGGATCGCCGTGACCGCCTGCCCCGGCCAGGGTGTGAAGCAGCACATCGCCCCTGCGAAGGGTCAGAAGGGTCTTGGAGGGGAGGAGGCGGGCCTCGCCGCCGGGGTTCAGGATGTTTTGAGACGACGCGCCCGGCTGTCCCCCGGCCAGGCCATAGGGCCGGAAGCGACGCCGGTCGGAGCGGATCTGGAGGGTGCCTTCCTCCTCGGTGAAGCGGTATTCCCGGACCATGGCCAGCCCGCCCCGGTACTTTCCGGGCCCTCCGGTGTCGGGCAGGAAACCGTAGCGGAGGATCTGGACGGGGTGCTCCAGTTCCACGACCTCGACGGGGTTGTTGGCGGTGTTGGCGACGATGCTGGAGCAGCCGTCGATGCCGTCCCGGTCGGGCCGGCCTCCCCAGCAGCCGAGGAGGAATTCGAGGAAGTTGAAGGGCGTGCGGTCGGCGCGGTAGCCTGAGATGCCGATGCCGGAGTCCCCGCCCCCCTCGCAGGCCGGGACCCTGTCCGGCGCGATCTGAGCGAGCGCGCCCAGGACGGTGCTGGCCGTGCGGATGCCGGTGAGGCCGCGCGCGGCCACGGGCGCGGGCAGGACGGGGTTCAGGAGAGAACCCAAAGGGGCGCGGACCGAGATGGCGCGGAAGAAGCCGGAGTTCGTGGGGACGTCGGGGCGCATCAGGCAGCGCAGGCCGGCGTAGACCACGGACTTCGCGGAGGAGAGGGAACAGTTGATCGCGCCCCGGACCTGCGGGGAGGTCCCTTCGAAGTCGACGGTCAGCTTTTCGCCGGAGACGGTGATCGTGACACAAATGGGGATGGGGCCAGGGTCGATGCCGTCGTCATCGATCCTATCTGTAAAACGGTAGACGCCGTCGGGGAAGGCGGCGATCTCGGCGTGGGTCAGGCGCTCGGCGTAGTCCAGAAGCTGCGTGAAGCCTGACCGGAGGCGTCCGGTCCCGTGCCGGGTGGCCAGCTTGCGGACCTCGCGCTCGCCGATGTGACAGGCCGCGAGCTGCGCCCGAAGGTCGCCCAGGACGCGATGGGGCATGCGGACGTTGCGCTCGATCAGGTCGAAGAGGGCCTGGACGGGCCGGCCAGCCTCGTAGAGTTTGAGAGGAGGGATGCGCAGGCCCTCCTGGTAGATCTCGGTGGAGTCACAGGCGTTGCCGCCGGCCACGCGCCCGCCGATGTCCGTGTGGTGGGCGATGACGGCCACGAAGCCGAGGAGGTCGCCCTCGACGAACAGGGGCTTGTAGAGATAGATGTCGGGCAGGTGCGCGCCGCCCTCGTAGGGGTCGTTCAGGAGGAAGAGGTCGCCGTCGGCGATCTGACCTCTGTAGCGATTCAGGACCGCGGCCAGGCCATCCGGCAGGCTGCCGAGGTGCATGGGGATGCAGAGGCCCTGGGCCACGAGGGCGCCTTCAGCGCCGCACAGGCCGGTGGAGAAGTCCATCGCATTCTTCAGCGTCGTGGAGTAGGCCGTGCGGACTACGGTGAGGGCCATCTCGTCCACGATGGACTCCAGCGTGTTCTTGAGGAGTTCGAGCTCGATGGCGGTGTAGGCAGACATAAAGGTTGTTTATTCAGTTTCCTGACGCCCAGCGGGCGGCGTTCGAGATCATCTTCTGGACCTCCGGGTTCCCGAAGGTGCCGGGGCCGTGGCCCAGCGCCGTGTAGAACACGCGACCCTTGCCATAGGCGTGCGTCCAGGCCACGGGGTGTTTCTTCTCGGACCAGGTCGCCGTGGCCAGGACGTGGATGGACGGGTCCCAGGCGGACATGTAGATCTCGTCCTGGACCGTGAAGTCGCCCAGGCCCTGCATCGCGGGGTGGGCCGGGTCGTCGATGTGGACGGAGAACTCCAGCCCCGGCGGGTGCCAGTTGGCGTGGCCTCCGATCAGGTTGACGGCCTCGCCGCCGATCCACCAGCCGGTCCCGTGGATGCCGATCAACCCCTTGCCGCCCCGGACAAAGGCGAAGAGGCCCTCGGCCTGGGCGTCGGTCAGTTCGTTGACGAGCTTAGAGGAGCCGTCGGCCTGGCGCTCGCGGCGGGTGAAGCCGCTGCCGAGGACGCAGACGTCGTGGGCAGAGAGGGCCGGGGAGGCCAGGATGGCCTTGTCGTCCGTCAGGGTCGCGGATACGTCGCCCTGTTTGGACAGGAAGTCGTGGATGATCGGGGCGCTCTTGTCGAACCCGTGATTGGGGCCGGAGAGGACGAGCACGCTGGGCATGGGGGCCTCGCTTGAGAAGAGGTAGATGGCGACGGACTCCTGCGAACAGGTCCATAATATCAGCACGCAGGGGGAAGGTTGTCAAGTCTGTTTCTTTGAGTTGGCTTTTGACGCGTCAGGTGATATATTTATCGATGGGCAACCCATGGGCGTCAATGTCAAGAGGCAATATGAATCTCTCGTAGAGAAATAAGCTGCAACGAAAAGGAAAACCGGAATGGACCAGACATTAAATCAGTACGACCTCCTCCTGAAAGGCGGCCACGTCATTGACCCGGCCAACGGGATCGACGGGGTGCGGGACGTGGCCATTCAGGAGGGGAAGATCGCGCGGGTGGCGGAGGGCATCCCGTCCGCGCAGGCGAAGAAGGTCGTGGACGTGTCGGGACGCTACGTGACGCCCGGCCTGCTGGACATCCACGTCCACGTCTATGGATTTGACGGGTGGCTCTTCCCGGATACCCACGCCTTCCCCAACGGCGTGACGACCGTGGTGGACACGGGCGGGGCCGGATGGAAAAACTTCGAGGCGTTCCGGGAAGAGGTCCTCCCGAAAGCCAAGACGCGGGTCTTCGCCTTCCTGAACATCGTCGGCGCGGGCATGCTGGGCGCCGTGGAGCAGGACGTGAGCGAGATGAAGGCCGTCCCGGCGGCGGAGATGATCCGAAAGTATCCCGAAGTCCTGATCGGGTCCAAGACGGCGCACTTCATGGGGCCGGGGTGGGAGGCCGTGGACGGGGCGGTGGAGGCCGCGGCGTTGAGCGGGACGTTCGCCATGATCGACTTCATGCCCAAGCCCCACCGGAGTTACCGGGAGCTCCTCCTGGAGCGGCTGCGGCCCGGGGACATTCACACGCATCTCTACGCGAAGCATATCCCGCTGCTGGGCGAGGATGGGAAGGTGAACGGCTATGTTCGGGAGGCGCGGGAGCGGGGGGTTCTTTTCGACCTGGGGCACGGGGCGGGGAGCTTCTGGTTCCGGATCGCGGCCCCGGCCATGAACCAGGGGTTCGGGCCGGACTCGATCAGCACGGACCTGCACAAGTCGAGCGCCCTGATCCCGAACGCGACGATGCCGGTCACGATGTCCAAGATGCTGAACCTGGGGATGCCGTTCCGGGAGGTGGTCCTCCGGTCCACGGTGGAGCCGGCCCGGGTGATCCGGCGTCCGGAGCTGGGGACGCTGAGCGTCGGATCGGAGGCGGACGTGGCGGCCTTTCGCATCGAGGAGGGGGCGTTCGGGTTCGTGGACTCGGGGCACGCGAAGATGCGCGGAAGCCGGCGGTTCCAGTGCGCCCTGACCGTGCGCGCAGGCCAGATCGTGTGGGACCTGGACGGCCTGAGCTGGCCGGACTGGGAGACGGCGGGGAAGTACGACGTGATCAGGTAGGTCATGGAGAGGAGCCTCATGGGTTTCGACGGCAGGCGTGTGGTCTCGTTCGAGAGCCGGCGCGCGCAGGAGATGGCGGACCTGGTCGCGCGCCAGGGGGGGGCGCCGCTGAGCGCGCCGACGATGCGCGAGATCCCGGTTGAGCAGAACGCCGAGGCGCTGGCGTTCGCAGAGCGGCTGTTCGGCGGCGGGTTCGACGTGGTCCTCCTGCTGACGGGCGTGGGGACGCGGATGCTGGCGAAGGCGGTGGAGACGAAGTATTCCCGCGAGCGATTCGCCGAGGGGTTGAAGGGGGTCGTGACGGTGGCGCGGGGACCCAAGCCCGTGGCCGCATTGCGGGAGATGGGGCTGAAACCGACGGTCCTGGTCCCGGAGCCGAACACCTGGCGAGACGTTCTGACCACACTCGACCGGCAGAGCCCCGTGGCCGGCAAGCGCGTGGCGGTCCAGGAATACGGCCAGCCGAACCCGGAACTGATCGAGGGGCTGAAGGGGCGGGGCGCGGAGGTGACGGCCGTGCCGGTCTACCAGTGGGCGCTGCCGGAGGACCTGGGTCCGCTTCGTCACGCGATCCGGGAGATCGCCGGGGGGCGCGCGGACTTCGCACTGTTCACGAGCGCCACGCAGGCGCGGCATCTGTTCCAGGTCGCGGAGGCGGACGGGACCGCCGGGGCGTTGCGCGAGGGGTTCCGGCGGGTCTGCATCGGCTCCATCGGGCCGATTGCGAGCGAGGGCATCCTGGCGGAGGGGCTGAAGGCGGACTATGAACCCGACTCGCCGCACATGGGGGAACTCGTGCGGGACCTGGCGCGTCGGGGCGGGGACCTGCTCCACAAGAAGCGGACGGCGCACGAGGGGGGGATCGACACCCACGGATGGCGGCGGGTGGACATGGCCTGGGGGGCGGAGGCCGAGCGCCGGGCGGCGACTGCGGACTCCGCCTTCATGAAGGCGTGCCGGCGGGAGAAGGCGGACTACACGCCGATCTGGCTGATGCGGCAGGCGGGCCGGTACCAGCGGGAGTACCGGGAGCTGCGCGCGACCGTGCCGTTCCTGGACCTGTGCAAGACCCCCGACCTGGCGGCGGAGGTGACGCTGATGGCCGTGGACCGGCTGGGTGCGGACGCGGCGATCATCTTCGCGGACATCCTGCTCGTGCTGGAGCCGATGGGCGTGGACCTGGAGTTCTCGAAGGGGGAGGGGCCGGTCATCCACAACCCCGTGCGCACGGCGCAGGATGTGGACCGGCTGCGCGAGGTGACGGGAGAGGAGCTGGGCTACGTGTTCGAGGCCCTGCGGGTCACGCGCCGGGCCCTGCGGCCCGACATCCCGCTGATCGGTTTCGCGGGCGCGCCCTTCACGGTCGCCTCCTACGCGGTGGAGGGGGGGGGATCGCGTCACTACGAGCACACGAAGGGGCTGATGTACCGGGACAAGGGGGCGTGGGATGCGCTGATGGAGCGGTTGACGCGCCTTCTGACCGGGTACCTGAACGCGCAGATCGCGGCGGGGGCGGATGCGGTGCAGCTTTTTGACAGCTGGGTCGGCTGCCTGTCGCCGGACGACTACGCGGCGTTCGTGCTGCCGCACATGAAGCGGCTGATCGACGGCCTGAAGAAGCCGACCCCCGTGCTCCATTTTGGCACGGGCAACCCGTCGCTGCTGGAGCTGATGAAGCAGGCGGGGGGGGACGTGATCGGGCTGGACTGGCGCGTGGACCTGGCGGATGCCTGGGCGCGGTTGGGGGACGACGTGGCGGTCATGGGCAACCTGGACCCCATCGCGCTGTTCGCCTCACCGAACGAGATCCGGCGTCAGGCGCAGCGCATCCTGGACAAGGCGGCGGGCCGGCCGGGCCACATCTTCAACCTCGGCCACGGCATCCTGCCCGGCGCCTCGCCGGACCACGTGGCGGTTCTGGTCGACGCGGTACACGAGCTGTCGGCGCGATAAGGAGACTTGCATGAAATTCGACGCCGTGCTCATGATCGGCTTTGGCGGGCCTGAGCGGCCTGAAGACATCCGCCCGTTCCTGGAGCACGTCACGCGCGGGAGGCGCATCCCCCCGGCGCGGCTGGAGGAGGTGGCGCACCACTACGAGCGCATCGGCGGAAAATCTCCGTTGAACGAGCTGACGTTCCGGCAGGCGCGGGCGCTGGAGGCCAGGCTCCAGGCTCGGGGCTATGCGCTACCGGTACACGTCGGGATGCGCAACTGGCATCCCTTTCTGACAGACACGGTGCGACGCATGGGCGAGGCCGGGGTGACGCGCGCGGTGGGGCTGATCATGGCCCCGCAGCAGAGCGAATCGAGCTGGGAGCAGTACCAGCGCAACGTGGCCGATGCGGTGGCGCAGGCGGGGGTGGCGTTGACCGTCGAGTACACGCCCCCGATCTTCGACCATCCCGGGTTCATCGAGGCGGCGGCCCGGCGCGTCGGCCAGTGTCTGGACCAGGTTCCGGAGGTCCACCGCCCCGGGACGCCCATCCTTTTCACCGCGCACAGCATCCCGACGAGCGATCCATTCACGGCACGCTACGTGGAACATCTCAACGCCTCCGCGTCGCTCGTGGCCCGGCGGTTGGACCATTCGGCGTGGCAGCTTGTGTATCAGAGCCGCAGCGGACGGCCTCAGGACCCCTGGCTGGCGCCGGACGTCAACGATGCGCTGAGACAGCTTGCGCGGGATGGGGTGACGCACGCCGTGATCGCGCCGATCGGGTTTTTGTGTGACCACGTGGAGGTGCTGTATGACCTGGACGTGGAGGCGGCGCAGACGGCGAGGGACCTCGGCCTCAACCTGTTCCGTGCGAAGACGGTCCATGATGACGAGGGGTTCATCGAGGCGCTGACAGACCTTGTGATGGGAGTGATACATGATGGGTGAACCGCTCCGCGTCGTCGTCATCGGCGGCGGGATTTCGGGCCTGAGCGCGGCGCACCGTCTCATCGAGCTGCGGGGCGAGAAGCGTCTTCCACTGGAGGTGACGCTGCTCGAGGCGGGTGGCCGGGTGGGGGGCGGGATTCAGACGATCCGGCAGGACGGGTTCCTGCTGGAGGCCGGCCCCGACAACTTCATCACGACCAAGCCCTGGGGCGTGGCCCTGTGCCGACGCATCGGCCTGGCCGGTCGGCTGCTCCAGACGAACGAATCGAACCGCCGCGCCCTCCTGGTACACCGAGGGAGGCTCCATCCGATCCCGGAGGGGTTCCTGATGCTCGCGCCCACGCGGTTCATGCCGCTGGTGACCTCCCCGCTGTTCTCGTGGCGCGGCAAGCTGCGCATGGCGATGGAGCTGTTCCTGCCCGCGAGGCGGGACAACGCGGACGAATCCCTCGCCTCGTTTGTGACCCGGCGGCTGGGGCGCGAGGCGTTCGAGCGCGCGGCGCAACCGCTCGTGAGCGGGGTCTACACCGCGGACCCGAACCACCTGAGCCTGCGCGCGACCATGCCGCGTTTCCTGGACATGGAGGCGCAGCATGGGAGTGTCATCCGGGCGATGTGGCGCGAGCAGCGCGCCGCCGCAAAGGCCCGGAAACGGAGAAGCGGAGAGACGGAGAGACGGGGAGGGGACAGCGGCGCGCGCTACAGCATGTTCGTCACCTTCGACGAAGGCCTGCAGACGCTGGTCGACGCGCTCACTGCGCGACTGCCGGAGGGGACCGTCCGGCTCAACCGGGGGGTCGTCCGGATCGCGCCCGCGTCGGAGGAAGACAGGGGGGGGCCATCGCCCCGGTGGCGCATCGTCCTGGAGGACGAGACGTCGCTGGACGCCGACGGGGTCATCGTGGCTGCGCCCACCCATCGGGCGGCCAGGATGCTGGAGGGCGCCGACGCGACGCTGGCGGCGCATCTGGCCGAGATCGAATACGCCTCCTCCGTCGTGATCAACGTGGCCTACCGTCAGGGCGACCTTCGCCGTCCGCTGGACGGGTTCGGGTTCGTGGTGCCCTCGATTGAGAACCGGAGCCTCATCGCCTGTTCGTTCAGCAGCGTCAAATACGCCGGCAGGGCGCCGGAGGGGTACGCGCTGCTGCGCTGCTTCGCCGGGGGGGCCATCCAGCCCCATATCTATGAGTGGGACGATGATCGGCTGACGGAGGCGGTGCGCCGGGAGATGAAGGACCTCCTGGGGATCGAGGCCGCGCCCCTATTCACGCGCATCCACCGGCACCCCAGGTCCATGCCGCAGTACCCCGTCGGACACCTCCAGCGCGTGGCTCAGATCCAGGCGCAGGTCGGCCTGCATCCGGGGCTGGCGCTGGCGGGCAATGCCTACGCCGGGGTGGGCATCCCGGACTGCGTACACAGCGGGGAGACGGCGGCGGAGGGGCTGGTGAATACGCTCGTGGAAAAGACAGGCCCCTGAGCCTCCCGCCGGGGGGCTCCGCGCCCACGGTATGCGCATGGAAGCCCGGAGGTTCTGTATTCCATTCTCTCCGTTCCGAAGCAGAACCTCATAATATCTCATAGAGCTGTTCAATCTGGTCCTCCAGTCTCCGCAACCCCTGACTGACCTTCTCGCCCCGCTTGAAGTCCCTGTCCCGGTACGCGGCCGCCAGGGCCTGCTCCAACTTCAGCTTCTCCGCTTCCAGTTCCTCGATCTTCTTTTCCACCTGTTCGGATTTCTCAGCGGGAGACCTCTCCTGACGCCTGGCCACGGGTTGCTTTTTGCGCGTCTGCGCCTGGCTTCTCTGTTCCGCCCTTCTCTTCTCCCAGAAGTACGAGAAGTTCCCCGGGTACTCCATCAGATGGGGGTTCCGGATCTCCACGATGTGGTCCACGATCCGGTCCAGAAAATAGCGGTCGTGGGAGATGACCAGGAGGGTCCCCTCGAACTCCTCCAGGGCCTCTTCGACCTGTTCTCTCGAATGGATGTCCAGGTGGTTGGTCGGTTCGTCCAGGAGGAGGAGGTTGGCGTCCGAGACCATCAGCCTGGCCAGTTGCACGCGGCTCTTCTCCCCCCCGCTCAGGGAGCTGATTCGCTTTCCCATGTCCTCCCATCTGAACAGGAACCGGGACAGGACTTTAAACGCGGCCCCCTCTGAAAGCCCCGTGTCCCAGCGCAATGCCTCCAGGATCGAACGGTCGAAGGGGAGGGTCTCGTGCTCCTGGGCGTAGTAGCCGATGCGGGTCCGGGGCCCGATCCTCAGGACCGGATGGTCCCACGCGGCCTGCTCGATGATGTCCTTAAACAGCGTGGTCTTGCCCGTTCCGTTGCCGCCCAGCAGACCGACGCGGTCCCCGAAGGAGAGGCGCAGGTCCACGCCCTGAAACAGGACGCGATCCCCGAAGGCCCTGGAGTAGCCCCGCAATTCCAGGGCGATGCGCCCGCTCTGCGCCTCGAACCCGAAGGCCGGATCGATCCCCCTCCGGTCCAGGTCCGGGCGGTCGATCTTATCCATCCGATCGAGCATCTTCTCCCTGCTTCGGGCCCGCTTGATGTTCTTTTCCCCGCCCCAGAGTTCCCACCGTGCGATCATCTCCTCCATCCGCCGGATCTCCTTCTGCTGGTCGTCGTAGGCGGCCTTCTGCTTGATGAGGTTCCTCAGCTTCTGTGCCCGGTACGCGGAGTAGTTGCCCGGATAGACGGCCACTTTCCGGTCTTCGACCTCCACGATGCGCCCCACGACCCGGTCGAGGAGATAGCGGTTGTGGGAGATCAGGATCACGGTCTTGTCATAGTTCTGAAGGAACTCCTCCAGCCAGGCCAGGCCCTCGAAGTCGAGGTGGTTGGCCGGCTCGTCCAGGAGCAACAGGTCGGGGTCTTCGAGCAGGATCCTGGCCAGGCCCACGATGTTCTTCTCCCCTCCGCTCAGGGATTCAACCCGCTGCGTCCTCAGGGCAGAAAGCCGGAGGCCGTCCAGAATGGCCTCGATCCGGTGCTCATAGGCGTAGCCTCCGAGGCGCTCAAACGCCTCCAGAAGCCGACCATACCGGTCCAGGTCCTTCTGAAGTCTTCGGTCATCCGGGTCGGGGTCGTTCATCGCGGCCTCGAGCGTTTTCAGTTCCTCTCCCAGTTTTTGGACCGGCTCGAATACGCCGAGGAGTTCCTGGTAGACCGTGTTTCCTTCGGTGTAGACCAGGTCCTGGGCGAGGTAGCCGATGCCCTTCGGTTTGGTGATGGTCCCTCCGGAGATGTCCTCGATGCCGACGATCATCTTGAAGAGGGTCGATTTTCCGGAGCCGTTCTCCCCGATCAGCCCGACCTTCTCTCCCTGGTTGACCTTGAAGGAGATGTGGTCCAGAATAGTATTGGCGCCGAAGGTCTTCGTGATGTTGTTGATATCCAGGATGGTCATGACATGCGTCCTTAAAAGTAGTGATCCGTGATAAGAACCCCCTTCCACCCCCAGGCCTCTCCCCCCTCCCCACCTTCCGACAGCTTTCGCTGTCGGTCTCCCCCAATGCTGGGGGAGGGAGGGGGAAACAGAGGATTTGCCCCTTGAGGCAGGGGAGGGAGAGGGCCGATCCGCGCTCTCCAAATAAAAAAAGCCGCGAGCATCGGGAGGATGCCCACGGCTTCGGACTGGCCAACAAAAAAGGCCGCGAGGATGATCCTCACGGCCTAACGCGCTGAATTGTTTTCAGATACGCAGGTTCAGGATTCACCTCCTCCGAGACGCATGGGCACACTTCTCCCCTCAGGGGCGAAAATGCTGACATTCCTGCCCACCAGGGCCACGCTCCCGATGAGGGCGAAATGGTCCGTGATCCTCATCTCCAGGTGTGACCTCTGTGCGTCTCTGACGTTCATGGAAGGAAATCCTTATTTAGGAGAGATTCTGTGAAATACGACGCCTGAAGATAAGCCAGGAGAGGCATGGTGTCAAGAAAAAAGAGAACCTGCTTTTGATTTGGACGCTTGAAAGGATCGCTATCCACGCAGTTCATTCCGCATGTAGCGCCGCCACATGTCCTCCGCGAGCCTGACCGGGCTGGCCTCGACGCCGTATTCCGCGAAGTACTGACAGAGGCGCTCGACGTCGCGCACCAGGAGGGTGAAGGCGTTGGGGTTGTTCACGGGATCGACCGTCTGGGGGAAGTCGATGACCTTGAAATCTCCCTCCGAGTAGAGGACGTTGTAAGCGGAGAGGTCTCCGTGGATGTGATCACAACCGAGGAAGAGCGCCACGTTCTTCATCAGGCGGTCGAAGAAGCGTCTCGCCCCGTCCGGCTCCAGGGAGACCTCGTGGAGGGTGGGCGCGGCTCCGTCCCCATCGCCCACGTATTCCATGAGGATCGCATTTTCTCCCTGTACCAGAGGCTTTGGCACGTCCGCGCCGGCCTCGTGGAGCGCGCGCAGGGTCTGGTATTCGTGGCCGATCCAGGATTCGGCCTCCACCTTCCGCCCCTTTTTCGTCTTCTTTTTGATGGCGCGCTGAAGGCGCTTGTCACTCGTCCCCGGCCGCCCTTCCCTGTAGATGGCGTCGTTGCGCATCGTGCGGAACTTGCGGGGACGGTAGACCTTGGCGGCCAGAAACTTCAACCCGGTTGAGGGATGCGCCTCGCAGCAGTAGACATTGGCCTCCTTGCCGCCCTTCACGGGGTAGAGCACGCTGGTGAACCATTCGTCTTCGTAGAATTCCCCGATGGAACCCGGCAGCCATTCCTGCTCGAATCGCGTGGGTTCATAGCCAAAAATCATACCCTTCTCCTCTGGTTGAGCGGTCCCCAAACTCGCAACCCTCTCATAACCCCGTCATGGATGCACGGGAACCGGGGATGAGGCAAAAAAATCCCGGACGCCCTGTGGGGGGCGCCCGGGTCCACTGTCTGAGGTGGGCCGTCTGATTAGATCAGACGACCCACCTCCTTGTGGTTGCGATCATCCAACCACCTCCTTTCTTGTGTTTGCGAGGCGCTTCCGCGGCAGCCGCCTCGCAGGATTCTACGGACCGCCCGTCAGAGGATCCCTCACAGGATTCTGGCGACCGGGCCACAGGCCGGACCGGGGTCCGGTATTATAACATCGTCGTGGATGCACTATTCCTGAAGGACAGGATCTGGATGCCCTGCTCCATACAGCGCTTTCGGAGTTTTTTCACCGCACCACCCACGTGCTTGCCGTTGCGGGAGATCCCGAACAGGTGCTGGCTCAGGACCCGCCTGGAGACGCCCAGGATCTGCGCAATCTCTTCCTGGGTCTTCCGATGGAGGAAGTAGAGGACCACGGCCTCCCGCTGCTTTTCGGTCAGTGCCTCAGAGATGACATTCAGAAGTTGCGGGACCAGGCCGCTGACCCAATCTTCCCACTGGTAGCGGGACTCCTGGTCCTCCCGCGACTCACACCAGATTCCGGCTTCGTTTGGAAACTGCTCCAGGTCCGCCGGATCGACCTGGACCTCCCAGAAATCGGGGTTGTACATAAGGGCTGTCGTCTCCTCCGGAGATGTCGGATCAAAATAAAAAAACCGCCGGGCATCCTGCGCCCGCGGCTCCGGAGGATCGAAGTCCTAAAGCATGAGGATCAGGCCCTCACCCTGGGAGTTCCAAGTTCCAAGTGCCAAGTAACTATACAAATTTGACGTGGCACGTGACACGTGGATACGTGGCACTTTTCGGGTAGGTGAGGGCTGCCTGTTCCTTCAGCTCCTCTCATGAGGCGGATACAGCATGCCGTCTTTCCTGGACTGCGCGCCGTTGGTTACCATCATGACCGCCTCCTTTCAGATTTTGTGCGTTTTCAATCTGTTGGGGTTAATTCTATGCTCTAAAATACGAAAACAGACAGATGCCGTCAAGTCCAAAGAATGGATCCTCTATTCACCCCTACACCGTTTGGGATGCACTTTTGGGCCCTGTTCAGAAATTTTTTTGATGCCTCTCTTCAGGGCGTCCGTCGGCTCACGGATGGGCGGCCTGATACCCGGCGATCTTAGCGGCCACCTGGGCGACGGGCGCGGTCCAGACCTCGCCGGACCTCCGGTGAAGGTAGTCCAGAAGCAGGTTGAATTCATAGTGACCCACGGTGAGGCGGGACCCGTCGATGTCGTGGAACACCAGGATCACCCATTGTCCCTGGGCGGCCAGGGCTTCGACCAGCCCGATCATCTCAAACCCGCTCATGCGGTCCGTGGCCAGGCCGTGGGTACACGCCAGATCCACTCTCCCCGGGTGGTTGGCGATCCCGTATTCCCCTCCACCCCGGCCGCTCAGAAAATGTTTCGCGATCACCGGCACATAGCTCTGGCGGGACACTCCCCGTCCGACGAAGGTCTCGTAACAGGTGTAGGCATACGTCCACTGGCTTTGATGGGGCGCGATCTGGACGAGCCGCTCCTGGGCGGCCAGGATGTCGGTCTCGATCTCCGGAAGGGTGACGTCGTCCAGGCCCCCCCGGCGTCCGATCAGGTTGTTCGAGCAGAGGTGAGAGAGGGAGTGGTTGCCGATCTCGTGCCCGGCGAGGGCGACCTCCTTCCACGGCAGCAGGTCCTTCTCCCAGGTCTCCTTCTTCATGCTGAGGTAGAAGCTCCCTTTGATCCCCCTTTTGTCCATGGCGGGGATGGCCTTCTGGAGCTGACTCGGCCTGCCGTCGTCGAAGGTGAGCGATACCGCGCCCATGTGGGGCGCCCAGAACGATTTGAGGTCCATATCCCATCTTCCCTTTCAAGTCTTAAGAAGTTCTCCACACCGCCTCGCAGCCCGCTGCAACTCCCCGGCCACATCCCCGCCCCGGTTCAGCGCGCGGTCCAGGTGTTCGTTCAACACCTCGCTCATGCCGCCGAAGGCCGGGACGCGGGGCAGGTGGCGGGCGCGCGCGTGCAGGTCCTCCAGGGTCGCATAACCCGCAACCCCGCGCCCGGCGAACTCCCGCCACGTGCTTCTGCGGACACCGATCGCGCCCTCTTCGGACGTCAGGAGGTCCATGTCCGGACGGGCGCACCACCTCAGGAACTGGTAGGCATCCTCCCGGCGCTGCGAGCCGGCGGGGATCGAAAGGCACCAGTAGATGTTCAGGCTGCACCCCTCGCCGCCGTCACCGGAGGGGACGAGCCCGCAGCCGACCCTGCCGCGCACGCGGCTGCCCTCGTGGGCGTCGGCGAACGCGGCGAACCCCATCCAGTTCACCATCAGGGCGACACTCCCGTCGGCGAACCGCTCGCCCGATTTCACGCTGTCGATCTCCGCACAGTCGGGCGGCGTGACGCGGTGCGCGCGCATCAGGTCTCTCAGAAAGGTCAGCGCTTCAACCCCAGTCTCCCCCTGAAAAGCAGGAACTCCTTTCGCATCCAGCACTTCCCCCCCGCGCGTCCAGAGGTGCAGGAAAAAATCATAGATGATGTTGTGTGCGTCCGGAAACGCAGCCAGGATCGTGCCGTACAGCCCCTCATCGGGGCGGGTGAAAAACTGCGCCACCTCCAGGAACTCACCCCACGTCTTCGGCGGCTCCAGCGGTCGTCCGAATCGTAAGGAAAACCCCCGACGTTCCTCCGGGGATTCGAACAGATCCTTTCGATAGATCAGCATCTCCGGCCCGTCGTGGTAGGGCAGTCCGTAAATGCGTCCGGCCTGGTCCCGCTGGAGCGCCAGCACGCTGTCCGTCCAGCCCCCCTTCCCCCAGTCCTGCGGAGGGTCGTCCGCCAGGGACGCATCGAGCGGCGCAAGGGCCTTCTGCGCGCACAACGTCGGATACCAGTCGGTGGCCGCCAGCATCAGGTCATAGTCCGGTTTCAGGCAGCCCTTGCGGGCGACCATCCGGTCGTACAGATCCTCCACCTCCAGAAAATCCATCTCCACGTCCACCCCGCCCGCCTCCGCAAACGCCCGCGCCTGCCGCGCCAGCGCCCGCTCGAACCCGACAAATTTTCGACCGATCAGCCTGAGTGGCATGCCGTTCCTCCACCTCCTGCGCGATTCATCGCCGCGCTCCGAAAAACAGACCCCTTCTCCCACGACGATTCATCGTCGTGCTGCACAAAACAGACCCCTTCCCCCCACGGCGATTCATCCCTGCGCTAGGCCTTCACCGGCACCACGGACCTCGTTCGCATCGATTCATACGCGGCGAACACGAGCCGCAGGGTCTTCAGGTTGTCGTGCACGTCCGTCTCGGGGCGCTCGATCTCGCCGCTCATGGCCCGCATCAGCGACGCCATCGGCCCGACGAACGCGTCCGGGATCCACGTCTCCCCGAACTCGACGTTCACCCATCGCCGGTCGCCCAGGCGGCGGCTGGTGAACCGGAACCCGTCCGGCACACCCTTCGGGTAGTTCATCAGCAGCCCCATCTTGCGGATCGCCGCCCCCTCCACGCCTTCGACGCGGAACTCGCTCTGCTGCCCTTCCAGGCCGCAGGAGGCGTGATGATTCGTCAGGATCGTCGCCCGCATCTGCGAATCCCCGTACATCAGGTGCAGGCAGAGCCGCGTCTCCCCGTTCGTCGTGTAACCCGGCAGCGTCGTCCCGTCGCAAAACACGGACGCCGGCTCCAGGCCGGTCAGAAAACGGATGGCGTCGAGGTAGTGGATCGAGTGATACAACACGTCCACCGTCGACTTCTGCATCAGCCACGGCCACATGTGCCACGGCGTGTCCACGAACACCAGGAAGGCGATACTGAACAGCTCCCCCAGCAGGCCGCGCGAAATCAGGTCCATGGTCGCCCGAACCCCCGGCTCCCAGCGCATCTGCTGGTTCACGGCCGCGAGGACGCCGTGGCGGTCGATGGCGGCCACGGTGCGCCGGGCCGTCTCATCGTCCTCGGCCAGGGGCTTCTGGATCAGCATCGGTTTCCCCGCCGCCGCAACCGTCTCGACGATCTTCAGGTTCTCCGTCGCCGGCACAGCGATGTCCACCACGTCCACGCGCCGGTCTGCCAGAAGCTGGTCCAGGCTGTCGTACACGCGCGGGATCTCGAACCGGGCCGCCGTGCGCTCCGCGGCCTCCCGGCGCGCGTCGAAGACCCCCATGACGTTGAACCCCGCCTTGCGGTAGGCCGGGAGATGCGCGTCGTTCACGATCCCGCCCGCGCCGCAGATGCCGATGCCGTAATCTCGTTTCCGCGGCAGGACAGGAAGGTGTTGCAGTTCAATCGGGCTCATGGATACCTCTCAATCGACAAGCGCCCACAGGCGCTTTCGTTCGTCGCTCCAGGTTTCCCACTGGCCGGCGAAGACGTGTTTGATGGCTGCGATGTCGCGGGCGCGGCCTCCGGAGGGGTAGTAGTTCCAGCCAAAGGCCCGGCGGGGACCGGCGGCGGTCTTGACGCCGGTGGCGTGCCAGCAGCTCGGGGTCCAGACGAGGGTCCATCGGGGGTCCAGGATCACCTCCACCTCGCGGGGATGCCGCGCGAACAGGTGTTTGGGAGGGGTGTCGTGTTGCCCCGTGGCCAACTCCACCTGCATCAGCTCCTCACGGACTTCCTCTCTGGGGCGCAGGTGGGTTCCGGGCAGGACACGCAGGGGGGCGTTGGACGGGTCGTGCCGGTCCAGGGCCGTCCGAAAGGCCACCTGATGGACCTCAGGCCCTCCGTCCGCGTGCCACTCCACCTGCCGCTGGGCCCGCCCGTCCTCCGAGATGACCTTGGAGGCGTCCCCCATGCCGCACGCGCCCACGTGAACCTTTTCACAATCCAGCAGGCGTCTGGCCGCCTCGACGAACTGCGGCTGTTCCACGAACCTCAGGATCGGCTCCCCGAGCATCAGGAACTGGCAGGCGAGCCGGTTCATCCCCTTGGGCCAGTCCGTGGTCTCCCACGCCTTTTCGTTGTCCTGCGCGATGCGGTCAATCTGCCGCATGCCCTCCTCCCCGAAGGGGTTCGGGAGGAAGAAGAATCCGTATTTGCGAAAATGGTTGAGCTGGGTCTCAGAAATTTCCATGATGAAATGATCCTTTCTAAACGGAGCGGAAGAAAAGCTGGGTGAAGGGGGATTCCCACCTTTCTTGCTCGTGCAAGAAAGGTGGGGCCAAAGAAACACGCCCCCTCAAACGCCGCGAGAGGCTTTAGCGCGGCGTAAATGCTCCCCCTGTCGGATCAGGGGCAGGATGGCCGCGACAGGGGCGTTGCCTCAAATGGGCCGTTAGCGAGGGGGATTCCGACGCCGCGCTGCCTTGGCATCGGGTCAGGAAAACTTCTCTGGAACCGATTTCATCACGCGCGAACGGCCGTCTCCCGCAGCCGTCCCCCGATCTCCTCGTTGGACATCGCCCGGAACCGCTCGGGGAGCAGCCGCCGCGAGGAGCAGTAGTAGACGGCCAGGAGGGTCATATAGGCGATGGTCTGTTCGTCCCGCATCGGGATGTAGTCGAGGGCGGCGGTCTGAAGGTCCTCGTCGGTGACCGCTGTGTGCCCATGCTCATCGGCGATCTGGGAGGCCAGCAGGACGATGGCTTCGAGGTCGGCCCCGGAGGCCCCTTTCGTCCGCTCCGTCACCGGCGAGAGGTCCGTGACCTGGAGGGGGATCTTATTTTTTTCGGCCATCTTTCGGAGGATGGCCTCCTGCTCCCCGGGCGTCTCCGGCAGGAAGAACGGGATCTTCAGGTCCACCCGGCCGGCCCGGAAGATGTCCGGGTCGACCCGGTCAGGGCGGTTGGACATGACGAGGAGGATGATCCGCCCCCGGTGGGAGGTGTCGCTCATGAACTCCTTCAGCCGGGCGTAGATCCGGCTGCTCGTCCCGCTGTCCCCCTCGGAGCGTCCCCCCGACATCGATCGGTCGATCTCGTCGATCACCAGCACGACCGGGCCGAGGGCCTCGACGACGTCCAGGATTTTCTCCAGGTTGCCCTCGCTGGCCCCGACCCACCGTTCGTAGATGTTCCGGAACTTCACGCACGCCATCCCGCACTCCCCGGCAAAGGCCGTGGCCGTGAAGGTCTTGGCCGTCCCCATCGGCCCGATGAAGGCGATGCCCATGGGTACCCTGGCGTACTCCCCCTCCCGGACGTTCTGGACGACCTGCCGGAGGGCCCGTTTCGCCTCCTCCATCCCGGCCACGGCGTCCAGCCCGTAGGCCGGCCGGACCAGCTCGACCAGCCCTCCGCACTCCCCCTCGATGATAGCCTTCTTCCGTCCGGCGATGTCCGACAGCAGGACCTGCCTTCCGTTTCCCTTCGCCTCCCGGAAGAGGTGGAGGAGATGCAGCCGCATCAGCCCCGCCGTGGCCTCGGCGAGCTGCCCCGGGGTCCCGTCGGCGAGGGTCACGTCCGGGAATGTCTTCAGGAGGTGTTCGATGAAGGCGAGCCGTTCCCCCCGGTCCGGCAAAGGCACCCGGATCCCCCGGACCTGCGGGGAGCGGTGAATCCCGTCTGCGACGTCGGAGACGTGCTGGGCCACGAGGAAGATGATCGTGTCCGACTGGAGGATCTGGGGATCGAGCGCCCAGCGCTGGAGGGTGGTGCAGGTCATCCGGTCGGATGAACCCAGAAAGGCGGGAGAGAGGCTGGCCGGGGCGATGCGATCCACGTAGTCGATGAGGATCGCGGCGTTTGGACTCCCGGCCCGGATGAAGCGTTCGAGGAGCAGGAGGACCTCTTCGGGTTCCCGTGGGAGCGCCCCCTTTCGGGTCCGGCCGACCCCGGCCAGAAACCGCCGCTCCGAGGCCGGATCCAGGAATGTCAACCCCTCGCTGATGTTGTAGAAGACGACCGTCTCCTTGATGCCCAGCAGCGCCCGGCAGAGGAACTCCCGGAGGGTCAGGGCCTCCCCTTTGTACAGGGCGAGGTCAAACACATTGGAGTGGAGGAGGAAGAGGCCGGCGGCCCCGGAGAGGTAGGCATCCGATGCCTCCCGCGTCCAGGCGGGCAGGGCCTCTCGATCGATGGTCTTCACAATAGGTCACCCCAGCGACGCAGAGTTGCTCAACTCCCCCAGGACCTTCCGCACCGACGTCATGTCCACGCTGATCTTTTTGATCGCCTCTTCTGTCTCGCCCACGTTCGTGATCAGCCTGTCGATCTCCGAGGAGATCAGCCCCGCCTCCTCCTCCGCGGTGAACCCGAGCGTCAGGATCTGGTCGTTGAGCAGGCGGAAGGCGTCGGCGATCGCCTTCTGCTGGGAGGTCACCACCTCCACATAGTCCCGAATCTGATTCAATCGTTCCAGTCGCTTCTCCAGGATTTCGACGTTCTGCTGTTTCAACGCCTGGGCCTTGGGCGATACGTTCGGAAGCTCTCTTTTCAGACGCCGGATGTCCTCTTCAATGGCCCGGACGTCCGTCTCTCCGAGGTAGCGCACGCACTCCGCCCGGATCAGTCCCATCCGGAGGTAGGCCTCCGTCAGTTGATCCAGACGCCCCAGGGCCTCCAGGACCAGGTCTGCCGCCTCTCCGTGTCGTCCGGAGTGGTCCACGATCCCCTGTTTGAGCCGCTTCAGTTCTTCGTAGGTCTCTCGATCCCTGTTGCTCAGCCCCTGGATCACCTGCGCCTTGGCGTGCGCCTGAGCCTCTTTCTTCCGGATCGCCTCCAGGAGGTTGACCTTGCGCTGAAACCATTTCGCCCCGGGGACGGTCAGCAGGTATATCCCTTCGAGGGCTCCGACCACCGGGAGGACGAGCGGAAGCAGGTCCCAGTTGAGGAGGCCCAGGAGGCTCATCCCGCCCAGAAAGACCAGGTTGTACCCGTTGCGAAATGCCGCGCGCAGGTAGTTCGACTCGGCCATGCGTCTATTCCCCGATGCGGTTGAACAGATACGCCTCCAGCTCCATGAACTTCTCAGTGTGGCGAATCTTAGAGTCTCTGGGCCGTGGGAACGGGACCCGGGTCTCTTCCAGAACCCTCGTGGGTCGCGGGCTCATGACGAGGATCCGGTCGGCCAGGAGGAGGGCCTCTCCGATGTCGTGGGTGACGAACAGGATGGTGCTGGCGTGCCTCTCCCAGATGTCCAGGAGAAGCCGCTGCATGCCGAGCCGCGTCTGCGCATCGAGGGCCCCGAACGGCTCGTCCATCAGGATCATCCTCGGGCTGGTCGCCAGGGTTCTCGCAATTGCCACCCGTTGTTTCTGCCCCCCCGACAGCTTCGCCGGGTAGGCCTTTTCGAACCCCTCCAGCCCCACCTCCTTGATCAGCCGCCGGGCGATCTGCTCCCGTTCTTCCCTGGGCGCACCCTGGATCTTCAGGCCGTAGGCGACGTTCTCCAGCACCGTCATCCAGTCGAACGAGGTGTAGGCCTGAAACACCATCCCGCGCTCTCGCCCCGTCCCGGTGACCGGGACTCCGTCCAGGGTGATGATCCCCTGGTCCGGGGGGATCAGCCCGGCCACCATCCTCAGGACCGTCGATTTCCCGCACCCCGACGGCCCGAGCAGGACGAAGAACTCCCCGGCGTCCTGGCTCGTCCCCGGTTTGAAGACATCCTCCACCGTGAAGTTGAGGTCCCGGACGACCTCGATCGTCTCTCCCCCGGGCGTGCGGAACGATTTGTGGACCCCGGCAACCTGGAGCTTTAATTTTGTGGACACCGCGAAATCACACCGCCCTGTAGGGGAACAGTTTTCGATGGAGGGCTTTCAGGAACGCCCGGAACAGGAAGGTCGCTACGCCGATGACGAAGATCCCGGCGTAGACCCGGTCAAAGTCCAGCATCTTGCGAGCGGCCTCGATCATGGCGCCCACGCCCATCCGGGCGTTCACGATCTCGGCGAGGATGACATATGTCCATCCGATGTCGTAGAGGATGATGAAGGCCTCAAAGATCGCCGGCAGAGAGGCCCCCAGCAGGAGCAGGAGCGTCTGTCTTCGGTTCGCCCCGAGCGTGTAGGCGGTCTCCAGGATCTCGTCCGGCACCTTCTCGCACTCATCCACCACGATCGAGGTCAGGTAGGGGATCATCCCGATCAGCAGAAACGCCACCTTCATCCCCTCCTCGATCCCGAAAAGGCCGATCAGGGCGGGGAGGAAGGCCGTGATCGGCATGGCCCTCATGAAGACGACGACCGGAAAAAAGAAGGCGCGGACGACCCCGAAGCTCCCCATCAGGATGCCCAGCGGAACGGAGACCAGGACGGCGATCACAAACGCCTGGAAGATCCGCCACCAGCTCACGGCGATGTTTCCGGCCAGGTTATAATTGCTGGCGAGATAGACGAACGCCCTGGCCACGTCCATCGGGCGGGGGAGCGACATGGGCGGCAGGAGCCGGAGGCCGGTGACGCCCAGCCAGAGGGCCAGGATCACGGCCCAGACGGCGATGTTCAGGCCAATCCTGAGCTTGCGAGGGGTCTTTTCGCGAATTTTCCAGAGGGACATGCCCTGCGCTCCCCTTTTCGGGTTCCCGGGCTCCGCCTGGGAACCGCTCAACGCTCGTAGCGGTAGACCCGCCCCGCGGGATACCGCGCTCCTGACACCGGCGAGATCGCCGGCTCGATCGTGATGAGGCACTGCCGGTGCGTTGCCGGGAGGGACCGACCGGCAAACAGGTCCCGGATCGCCCGGACGCCTTCCGGGATATGGGGCGAGGCCGCGTCGAACTCCCCAGCCCGCTCGCCCGTCATCAGCGCCACGAAACCGTTCTCGTAGTAGCGCAGGACGACCTCGTCCCGCTCCTCAGGCGCGTCCTCCAACGGCCGACCCAGATCGAGTAGAAACGGCTCGTCGTCGTAATAGCCCAGCGCATACCAGTCCGAACTATAGCTCGACAGCCCGAACAGCCGTGCGGCGGCGCAGCCGTAGAAGATCGCCGCGCGGTCTGTCCGCCGCCGGTAGACCGGCACGGCCCGCCCCTCGTGTTGGGCCGTGCCGCCCGTCGCCTCCCAGGCCGCGTTCACGTAGTCGATCGCCACGAAGGTGAGTTCAGGGTTGTGTCGCCGCACTTTGGCAACCATATCACCGTAGTAGCGCTGGATGCCCGTCTCCCCCGCCCACGGCCGGTAGAACGTCTCGCGCGTCGAGATCCAGCCTTCACCTTCGGCGTAGAGGGAGATCTCGCGCCCCCAGACAAAACTCGTCCCGATACTCTCCGTCACGTCGATGTCGGAGGGGGGCAGGAGGTACCTCGCGGCGCGGTAAGCCTGGTTCGTGAAGATCAGGCAGCCCGGATCGGCCGCCTTTGGCGTCCGCAGGAACTCCGCCCCGGCCGCGTCGTAGGGGGTGTCCGGGTGACGCCGGTCGTGGAGCGCCGCTACGCTCTCGGGGAGCGCGTAGCGGCCGGCGTAGTCGAAGAAGACGCCGTCATAGCCGGTGCGACGCCGGTGGCCGGCGATGACGCGGCTCAGGAAGGATCGCAGCTCCGGCTCGGTGAGATCGAAGAAGTAGGCCGGCTGGACCGCCCCGCCGCCCTGTTCGGGCCGGTCCGGGTTCAGCAGCCACTCCGGATGCTGCTCCAGAACCTCGTGCCGCCAGTCGCCGTCCGGCTTCGGCTTCCGCGTCTCCTTCGCGTAGAAGCCGTTGAACCAGATGTAGAAGAAGAGCTTGCTCCCGTGCTCGTGCAGCGCGGCCACACGCTCCCGGGAGAAGGTCGGATAGCCGTTTGTCAACAGCAGCCGGAACCGCTTCAGTCGCTCCCACCCCTGGCCCGCAGTCGCTGGCTTGCCCTCTGCGATGAGGCTGTTGTGAAAGAAGATGAACGCCCCCGGCGCCGGGCCGAGGGTCCCGGCCGCGAGCGCCGACGGAACATAGAGGTTGTCCTTGTCCATGGTCCTATCCTGGCGGGAGCGTCTGCTCCCCCCCGCGCCCCGCACGACTCCCGCACGACTCACCGCGAGGGGCGTGAGATCACTGCGCCGCCGGGTTCGGGTAGACCTTGATGTCCGTCCGCCGGTTGAGGGCGCGCCCCTCTTCGGCGTCGTTGGATGCCACGGGCTGGTCGGGTCCGTTCCCGAATGTCCGTATCCGGTCTTCCGGGAACCCGTACTTCTGCCTCAGGTAGTCCTTCACCGCGTCCGCCCTTCGCTTGGACAGGGTGACGTTGTGGTCCCGCGCTCCCCGGTCATCCGTGTTGCCGACGATGTCCACCACCGTGTTGTGATACGCCTGCATCATCCTCCCGATCTCGTCGATGCCCCCCCGCGAGGTGGGGTTGATCTCGGCAGAGTTGGTGGCGAAATAGATCGTCTTCTGCTGCGTCATCAGCGGTTCCTGTCCCGGTTTGGGCGGCGCGTAGGTCGTCTCCGCCATCTTGACAGGACCTGGATAGGAGGGCCGGAGGGCCTCGAGGACGCGGGTGTCCTGGGCCTTCCGGTAGTCGTTGACGCCGCTGATCACGGCCTGATCTTTCCAGTTCGACTGGGCCAGTTCGAAGATGTTCGCGAAGTCGCTCACCTTGCCGGGCCCGAGGCCGAAGAAGATCTGGTTCTCGTTGTAGTCCCCCAGCACGACCCCTTCGAGCATGGCCTGGGCGAGGTCGGTCGGGATGTTGAACTCTTTCACGTCTCCGATCAGCCGGTAGGCCGAGGACGGGTTCTTCTTGATGTATTCGACCCCCTCCAGCCAGGCGTGGGCGAAGTTCGTCAGATCCTCCGGGTACTTGGCGGCGAACGCATCGCTCACGACGAGGATGTCGGCGATCAGCCTGTCGGCGGTTCGCGTGTCGAGGATCTTTCTGGCCCCGGGCCGCTTGTTCATCGCGTCGGTCATGTCCGGGTCCCAGGCGACGGCCGCATCGACCCGCTCCTGGGCGAAGCTGAGGGCCGACTCGATCCCATCGTTGGTCACGACCGCGTGCTTCAGGATCCAGTCGACCTGGGTGGGCGACAGGCTGGAGTGCTTGAGGGCGTCGAGCAGCAGGGTATGCGAGGGCGTATAGGGAGGATAGGCGACGATCTTGCCCGCCAGGTCCTCGATCGAGCGGATGCCCGACTTGGCGATGATGCCGTCGGCGCCGCGCGACCAGTCGACCATCAGGAAGGCCCTGGACCCGAACCCCTGTCTCGTAAACTGGTAGAAGTCCTTGGCGTAGACGTCCACCGTGTACAGCATCACGTCGACCTTGCCCGCGGCGAAGGCCGAGGCCGCGTCGGTCCAGTTGTCGATGATCTTGAACTCCACGTCCAGCCCGTAGCGGTCCATGATGGACCCCTTCCGGGTGGTGAGATTCCCGTTCGCCACGAGCCCCGGGGCGCATCCCACCCAGATGTTGACGCGCACCCGGATCTTATCCGCCTTCCCTGCCGGGGCCCCCTGTCCCGTCGCCTGCCCCGTCTCCGGCCGGGCGCTCGCAGTCTCCTGGCGTCCCATGAGGCGGTCGATCCGCCCCCAGTTGAGATAGACCGTCGCCCCGATGACGCCGAGCAGCAGGAGAACCCCGAAGATCTTCACGCCGGGCCGGAGTTCCATCTTATCGCCTCCCTGTGTCCCATAGTCCGCCATGGCAACCCCCTCTCACAACCGAAATGATCAGGTGTTCTGCTCTCCGAGTGTCTTCTCCTGCTGTTGCGCGGCCCGGGTCCCTGTGTCCTGCGCCGGTGTCCCCTGCGTCTGCTTCACCATCTCCGCGAATTTGGCCTTGGCCGCGGCCGGGGACGCCTCCCGCCGGAGCCGGCCGAGCTGCCGATCCAGGTCCGTCTCCCCGAGTTCCTTCGAGACAGTCGCCTCTCCGTGAAGCCTCGACAGTCCTTCCCGGACGTTGTCGAGCGCGGCCAGTTCGGGCTCCACGGACAACCCGGCGATCTCGTTCTCGATCCGGACCCGCTCCTTGTCGCTGGCCGCCCGGGCGAGCGCCCGTTCCTTCTCCACCTTCAGGGTATGGATCCCCCCCTGCATCTCAATCAGGAGGCTCTTGTAGTCCTCCACCTCCTTCACCGACTGCTCCAGATCGGCCTTCAGCCGGTCGATCTCGTCTTCGAGCTGTTCTTTCTTCTGAAGCAGGATGGGTCCGAGTTGGGTGTTGTTCGTGGCGATCGCTCCTTCCAGATCGCTCCGGACCTGTTTGTGGTTCCGCTTCGCCGTCTCGAGATCCAGGGCGAGCCGCTCCCGGCGGGCGACGAGCGCCCCGACGGCCCGCTTGAGCTGATGGAAACTCTCCATCTTCTTCTCGATCGCTGAGTCGTAGACCACCTCGGCGTGCTCCACTTCCATCTCCTTGACGTTCTTGAAAAGGATCCCCCTGAAAAGATTCCACACGCGGCTCCAGAGACCCATACGGAATCACTCCTTTCGGAAATCACGACCCACGGGTCGGATCGTTCGATGCGAGAAATCGTACCAGATCGGCGTATTTTTCCATCTCTGCCTGACATCTGCGATTGACGGCGTCCTGAAACGCGATCCGTTCCTGCGCCTGCTGCTTCTTCTCCTCGATCTGCTTCGTGAGCTCAGCGATCTCCGCGTTGATCCTGTCCACGGTCTCTTTCGTCTCTCCCTGGGTCCCCTCCAGGTAGGCCTCCATCGCCTCCCCTTTGGCGACTGCGTCGGCGACGATGGCCTGCTCTGAGATCCCAAAGGTCTTGAGCGCCGCCTCGACGCTCTCCACCTGCGTGGCCTGCGGCAGCGCCGAGAAATTGCTCCTGAGTTCCATCGCCTTCTCCGCCGTGGCAAACGGCGTGTCGTTCACAATCCCCGCCGACCGAAAGACCCTCTGAAAGTCCACCTCCCCGTCCGGCGCCGGGATCTCCGAGGCAGGCGTAGTCAGGGACACAGGGGGCCTGGCGATCTCTTCCAGCGTCACCGGGGACGGCTGTGACTTCTCCAGTTCAGGTTTCTGCTCCGGCGGTTTAAACACCAGATACTTCAATGTGTCCCTGAAGCTCAATGCATCCCCCTTTCTTCACGTCTCACGGTTTCTTGACGGTCCGGAGCAGGTCGCGCACGATGCCGTGTTTGACCTCCGCGCCGGGCAGGGCCATCGCTTCGGCCTCCACGGCTCCGAACACCTGCCGCACCATCAGGCGGGCCGTGCTCTGGATCATCCGCTGGCCCACGGCGGCCACCGGCCCGCCCACCTGCACGTCCCCGGCGTAGGTGACGAGGGTGCCGTCCTCCTGAGGCGTCAGGTCCACGGCCCCTGCCCCCTTCACAAACCCCGTCTTCCCCTGGATGTCCACGACCATCCGGTAATGCGAGGGGGGCGTGGTCTCCTCCAGCCGGATCTTCCCGGCGTAGCGCCCCTTGATGGCGCCCACGCCCACGCTCAGGGCGATGTCGTAGTGGTTCTCCTCCGTGGTCTCCAGCTTCTCGCAGCCCGGCATGCACTTCTGGAGGATGGCCGGGTCCGTGAAGGCCTGATAGACGCGGTCGGGTGTGGCTTTGATGGTGTAGGTGCCTTCGATTTTCAAGATGAACCTTTCTGGGGTGAGGGCCGCTCTCCGATCACTTCACCCGCTCCACGGCCTTCGTCAGGGCCCGTTGCGTCAGCACCTGCGTCAGGTGTCTCCGGTAGTCGGCGGAGGCGTGGATGTCCTCCTGGAACTCGTCGATGCCCTCGGTCGCCAGCCCGGAAGCGGCGCGGATGGCCGCCTCATCCGGGCGTTTTCCCCGGAGGGCCTCCTCCGCGGCGCGGGCCCGGAAGGCCATCTTCGATGTGCCAGTGATGCCGATGGCCACGGCGGCGCAGCTCCCGTCCCGGTCCCTGGTCACCTGGGCGGCCACGCCCACGAGGGCGAACCCCGACGCGGCCTGACGCATCTTGACGTAGGCGCCCCCCGAACGCTTCGGGGGCACGGTGACGCGGATCTGCGACAGGATCTCCCCCGGCGCCAGGGCGGTCGTCAGGAGATCGACGAAGAAGTCGGCGGCCCCGATCGTCCGCTTCCCGCCCGGTCCCACGACCTCCAGTTCCGCGTCCAGGGCCAGGATGGCCGCGGGCCAGTCCGCGGCGGGATCGGCGTGGGCCAGGCTTCCGCCCAGGGTCCCCCGGTTGCGGACCTGCGCGTCGCCGATCTCCCCGGCGGTCTCCGGCAGGAGCGGACACCGTTTCTTGAGCAGGTCGGAACTCTCGATCTGATAGTGGGTCGCCATCGCCCCGATGGCGATCTTCCCCTTTGACATCTTGACGGCATTCAGGCCGGGGACACGGCCCAGGTCGATGACCGCGCCGGGGAGGGCGAGGCGGAGTTTCATCAGCGGGAGCAGGCTGTGGCCGCCCGCCAGCACCCTGGCATCCTTCTCCCCGTGCTGCTGGAGCAGGGCCACGGCCCTGGCGAGCGTCTTCGGGGCATAGTAGTCGAACGCGCTGGGAATCATGGCCGACCCTCCCTTTTCTGCATCAATCTCCAGATCTTCTCCGGGCGCATGGGCATGTCGATGTGGCGCACGCCGAAGGGCGCGAGGGCGTCCACCACGGCGTTGACCATCGCCGGGGTGGAGCCGATGGTCCCGGCCTCCCCCACCCCCTTGACGCCGAGGGGGTTGACCGGCGAGGGCGTCACGGTGCTGGCCAGTTCGAACTTCGGGAAGTTGTGGGCCTTGGGCAGGGCGTAGTCCATGAGCGAGCCGGTGAGCATCTGTCCGTTCTCGTCGTAGACGACCTCCTCGTAGAGGGCCTGGCCGAGCCCCTGCGCGATCCCGCCGTGGATCTGCCCCTCCACGATCATCGGGTTGATGATCTTCCCGCAGTCGTCCACGGCCACGTAGCGCCGGATCTCCACCTCGCCGGTGTCCGCGTCCACCTCCACCACGGCGACGTGCGTCCCGAACGGATAGGTGAAGTTGGAGGGCTCGAAGAAGTGCGTCTCGTTCAGCCCCGGGTCCGTGTCCGGCGGCAGGTTGTTCGCCACGTGCGCGGCCAGGGAGATGTCCGACAGGGCCAGGGCCTTCGTGGGGTTGCCCTTCACGAAATATTTCCCGTCCTCCAGCACGATGTCCTGCGGATTCCCTTCGAGCAGGTGGGCGGCGATCTTGACAACCTTCTCCTTCACTTTCTCCATGGCCAGGACCATCGCCGTGCCCCCGACGGCCGTGGCCCGACTCCCGAAGGTCCCGATGCCGTACTGCACGGCATCCGTGTCTCCGTGCAGGATGCGCACGTCGTCGATGCCCACGCCCAGGCCGTCCGAGATGATCTGCGCGAAGGTGGTCTCCTGCCCCTGTCCGTGCGGCGAGACCCCGGTCAGCACCGTCACCTTTCCGGTCGGGTCCACCCGCACGGCCCCGCTCTCCCATCCCCCGGCGGGCATGGCCTTGGAGGGGCCCATCCCGCAGATCTCCACATAGGTGGAGAACCCGATGCCGAGGTAGCGGCCCTGCGTCCGGAGCCTGGCCTGCTCCTCCCGCAACGCTCTGTAATCCACGATAGACAGGGCCTTGTCGAGGGCCGCGGTGTAGTCGCCGCTGTCGTAGATGACGGCCGTGCCGGTGGTGTAGGGGAACTCCGACGGGGCGATGAAGTTCTTCCGCCGGACCTCCAGGGGGTCCATGTTCAGCTCATCGGCCACGATGTCCACCATCCGCTCGACCATGTAGGTGGCCTCGGGCCGGCCCGCCCCCCGGTAGGCGTCCGTGGCCATCTTGTTCGTGAAGGCGCCTGTCAGCTTCATGGAGACATTCTGGATCTTGTAACACCCGCAGAGCATCAGGCCGGTGAGCGTGGGGATGGCGGGCGTCAGGAGCTGATATAAGGCCCCCACATCGGCCACGACCGTGTATTTGAGGCCTGTGATGGTCCCGTCGTTTTTGACGGCCACCTCCACCTCGCCTGTCTGATCCCGGCCGTGGATGGTGTGCAGGAGGTTCTCCCGCCGGCCCTCGATCCACTTGACGGGCCGCTTGAGCCAGGTCGCCAGGTGCGCGACCAGCGCCTCCTCCGCGTAGACGTTCAGCTTGCACCCGAACCCCCCGCCCACCTCCGGGGCGATCACGCGCACCCGGTTCTCGGCCATCCTGAGCATGATGGCGAGCTGCGTGCGGAGGAGGTGCGGGATCTGCGTGGAGGACCAGACGGTCAACTGATCCTCCCCCGGCAGGTAGTGGGCCAGGACCCCGCGCGGCTCCAGCGGGACGGGCGCCAGCCGCTGGTGTACAAACCGCTGTTTGACGACCCGGTCCGCCTCTTTCAGCGCGCGCTCCACGTCTCCGCCGGCGATCTCCCAGGTGAAGGCGACGTTGTCCTTCCCCAGCTCGTCGTGGATGACCGGGGCGCCGGGCCGGAGGGCCTCCTCCCCGGAGGCCACGGTCGGGAGCGGGTCGTAGTCGATCTCGATGAGGTCCACGGCGTCCCGCGCGACATATTTGTCCCGGGCCACCACGGCGGCCACGGGCTCCCCGACGAAGCAGACCTTGTCCAGGGCCAGGACGCGGTGGGGCGGGGTCTTCATGCCGGGGAAGACGGCGGCGCAGGGGACCAGGCCGACCCTGTCCTGGATGCTCCGACCCGTCACGACCGCCACCACCCCCGGGTATTTTCGCGCTGCCTCGACGTCCATCTTCTGGATGCGGGCGTGGGCATAGGGGCTCCGGAGGATGGCGATGTGGAGCGTATGGGGGAGGTTGATATCATCGACGTAGTGGGCGAGGCCCTGGATCATCCGGGGGTCCTCCCTGCGCTTGATCCTGGCCCCTACGGACTTGCTGATGGGCATGAAAAGCCTCCTTAACTGGCGCAACCTGGCCCGGATCGTGCGACATATTCACCTGGTATGGATCGCTGGGCGGCCACGGAGGGCCGCCCTCTATTGATCCGGGCTTTTAGACGCCAATCTATGATATCATTTCCTCATCTTCTCCGCCGCGTACTGCACGGCCTCGACGATGTGCTGGTAGCCGGTGCAACGGCAGAGGTTCCCCTCGATGCCGTGGCGGATGTCCGCCTCCGTCGGGTTCGGGTTGCGCTTCAGGAGCTGGTGGGAGGCCAGGATCATCCCCGGCGTACAGAAGCCGCACTGCAGGCCGTGCCGCTCCCAGAACCCCTCCTGGATGGGATGGAGCTGTCCGTCCTTCGCCAGGCCTTCGATGGTCGTGATCTCTCCGCCGTCCGCCTGGACGGCCAGGAGCGTGCAGGACTTGACCGCCGCGCCGTCGAGCATCACCGTACACGCGCCACAGATGCTCGTCTCGCAGCCCACGTGCGTCCCGGTCAGCCCTGCCACGTCCCGCAGGTAGTGGACGAGCAGCAGCCGGGGCTCCACGTCGTGGCTGTGGCGCTCCCCGTTGATCGTGACCTCTATCTTCACGAGCGTGGTCTCCTTTCTGAAAGAATAGCGTTCAGCATTCGTGATCGGTTTAGGGATAACTTATTGCGGGACAGAGGTTCGAGAATCTGAGAATATCCCCCCCAGAAACTCTATTTGAATCTTGCTCCCAGCCGTCTCCAGGAAGGACGCGGGCCTCTTTTCCTGCCTCCTGGCTGGGAC
>SICM01000118.1 GCA_009694805.1 Candidatus Latescibacterota bacterium
TCGGTATCCTGCCGGTGTCTTCGTGACCGATGAGCAAATGGCCCGGATCAAACTGAAGCCTCATCTGTTTCGCGAGGACTGGAACTACACGATTCACCCTAATACTTGAAAATGGAATTAGTCAGTTACTCCGTCATAGGCCCTTATTCAGCGTCATCGCCACATCCTGATCAAACGCCGCCGGATGAACCTTCGCCAAACGCCGGTAAATCTCCAGCGCCTCCTCACGTTCTCCCAAATCACGCTGCACAACTCCCAGGTTGTTCAGTGTGCCCGCCACATCCTGATCAAACGCCGCTGGATGAACCTCCGCCAAGCGCCTTTGAATCTCCAGCGCCTCCTGATAGCTCTCTTTCGCCTCCTCCCGTTCTCCCAAATCACGCTGCACAACTCCCAGGTTGTTCAGCGTGGTCGCCACATCCTGATCAAACGCCGCTGGATGAACCTGCGCCAAACGCCTCCGAATCTCCAACGCCTCCTGATAGCTCCCCTTCGCCTCCTCACGTTCTCCCAAAGCACGCTGCACATTGCCCAGGTTATCCAGCGTGGTCGCCACAGCATGATCAAAGACCGCCGGATGAACCTCCGCCAAGCGCCTTTGAATCTCCAGCGCCTCGATAAGGCATTTACGTGCAGCTTCCCACTCACATAGTTCACGCTGCACCGTGCCCAGGTTGTTCAGCGTCATCGCCACATCCTGATCAAACGCCGCTGGATGAACCTCCGCCAAGCGCCTTTGAATCTCCAGCGCCTCCTGATAGCTCTCTTTCGCCTCCTCCCGCTCCCCCAAATCACCCTGCACCGTGCCCAGGTTGTTCAGCGTCATCGCCACAGCCTGATCAAACGCCGCAGGATGAACCTTCGCAAAGCGCCGGTAAATCTCCAGCGCCTCCTGATAGCTCTCTTTCGCCTCCTCCCGTTCTCCCAAATCACGCTGCACATTGCCCAGCGTGACAAGACATGAGGCCAAATTCTCCTCCGGCCCGGAGGCGTGCAAAACAGTCACAGCCTGCTGCGCCAGGGTCCTGAGCAGGATGCGCTGGCCACTGAGTTCGCAGAACGTGACCAGTTCCAGGAGGAACCAGCGGGTCAGAGGGCCGTCCGTCTTCGCAGCGTGTTCAAACACCGCCAGCCAGTTCGCCTTGGTCCGCGCAAACAGGGCTGTGGCAAGCTGCTGCTGACGAGCGCCCGCCGCCCCCCGCTGGTCCTCCGGCACGTCGGCCTCATCCGGCAGCCGCCCGGATATCCATTCGTCCCACGCGCCCACACGCTGACGCCAGAATTCGATCCAGGTCTTCTCCCACTCCCCATGTTTGGCGGCCTCATACTTCTTCCACGCGAACTCCAGCATCGGGCGCAGCATCTCGAAGACGCCCGTCTCTCCGCCAGGACCATCCGGCTCATAGTGGACAAGCGCGAAATAGTCCAGTTCTTTTTCGAGCGTCTCGCGCCAGCCTTCGCCGAGCAAATTGTGCCAATCCAGGGAGTGTTCCGCGAACTTCCCGCACCAGACCCCGCCCGGCAGTCGGGAAAGCTTCTCAAACAGGCGCTTCCCATGGTCGCTCAGATGCCGGTAGGAGAGTTCGTAGGACACCTCCACCTTCTTGAGCCGGTCCTTCTCGTCGTCCTGGGCGAAGGGGTGGGTGAGTACCTTCAACAGGTCCTCATGGGCCTCGTCGCGCAGCTTCTCCAGGGTCATCCCCTTCCGGCGCATCTGCCGGGCCAGCAGTTGTAAAGATTGCGGGTGTCGCCCGGACATCTGTACAATCTGCCGGATAATACTGTCCGGCTGTTCCCACGTCTCCTGTATTTCAAACAAGTGCGCCGGAGCCGGAGAGTCCAGGTGCGAAACAAATACGTCGCGGGCCTCGTCCTCGGCCATCGGGATGACCTCCTGCTCCGTCTCGTAGTCCGACAGACCGAGCGGCCACCGGCAGGTCGCCAGAATTCGCAGGTCCGATGCCACCGTCAGCGCCGTCTCCAGGGCCGCCGTAGCCCGGTCCCGCACCTCGCGGGGCGTATGCTGCCCGAACAGGTCGTCCAGGTTGTCCAGCAGGAGCAGGGCAGGTTGACCCTGGGGGATGACTTGAGGAAGGACAGCAGTCAGCAGCGCAAGCAGGTCTCCGCGCTGGTCCGCCGGAGGGACGCCGAACAGCGTGAGCAGCCCCGTCAGAAGCTCCTGGTCCGTCGTGAACCGCTCACAGGACAGTTCGAAGACGCCGCCTGGAAACAGACCGCGCTCACCGGCCCAATCGGAGACCTCCGTCGCCATCGTTGTCTTGCCGATGCCGCCCTCTTTGGTCAGGGTGACAATGCGTTGCTCTCCCCGTCCGATCCCCGCGCGCACCGGCAGCAAGGCGTCGATAACCTGCGCCATCTCCCGCCGCCTTCCCACGAAGCGGTCGGACGTGCGCCGGATCATCGCGGAGCGCCGGGGGGACGGCGGAGACACATCCTTTGGCGGAGCCTCGACAGACGCTGTCGGAGGCAACCGGACATCACGCCCGGCCTCGTTGATCCGGAATTTTGCGCTGGGCGCAATTTCCTGAATGGCGACGGAAAGATCGCCGAGTATCGGATCGTTTGCCAGATACCGCTTTGCCGCGTCGAACGCCTCCCCGGCGGTCTCCCCGCGCAGGAGTTCCGCATAAAGCATGGACTGAAACGCCACGCAGGCCGTGACCTCGATGGGCGTTTCTCCAAGCACGTGGACGATGACGCTATCGCTCCAATCAGCCTCCGCTTTGGCGCGTGTGAGCACAGTTTCCGAATGGCAGGCGGCCAGGAACAGGACGCGGGGACGAGGTTTCAGCAGAGGAAACAGGCGTTCGCCGGGGATGAAGTCCGCCAACGCCCGGCCATCTTCAAACAAAAGGAAGCCTTCCTCTGTGCCGTGACAGTCGAGGAGCACGAGTTCGGGGCGGATGTCGGACAGGTCGCGCTGGAACTGCTGGAGGGTCAGACCGATGCGGGAGATGATCTGGACAGGCTGGTCCTGAAGCGCATTTCGGAGTTCGGCCAGGGCTTTACGATGGTCTATCGGGCCAATGGCTTCATTCCGGTTGGACACCAGACGAGGAGGGTTTCCAGCCCACTTGTTGACCTCTGTGCAGACGCGCTCCTCGCTGACCTGCATGCCGGTGCAAAACGCGAGGTCCGAAAGGTCGGGGTACCTCGGGAAAGACAGATCGTAAGCGCCGATCCTGTCGTGAGGAAACGCCCTCGACTTCTCCCGGCGCTCCGCCTCGCTGTCGCCCGGCGTCTTCGCCAGCCACACGCGGGCCATTTCGACCAGCGGGGCTGCGGTGCCGATGTAAAGGACAGGTTCCCGACTCATTTTTGCTTCTCCCTGTACCACGCCAAAACAGAAAGGGCAACCAGATCATCAGAGGAATACGATCTCCTTGATGATCTTGTTCTTGTCGTCCGTGATCGAGAGCTTTAAGCTCATGACAAGGTTACAAAGAGCCAGAACCCGGCGGAGCATGTCCAGCTTCGTGGTACGGTCCTGCGATGCCAGATCCTTGAGGCTATCGTTGACCTGGTCGGGAAACTCGACGGTGATTCTGAGCATACGATTCACGCTCCTTTCCCACACTTCGGAAGTACAATCGGCCAGCAGGGTGAACGGCAACAGAAAGGACGATCAAGCAATTAAGGGAATACGATCTCCTTGAGAATCGTGTCCTTGTCATCCGTGATTGAGAGCTTAAGATTCTTGTCGATGGCTTCCTTGTGGACGAAATTGTAAAGCGCCAGCGCCCGGCGGAGCACGTCCACCTTCGTGGTCTCGTCCTTCTTGGCCAGGTTCTTGAGGACTTCGTTGGCCTGTTCGGGGAACTCAATGGTGAGTCTGGGCATGACGTTTCAGCTCCTTCTGAAGAGAATTTTGCTTCGTTTTTGTGGAATTAATGAATTGTTAATACACTATTAATACATATTTTTTCCGCATTAGTCAAGCAAAAAAATTCTCCAGACTCTTTTTCGGAAGAAATCATAAGGCATAGAAGTTTCGTTAATATAAATTTTTACAAACACTTAATCCAATCTCTGCATACGAAAAATGATAGGCGAATAAAACCCCCTCAATTGTGCCCCCGGGGGCACAATTGGAGATTTTGCACGCGCGTGCAAAATTGGAAAATTTGTCTCTACGGAGCCGTGAAATCGAGGACCCGCCGCCGGTCCACCGCCCCAGGCGGCGTCATCCCGTCCCTCCCTTCACGCTCCAGACCGCCCCGGTCGTGTACGTGTTCCGTTCCGAGCAGAGGAACTCGACCACCTCGGCGATCTCCTCCGGGTCCGCGTAGCGCCCGATCGGGTTTCCGGGGTTGGCCAGGAACTCCGGCGAGAACCGGGGGACCACCATCTGCGTGAGCGCCCGGCCCGGTTCCAGGCCATTCACGAACACCCCCTGCTTCGGATAGGCGTTGCCCAGCGCCCCGATGAACGAGTAGACCGCGCCCTTGGACACCCCGTAGGGCACCTGGTTCGTGGCCGCGTGCCGCGCCCCGGACGTGATCGTGACGCACCGCCCCCACCCCCGCGCCAGCATGTGCGGGATGGCCGCCTGGTGGGCGTGATACACGCCATAGACATTGATCCGCATCACCTTCTCGAACTGCGCGGCGGACTGCTCGAAGAACGGGGCCTCGATCCCCAGGATGCCCGCGCAGCAGACCAGGATGTCCAGCCGCCCGAAGACCTCGACCGCCTGTGCGACCATCCGCTGTACGGACCCCTCATCCGCCACATCCGTCTTCACGAACAGCGCGCGCTGGCCGAGCGCCTCCACCTCCGGGACCACGTCTGCCCCGAAGTCTCCCGCGTCCGCGATCACGAGGTCCCGGCCCTCCCCGGCCATCCGCAGGGCGCAGGCCCGACCGATCCCCCGGCCCCCGCCCGTGACCACGGCCACGCGCCGCTCCTTCGGAGCGGCAAAGCGCAGGTTCGCCACCGCAAGCCTCCTCTTGAGAGTCTGTCTTGATTATGCGTAACGCTGCCCAAAAACCCGGATGGCGGCCTGGGCGACCCGCATGGACGTCTGGGCCCGCTCCTCAAAGGGCAGGCGCATGCCGGTCTCCACGGTGAAGGCAGGGCCGTACGTGTGCGCGGCATAGTCCACCAGGTTCAGGCCTTCGCCGCGAACCGCAGCCTCCAGCCAGAAGACGCCCGGCTGGAGCTTCCGGAAGAAAGAGCCCGGCGAGTAGCTTTCGTCCACGATCCTGGACCCGGAGTCCGTCACCGCCCGGACCGCCTCCCCGGCCATCTCCTGTTCCCACTTTTCGTCCTCGTCGTTGCGCTGGTGGCGGGCGGACATCCAGTACGCGTCTCCGCCGTGCTCGTGCAGGTCCAGCGTCAGACCGGGCTGGATCTCGGCCATCAACAGGCGGGCGCAGCGGACCTCCGAAGGCGCCCACGGCGTGTCGTGGAACCGGTTCAGGTGCAGCACCTCCCCCTCCAGGCTGACGACGAGGGTGTAGGCGCGCTCCAGCGGCGCTGCCCCTTCCTGATCCTCAGCGCGGGACGGGAAGAAGACGCGGCGACCCCGGAGCGGGTCCAGGATCGGATCCCCTTTCGGGAACCGATTGTAAAGCACGCGGTTGGAATAGCCGTACTCGCCCAGGACGACCAGCAGGGTGTCGTCTTTGTCGAGAAGCACCTCGCCTCGCTCGCGCAACAGGGCTTCGGCCTCCCCGACGGAACGGATCGACGGCTCCTGCCCCAGACTCAGACTCAACGCATACCGGTAGCCGTTCAGCCCGATGGGGTCCCGCACGGGGACGATGTAGACCTCGTGCTCGGTCTGGAGGCGGTCCATCAGCTCGACCGCCGCAGTGACCCCGGCCTGCTCGGTCGCGTGACTCCCGGCGCTGATGAAGATGGCGGGCTTTTTAGTCCCCCCCACCTTGACGGCGACGATGGGAGACCGGTCGGGCGCATAGCCCAGCACGCGGGTCCGATGCCCCCGCGCTTCGACGGCCTTCAACAGTTCCTGGTAGTTGTGGAATGGACGCACGGTTGCCCTCCTTGCGCGATATTCGATCCTACTTCCCCGCCTTCTTCCCCTTCCCTTTCCCCTTCTTCTCCGCCCCCTGCCCCTTCCCATCCCTCGCCTGCAGCCTCTGCGCCGTCCCCGGCGACCCGATGTGCAGCGTGTCGTAGGCCTCCTGAGACGTGTGGAACGGCCCCCGGTCCTTCATCCCGTGCCAGTGCAGGTTGGTGAACATCGGGTTCGGTTTGCCCGTCTCCCGCTCCCGCTTCGCGATCCACGCCTCCATGCGTCCCCGGAGCAGGGCCACGATCTCCGGCTCCTTCTCCGCCAGGTTCACCAGCTCGCCGGGGTCCCGCACGAGGTTGTAGAGTTCCGTCTGCGGCTTGAAGTGGAAGTCCGGCTCCAGCGCCTCGATCAGCTTCCACTCCGGCGTCCGCCAGCCGTGCTTGCGCATCCAGGTGCATTCCGTGGTGTAGAAGTCGGAGTGGTTCGAGGCGCGGTCGCCCCGGACCAGGGGCATCTGGCTCCTCCCGTCGAACCGGATCTTGGTCTTCACCCCCAGGAGTTCCAGCAGCGTGGGGACCAGGTCCTGATGCAGCGTGATCCCCGGCACCCGCCGCCCCTCCGGCAGGCGTCCCGGCCACCACAGGATCAGCGGGACGGAGAGCGTGGGCTCGTACGTGCCGTGGTGGTCGAAGTAGCATTCGTGCTCCATCAGCGTCTCCCCGTGGTCCCCGTTCAGGACAATCAACGTGTCCTCGGCCAGGCCGAGCTCCTCCACCCGCGTCAGCAGGCGCTGGATGCAGGCGTCCATGTAGGCGAGTTCCCCGTCGTACTGCGCGACCACGTAGTCCGTGTCCGTGATGCCCGGCGGCATCCAGCTCGCGAAGTAGTCGCAGAACGGCTTGAACGCCATCACCGGGTCCATAGACCGGTTCGACGGGTCGCATTCGTTCCCGCTGTAGAACATCCGGTCGAACGGCGCAGGGGGGAGATAGGGGGAATGGGGGTCCATGTGCCGGAGGAACAGGAAGAACGGCTGCTTGCCGGAGGCCAGCCGCTCCAGTTCGGGGACCGTGACCTCGTTCAGGTTGTGCGCCTTGGTCAGCGGCCGCTCCTCCCACTTCCCCCACGCCGTGTAGTCCAGGTACGTGTCGAACCCGCGCGAACTCGGGTTCCCGGAGAACCCGACGCAGCTCGTGGCGTAGCCCGCGGCCTTCAGGATCTCCGGGAGCGTCTGCACGTCCGGCGTGAGCCCCCCCTGGTGGCGCAGGGCCACGACCTGCGTGGAGAAGCAGTCCATCCCCGTCAGCATCGAGGCATAGGCCGACGTGGTGGGCACGTGGGGGCAGTAGTTGCGCTCGAACAGCACCCCCTCCCACGCCAGATTGTCAATGTGGGGGGTCGTCTGCCGGGGGTACCCGTAACAGCTCATGTGATCGGCCCGGAGGCTGTCCACCCCGAACAGGATCAGATTCGGCTTCTTCTTGGGCATGAGGTTCCTTTCTCTGGGTCTGCTTGGCGTCCTTGGCAGTTCATGAGGATTTATTGCGACAGTTTCTTCCGATACGCCAGCACCCGCTCCCGGACCCCCTCGTCGAACAGGGCGATGATCTGCGCGGCCAGCACGGCGGCGTTCCGGGCATTGTCGATCCCGACCGTGGCCACCGGGATGCCGGGGGGCATCTGCACGATGGCGTAGAGGGCGTCCTGGCCCTGAAGCGGCCCGGCCCCGATCGGCACGCCGATGACCGGGAGGGGGGTGTGCGCGGCCAGCACGCCGGGCAGGGCCGCGGCCAGCCCCGCGCCCGCAATCAGGACCTTCAGCCCCCGGGTGACCGCGGTCTTCGCGTATTCAGCGGTCCGGTCCGGGTTGCGATGCGCCGAACAGACATTCATCTCGTAGGGGATGCCCAGCTCCTGGAGCAGGTCCGCGGCCTTCTGCATCGTGTTCTGGTCCGAGGCGCTGCCCATGAGAATACCGACAACAGGGGTGCTCATCAGAAACCCTTTCTACAGGAATATAAGTGCTGAATGCTGAGGGACACCCCCCTTCCACCCCCACGTGGGGGAGGGAGGGGGCGACCAGGGCTTTGCCCCTGGGTTTGGGGGAGGGCTGGGGGCTGCTGTCTCTCACGTTCTTTTCAACGCCCGATGTCCGATGTCCTTGCGATAATACACGCCGTCAAAGCGGATCTGCCCGGCGGCCTCGTAAGCGCGGGTGATGGCCGACCGGAGGTCGTCCGCGATGGCTGTGACGCCCAGGACGCGGCCACCGGAGGTCACGATCCGCCCCTCTTTCTGCGCGGTCCCCGCGTGAAACACAACCGTGCCCGGAATCCGTTCCACCTCTTCCAGCCCGGAGATGGGACGCCCCTTCCGGTGGTCTCCGGGGTAGCCCTCCGACGCGACGACCACGCACGCCGAGGCCCGGCGGGGAGACGGAAGGGAGACCTCCTTCACGCGGCCTTCACAGGCGGCTAGAAAGAGGTCCAGCAGGTCCGCCTCCAGCAGGGGCAGGACCACCTGCGTCTCCGGGTCTCCGAACCGGCAGTTGAACTCGATCACCTTCGGCCCGTCAGCAGTCAAAATGATCCCTGCATACAGCACACCTTTATAGGGCCGCCCCTCGGCCTTCATCGCCCGCAGGGTCCGAAGGAGGACGCGCTCCCGGACATCACTCAGCACCGCATCCGTGACGACCGGGGCCGGGGCATAGGCCCCCATGCCGCCCGTGTTCGGCCCCCGGTCCCCGTCGAAGATCCGCTTGTGGTCCTGCGCCGGGGCGAGCACCGCAATGTCCTCCCCGTCCGTCACCGCGAGGATGGACGCCTCCTCCCCCTCCAGGTAGTCCATGATCACGACCGTGCCCCCGGAGTCCCCGAAATGCCTCTGGACCATCATCTCGTGTACAGCCTCCCGCGCCTCTTCGATCGTGGGGCAGATGACCACCCCCTTCCCGGCGGCCAGGCCGTCCGCCTTCACCACGAAGGGCGGACGCTTCCGTTTCAGGTACGCCTCCGCCTGCTCCGGGTCCGTGAAGGCCGCGTAGTCCGCTGTCGGGATATCATACTTGTGCATCAGTCCCAGTGCAAACGCCTTGCTCGACTCAATCTCCGCAGCCCGTTGTGAGGGACCAAAAACCCGGAGCCCTTCGGCCTCGAACCGGTCCGCGATCCCGGCGGCCATCGGGTCCTCCGGCCCCACGACCGTCAGGTCGATCCGCTCCCGCTGCGCCAGGGCGACCAGGCCGTCGATGTCCATCACCGGGATAGGGAAACACTCGGCGAGTTGCGCCATGCCGGGATTTCCCGGCGCGGCGTAGAGCCGGGTGAGCTTGGGACTCTGCGTCAACTTCCAGCAGAGGGCGTGCTCCCTTCCCCCTCCGCCAACGACCAGAACACGCATGACAGACTCCTGTGATAGTACAGATCAAAAGCAGGCGCGCCGCCAGAAACCCCCACCACCGGAGTCCAGCAGAAGCACCCCACATGCCGGGGGCACAAATTTCAGTGCGTCCACAGAACGTTGAGGTTGCGGCGCGCCAAAGCCCCTCCGGCGTTTGAGGAGCGTGCTTCTTTTGTCCAACTTTTCTTGCACGAGCAAGAAAAGTTGGAAAGCGATAGGGGGGAAGTGGGGGAATTTAGTTTAGTTTACTCAAAATACTGCGCAATCGCATCCATCTCCTGCCCCCTCCCGCCCATCAACCGCTCCACCGCCTGCTCTGCATCCAGCCCCTCGTGTACGACACCCGTCACGGCCATCGAGACCGCGAGCGGGTCATCCGCGCCCGGGTGGTGAACGTTCCGGCCTACGAGCGCGCCCCGGATGGACCCGCCCGCCCGCATCCCCTGCGCGAACTCCCGAATGACCGGGGAGGGATCGCCGTGAGACTCCCCGCCCAGCATCAGCACCGGACACGTGGTGGACCGGGCCACGGCCTCGTACCCGTCGCAGTAAGGGATCTTGATCCACGTGCCCGAGGAAGACTCCCCCAGCGCGGACGCCACCCCCACGATCTTGATCAACTCCGTCGCATCCTTCTGCACCCGGTAGCCCTCCGGCGTCCGCTGCACCGGCAACGGCTCCAGGAACATCGGAAGCCCGGCGCGATGACACGCCGTCACCGCCTGCCCCGACGCCGTGAGCGTGCGGACACACGCCGGGTCCGCCGTGTCGATCCGAAGCAGGAGTTTGGCCCCGTCCATACGATAGCGCACCATGCTCTCCACCGTGTGCGCCGTGAAGGTATCGTCCATCTCAAACGCGGAACCCGCCAGCCCCCCCCGATTCATGGACCCCACGAGCAGGCGACCGTCCAGCAGAGACGCCCCTCCCACCTGCCGGATCAGATGATCGACGATCAGGAGCTCATCCAGAATGTCAGGAGAGCCCAGCACCCCGTCGCAGGCCGGGTTGAGGAGGACGCGGAGGAGGCGTCCGAGGTAAGAGCGGCGATCGCCCATGATCAGGGGATCACCCGCCGAGGCCGTCAGGCGGCGGGCCGGATGGTCCGCCGCGAGGATCATCAGCCTCCCGTTATCCCCGACCAGGCGGGACCGGCGTCGGCGGGCGACGGCCTCCTCAAGGATCACCTCCGGATGCTTCACCCGGACGTTCGTGATCGCCCGGAACAGGGAGTCGGGAAAGAAGCGTTCGACGTCGAAACGGTAGGACCCAATCGCGTAGGACAAAAGAACCTCCGAAAAAAGCAAAAGTGCAAAATGGAGAATGCAAAGTGTAAAATGTAAAACGAGAGTTCCCCTCTTTTAATTTTGCATTTTGCATTTTGCATTTCCCTAATATTCTACCTTCTCTGAGGTGAATCTACGGAACCACCCGTATCTTCCCCGCCTCCCCCTCCACCACCTCCCCCACCTCCTCGGCAGCGGGCGTCCCGGCGGCCCTGAGCGCCTCGATCAACCGGCCCACCCGGTCTCCATGCACGGATAGGAGCAGCCCCCCGGAGGTCTGCGCGTCGCACAGCAGGAGCCGGTCGTTCTCCGACAGGGCCGGGTCGAAAGTCACATCGTCCCGCAACTGTTCCATGTTGTTGTGCGTGCCGCCGGGGGCCATGTCCTGTTCCAGCAGGTCGCGCACACCGGGCAGCACCGGCACGCCCCCGAGGCGCACCACAGCCCCCACGCGGCTGCCCGCGGCCATGCCGCGCAGGTGGCCCAAGAGGCCGTAGCCCGTCACGTCCGTGCAGGCGTTCACGCCCACCTTCAGGGCAGCCTCGCACGCCGCGCGGTTGAGCGTGGCCATCACCTCCACGGCCCGGTCGATCACGGCCTTCGGGGCCACGCCCCGTTTGATCGCCGTGCTGATGATCCCGGTCCCGACCGGCTTGGTCAGGACCAGCCGGTCCCCCGGCCGCGCCCCGGCGTTCGTCAGGATGCGGTCCGGGTCGATCATCCCCACGACGAACAGGCCGTACTTGGGCTCCGCATCGTCGATGGAGTGCCCGCCCACGATGAAGATACCCGCCTCCGCCGCCTTGTCCGAGCCGCCGCGCAGGATGTCCCCCAGGACCTCCAGCGGCAGGTCCGGGGACCGCTTCGGGAACCCCACGATGTTCAGGGCCGTCATCGGACGCCCGCCCATCGCGTACACGTCGCTCAGGGCATTGGCCGCCGCGATCTGCCCGAAGGCGTAGGGATCGTCCACGACCGGCGTGAAATAGTCCACCGTCAGCACGAGCGCCTGCCGGTCGTCGATCCGGTAGACCGCCGCGTCGTCCGCCGTCTCCGTGCCCACCAGGAGATTCGGATCGCTGATCTTGGGAAGATGGCGCAGCACGTGCGCCTTCAGGTCCTGAAGACCTATCTTACACGCTCAGCCTGCGCCGTGGCTGAAGGCCGTCAGCCGGACATTTGGCATGGTTCCTCGGTTGTAATTCGTATCTCGTATCTCGTTCCACCCCTCCCCACGCTTCACGCTTCACGCTTCACGAGTTTCTTCCCGATTCCTCGCAGCCGCTACTCCTTCGCCACGGCCCCGGCCAGGGCCTCCCCGAGATGTTCAGCAGGGGTCGATCTGAGCCAGCCATAGGCGTAGGTCCCAACCAGGATGCCGAGCGCCGTGACCAGGGCGTAGGTCTTCCCCTCCCCGATCTGCGCGAGGGACGTCCCCGGACAGACCCCCGTGAGGCCCCACCCCGCTCCCAAAACAAGCCCCGCCACCGGCGCCCACCGGTGGTCCGGCTTCGGGTGGACCTCGATCTCCCCCCCGGTCGCCGCGCGCACCCGGCCCCGGCGCAGCAGGAAGATCCCGACCGCCGCCACCGGGATCGCGACGCCCATGACTCCCATGACGTGGAGATCGGTCAGGCGAAACATCCCCATCATCGTGTCGTAATCCGTCAGCCGGCCGCGGGAGAGGAGAAACCCGAAGACGGCCCCGGACAGCAGAAAACGTAGTCCCACGGGATGACCTCCTATGCTACGAGCCAGAAGAAGAGATTCGTCACGACCAGGCCGCCGACCATGAACCCGATCGTCGCGCGGATGCTCGACCTGGCCCCCTGCGCCACCCCCACGATGGAGTGGCCGCTGGGGCACCCGTCCGCCCAGCGGGCCCCGAGGCCCACCAGCGCCCCGCCCACCAGGAGCAGGACCCCCTTCGCCCACGGGTTCGGCGTGACCGCCGCCTCGAACATCCCCATCTGGAACGTCGACGCCAGCTTACCTGCCAACGCCGCCGAGGCCAGCCCGCCCAGCGGGATGCCCGCGATGAACCAGAGCCGCCAGGAGTCCGTGTAGGGCCTCTTTCGGAAAAAGCTGAGCCTTGAGACCAGCCCGCAACACGTCCCATAGCCCGTCGACACGCCCAGCGCCTTCCCGGTGAACCACGCAAACACGATCACGAACAGCCCGATCCCCGCGCCGGCGGCCCAGAAGGGCCAGGGCCTCACGAAGACCGTTTCATACAGACTCATATATCCTCCTCCATTTATATTCGGACCTCACCCACCCATTCCCTCCCTCTCCGCATGCGGAGAGACCGACAGCGAAAGCTGTCGGAAGGTGGGGAAGGGGGAGGGGGTAACAAGGGCCTGCTGTACAGCGACGGGGGAGGGTGAGGTCTGCTTCTATTTTTCTACGCCCTGCGGTCTCACCGTCTCCCACGCCTCCATCCCCCCCACCAGGTTTGCGACATCCTCGATCCCGTGCTGCTCCAGGAGGCTCGCGGCGATGGAGGACCGGTAGCCCCCCGCGCAGGTGACCACCAGACTCCGCCCGCGAGGCGCCTCGTGCATCCGTTCCCGGAGGTGGTTCAGGGGGATGTGGAGACTCCCCTCGATCCGACCCTCCTGCCGCTCCCGGTCCGTGCGCACGTCCAGGACGACCGGTGGGTCCGGCCAGGTGAGCCGCTCCGCCAGCGTCGCGGCCGTCACCCGCTCCGTCCGCCGGACGAGGTCCGGGCGCGCCTCCACGGCCTGCATCCCGCCCGCCAGGTACCCGGCCACCCGGTCGAACCCGATGCGGCCCAGCCGCATCGCCGCCTCCTCCTCGTGCCCCGGATCTGCGATGATCACGATCGGGCGCTCCCCGTCCAGGATCGTCCCGGCCCAGGTCGCGAACTTCCCCCCCAGGCCCACGTTGAGACTGCCGGCCAGATGAGCGCCCTCGAAGTCCGCCGGGTCCCGCACGTCTAAGAGCTGCGCCCCTCCTGCCTTCAGCCGGAGCGCCTCGCCAAGTGGCAGCGGCTTCATCTCGCGCTCCAACGTCTCCTCGAGCGTGGGCCGCTCCTTCGTGTTCAGCACAGCATCGTAGGTGAAATAGGGGGGCGGATCGGGCTGATCCACCAGGACGACCCGGATGAACGCCTCCTTGGTCATGGGCTGGAGTGCGTAGTTGTAGCGGCGCTGCACCCCCATCGTGGAGACCGTGTCCGTGCTCAGGTTCTTCCCGCACGCGGACCCGGCCCCGTGCGTTGGATACACGAGCGTCTCATCCGGGAGCGGGAGCAGCTTCTCCCGGAGGGAGTCATAGAGCATGCCGCCCAGCTCCGCCGCCGACCAGCCCAGGGAGGCCCGCAGGTCGGGCCTCCCCACGTCCCCAATGAACAGCGTGTCCCCCGTCAGGACGGCCTGCGGGTCGCGGTCGCTCTTCTCCAGGTCATAGACCAGGATCGAGATCGACTCGACCGTGTGCCCCGGCGTCTCCAGGACCCGGAGGCGGACCTTGCCGAACGTCACCTCATCCCCGTCCTTCATCGGCGTAAAGGCGTATTCGGCCTTACCCCGTGCGCCCAGGTATATCTTCGTGCCCTCCCGGTCCCGCAGTTCCAGATGGCCGGCCACGAAGTCCGCGTGGAAGTGCGTCAGAAAGACGTGGCGGATCTGGAGCCCCTGCCGCCGGGCGTCCTCTACATACTGGTCGATGTCGCGCTGGGGGTCCACCACGGCCGCCGTCCGGGTCTCCTCATCTCCGATCAGGTAGGAAGCGTGGGCAAGACAGCCCAGGCTAAGTACACGACAGTAATCGTTGACAGCAATATCGGAAATCTTTCAGGCAGTCTTGAGCGTTGTTGATCAGATGCATGAGTTGGTCTAAACCAAGCCGGAAAATGCTGATAGCACGACGTCCGTGTTTTTTGATCTTGATGGG
>SICM01000119.1 GCA_009694805.1 Candidatus Latescibacterota bacterium
TTTCTCCTTGTTTTATAGGGAGTATTGGACTTCTCCCCTAAGAGATACCGCATCTTCTCCCTCTTATCAACTCCTGATTTCTGTTGAGCAAAAACCTAACCGGACGTTACTGATTTCGAACCTCTAAATCGGGATTTCCCCGATTGTTTCCTCCGTTGCAATAATGTAGCTTTAACCGCAATCAAGAGATGACTGCGCGTCTCCCACGGGCCTCTCCCCCCTTATAGGCGTGGACGGACGCGCAGTCATCTATATAATAAATACCAGGATATAAGAAATTGGGCACGATGAATCGGGCCCCAACGGACCGGACCCTCGTAAAAAATAGATGCGATAGGAGGAGGGCCATGAAAACCATCCTGTTGGTCGAGAACGATCGGAACCAGCGCAGGCTTTACCAGATGGAACTGGAGGAGGAGGGCTATCGCGTGATTCCGGTGTCCGACGGCCGGGAAGCGCTCCAGCAGGTGAAGGAGGAACTCCCGGACCTGATGGTGCTCGACCTGCTGATGCCCGGGCTGGATGGGGTCGAGACCCTCGACTGGATCATCGAGCTGAAGCTCGATCTGCCGGTGATCATCTATTCGGCCTACGGGGGGGTGGACAACGCCGTGACCCAGGCGGCCGACGCCTATCTGATCAAGAGCTCTAACGTGGACCTGTTGAAGGTGGAAGTCCAGCAGGTGCTGATGAAACGGGAGGAGCGGAAGTCGTCAAAACATGATCTTGACACAGGCCCTAAATCCCCTTATCTTGTCTGGCATCGATTGAGAGAAGGTCGTTCACCGCTGTCCTCACAAACCAAGGAGGAGAGAGATGGCCAACAAGATTGTTCCGCTGATCAGCTCCGGCGTGGCGGGCCCGCTGGGGGTCCTGCACCTGCCCAGGCTCTGGTGCAAAGTGCTCCTGGATGCCCGGGGGCTGTTGCCTGAGGGCCACGACGCCTGCGGCAAGGGTTATGACCAGATGGTGCTGGACGGCCTGGGGCTCAACCGGGATGCCACGTTGCAGTTCCTCCGGTCGAGCTTCCCCACGTACGTGCAGTTTGAGGAGTGGGTCCTGGCCCAGAAGGGCGGGAAGCTCGACCGTGGCGCCGTGGACCAGTTGAACGCCGCGATTCTCGGGTACAACCACTCAGACGGCGTCCGCACATCCATCCTCGCCCACGCCGGGCGGAAGGACGACGGGTCGGTCAAGGACGCGGTTCGGCTGAACGCCCTGGAGGACTGGCACGACTTTCACGCAGGCATCCGGTAGGCGCGAGGACTGGACGCGACACAGGAAACGCACAGGGGCGGCCCAAATGGGCCGCCCCTGGTTTTTTTGGGGGGGGTACGAGGTAGGTCGCCCCTACTTGGTAAACGTGATGCCCAGGATGGTCCAGGCCTTGATGACCTTACCCTTCTGCTTGGCGGGGATGAATCTCGTTTGCCGGGCGGCGTCGGCGGCGAGGCTGTCCAGGGCCGCGAATCCGGAAGACTCGAACACCTGGTCTTCCACCACGTTGCCGGCTTCATCGACGAGGACCATCACCTTCACGCCGCTCACCTTCTTGCCCATGGACCTGGGGATGCTGGGCATGACGAGCTTCACCGGGATGGGCGGCGTCTGAAACGCCGCACTCCCGAACCCCTCCCCCTCTCCCACGCCTGTCCCGCTGCCTCCCCCATAGCCTCCGCCGGTTCCGCCGCCCCCTCCGCCTCCGCCGCCCCCGGAGGTGTCCGACTTCTCGTCCGTGACGATGGCCGCGACCTTCGCCTCCTCCTGCGTGGCGATGGTGGCCTCCGGGTTGGAGACCTCGTCGTCGGCCACCGGGACGGGGATGGCCAGGGGTGGCGTCTTGACCGGCGTGCTTCCCTTGCCGGGACCGGGCGGGGCTTCCATCGACCCCGGCCCGCCGCCTCCGCCTTCCTGCAGGATGACGGGGACGTTGCGGAGGAAGAGCTGGGGCGCGGTCTGCCATTCGCGGAGGGCGATGCGGCGCTCCAGGTGCGCCCCTCCCGAGAGACGCCACCAGATGCCGAAGGCGGCGAAGACGACCAGGTGTGCTCCCGTAGACCAGATGAACGCCTTTCGGAAGTGGAGGAGGGCCCACTGCTTGAGGTACGAGGCGTAACCGGGCAGGCGGGGGACTTCGGGAAGGTCATTCATAAGGGTTCCTGGGTGGCGTCCTGGTCAAAAATTCTTAATAGATCATCTCGCCCTTCACGAACGCCGAGGTCCTCGGGTCCCCGGGGCGTTCGAAGAAATCGACTGCCGGGGCGATCTCGATCAGTCTTCCGTCGAGCAGCAGTCCCACCCGTCCCGCGATGCGACGGGCCTGAAAGACGTTGTGCGTGACCAGGACGACGGTGACGCGAAGCCCTGCGTTCTGTTCCTGAACGATGGATTCGATCAGCGCGACGTTATAGGGATCCAGGTTGGCGGTCGGTTCATCGAGCAACAGCACGTCCGGATGCAGGACGAGGGCGCGGGCGAGGGCCACGCGCTGGATCTCCCCCCCGGAGAGTTGATGCGCCGGGGCCCTGGCCAGGGGGGTGAGCGCCATCCGGGCCAGCATCTCCTCCACGCGTCCGTCGGGCGGCTCACCGCGAAGGCGCAGGCCATAGGCCACGTTGTCCCGCACGGAGCGGTTGAGGAGCACGGGCCTTTGAAACACCGTCGTCACCCTCCGGCGGATGGCCAGCGGGGGGGACGACGGGACAGGCTGCCCATCAAAGAGGATCGACCCGGCGTCCGGCGGTTCGAGAAAGTTCAGCAGGCGCAACAGGGTGGACTTTCCCGCGCCGCTGGGGCCGACGATCGCGAGCATCTCCCCGGGCGAAATGGCGAGATGGCCCACATCCAGCACCGTTCTCCCGGCATAGCGTCTTTGCACCCCTCTGAGTCGGTAGACGCTCACCGGTTCCCCCGCCCCTGCAGGCCCAGCAACAGAAAATTCGAGAAGAAGGTCAACCCCACCAGCACCGCGCCCAGGGCGAGGGCCAGGTCAAAGTCCCCCTTTCGGGTTTCCAGGACAATGGACGTGGTGAGGACGCGCGTGCTGCCTTCGATGTTGCCGCCGACCAGCATCACCGCGCCCACCTCGGAGATGATGCCGCCGAAGGCGGCGGCGATGGCGACCCCCACGCCCGACCGGGCTTCGCGCAACACGGCCCACATCACCTGGGCGGAGGTCGCGCCGAGCGCGTGGACCTGCGCACGGAGGGCCGGGTCCACGCGCCCCACGGCCGCCAGCGTGAGCCCGGTGACCAGGGGGAGCGCGATCACGACCTGCGCGGCGACCATGGCGGCAGGGGTGAACAGCCATCCCAGCCCCCCCAGCGGTCCGCTGCGCGACAGGAGCAGGTAGACGAACAGCCCCACCACCACGGGGGGCAGGCCCATGCCGGTGTAGATCAGCAGCACGATGAAGCGTTGCCCCGGCACAGGGCGCAGGGCCAGCCTGGCCCCCACCGGGACGCCGATGGCGGTCGCAATCGCCAGCGCCAGGCCGGAGACGTAGAGCGAGAGGATGCTGATGGGGAGGAGCGTGTCGGACATATCACCGCTGATGCGCCGCTTTCCACGGCCCGGAATCCGGGTAGAACAGGGGCTGACCGAACTCCTTCCGGCCGAAGTCGGCGATCCTCCGCTGGACCTTCACCGAGGTGATCCATTCGGAAAACCGGACGGCCAGGTCGAAGTGGACGCCGGGATGCCTGGCCGGGTTGACCGGGATGACGCCATAGGGGTTGAGCAGCTGGATGTCCTGATTCTCCCCGATGGTCGCTCCGCCCACCATCCCCCGGAGGCCGGGAAGGCTGGACTGCCGGGCCAGCCACGTCCCCCGGTCCGTGAGGGTGTAGGCGGCCTTTTCGTTCGCGAACAGCAGGGTCTCGCCCATGCCCTGGCCGATGGAGAGGTACCAGCCGGCGTCGACGGCGGGGGCGAGGCCGGCGGAGGCCCAGATCTCCTTCTCTTTGGCGTGCGTGCCGGAGTCGTCTCCGCGCGAGACAAAGGGGGAGCGACTGGCCGCGATCTTCTCGAAGGCCTCCCTGGCGGTCTGGGCCCCGGACGCGCCCGCCGGGTCGGACGGGGGGCCGACGAGGATGAAGTCGTTGTGCATCACGTCCAGGCGGTTCACCCCGTGCCCGTCCGCGATGAACCGGTCCTCCTTCTGCCGGGCGTGCACCAGGACCACGTCGACATCGCCATTTGCGCCGAGTCTGAGGGCCTGGCCGGTGCCGACGGCCACCACCTCCACCCTGGCGCGAACCTGCTTTTCAAAGTCGGGCAGGATGGCCTTCAGCAGGCCGGAGTCGTCGGTGCTGGTGGTCGTGGCCAGGCGCAGGACCCGGGGGCCTGGAGCGCCGGACGGGGCATCGGGGATGCCCGCCCCCGGAGACAGGGTCAGCGAGAGGAGCACCGCGAGCGAGAGCGAAAGCACAGGGTATCTCATGTCGGTTCCCATATCATAGCGCCTGAGGCGCGGTCTGTCAAGGTCGATTTTAGGACCCCCTCACCCCCGGCCCCTCTCCCTCCTTCGACTACGCGGCTAACGCCGCTCCGCTCAGGATGCGGGAGAGGGGAGGTCCTTAGCCCTAGAGGCTCCCGATGAACACGCCGCCGATGGGAGGGGTGCGCCAGGTGTTCAGGGTGTCCAGGGGATGGATCGGGCGTCCGATGCGCCTCCAGGGAAACGAGAGGAGGTCCGGGCTGGCGATGCCCCGCACGTCGGGGATCAGGATCTCGGCTGCGAAGGGGGCGTAGGCCGCGCGGAACCCGGTGGGGGATTTGACGGCGACGAGCTGGGCGTCTGCGGGTTCCAGGCCCACGGACCGGTAGAGTTCCGGGTCCCACTGGAGGGCGGGTTGTTCCATGACCATCAGGAAGATGGGGCCGGACTGGAGCACGACGGTGCGTCCACGCTGGAATTCGACCCCGCGATAGGCCGCGCCCTTGTGCGTGAACCTGCCGTCGGAGATCGTCCGGACGGTTCCGGTGAATTCGACGGGCGAGAAGAAGGCTGGCGCGAGTCTGCCCCCCACGGAGACGGTGAGGGTCTGGCCGACGCCCGCCCGGATCGCGCGTTCGACGGCGTCCGGGTCCACGATGTTGAGGAGGGCTGTTTTGTCGAAGGGCATCTCCAGCAGGGCCTTCAGGATCTCCGTGGAATCGCCGGTGCTGCCGGAGGAGGGGGCGTCCGGCCCGTCGGACAGGACGAAGGGCCGGCGGTCGCTCTGGAGGGCCCGATGGAGGGCCTCCCGGAGGGGCGTCCGCGCCACGGGGAAGTGGTCCCGGAGGTCCCAGAACAGGCCGGCGATGCGCTCGGCATGGGTCCGGGCCAGGGCCGGGTCCCTGTCGGCCACGACCACGACGCTGCACCCCACGTCCGGCAGGTCGAGCCAGGGCTGGACCGAGAAGGCGGAGGCGGAGAGGATGCCGGGCTCGGATTCGAGGGCGATGACTTCGCGCATCACTTCCGAGAACGGGCCTTCGGTGGTGGCCCCGTTCTCGCCGGGCAGGATCATGGGGAGGCGGCAGAGGGCCGTCACGGGGCGGGCGGCGCCCGCGAGGGTCGCGAGCAGGATCTCCATCGCGCGCCCTCCCGCCCGGTCCAGGTCCACGTGCGGGAAGGTCTGGTAGCCCACGAGGGCGTTCACGGCGTCGGCCATCCGCCGGGTGACGTTGGCGTGGAGGTCGCAGGAGGCGGTCACGGGCAGGTTTGGGCCGACGGCGTGGCGGACGGCCTGGAGGACTTCGCCGGTGGCGTCGTCGAGGTCTTCGGCCACCATGGCCCCGTGCGTGCTCACGTAGACGCCGTCCAGGGGGCCGGCGGCGCGCAGGCGGTCGAGCAGGTCGGACAGGAGGGCGTCGAACAGGGCGCGCCGCATGGGGCCGGCCGAAGCGCCGGTGCCGGCTGCGAGGAGGGGGACGATCTCGATGTCCCGGCGGGGGTCGGTGACGCGGAGGGCGCCGCCGATCTCGGCGGCCGTGCCCCGGAGCTGGTCCAGGATTTCGGCCCCCCGGAGGAGGTAGCCGCTCTGCTGGAAGTGGGGCCAGTCGCCCGGCACAGGGGAGAAGGAGTTGGATTCCTGTTTGAAGTCGGCGATGGCGATGCGGAGCATGGGATTCCTGATGGTTGTGGGGATGGGTGACCGTTCCCGAGTTCTGAAGATCCTCCCAGGATTGCGACCTTTCTTGCTCGTCCAAGAAAGGTCGCACCAAAGAAAGACGCTCGCTCAGGCGCCGCGAGGGGCTTTAGCGCGGCGTAAATGCTCCCCCTGTCAGATCGGAGAATGGATGGCCGCGAGGGGGGCGTTGTCTCCAAAGGGCCATTGTCGAGGGGGATTCCGACGCCGCGCTGCCTTGGAATCGGATCTATAGGACTTCTATAGGACCGAAAAGATCGCTCTCCCTCTGGGAGAGGGGGAGGGGTCTATTTTATCAAACCCGCCTCGCGGCCGACCTCCGTGAACGCCCGGACGGCCCGGTCGATCTGTTCCGGGGTGTGGGCGGCGGAGAGCTGGACGCGGATGCGGGCCTCGCCCTTCGGGACCACGGGGTAGCTGAATCCGACGACGAAGATGCCCCGGTCGTTCAGGGCGCGGGCCATGTCCACGGTCCGGCGTTCATCGCCGATCATGATCGGGACGATGGGGTGGATGCCCTCGCGGATGGCGAAGCCCTGCGCGGTCATGTCAGACCGGAAATGGCGGGTGTTGTCGGCCAGCCGGCGGAGGAGGTCGGGCCGCTCCGAGATGAGGTCGAGCCCGCGCAGGGCCGCGCAGACGATGGGGGGCGCGACGGAGTTGGAGAAGAGGTAGGGCCGAGACCGCTGGCGGAGGAGGTCGATGATCTCCCTGTGGCCGGTCGTGAACCCGCCGGACGCGCCGCCGAGGGCCTTGCCGAGGGTGCTGGTCAGGATGTCGATGCGATGGGCCACGCCGAAGTGCTCCGGCGTGCCCCGGCCCGTGGGGCCCAGGAAGCCGGTGGCGTGGGAGTCGTCCACCATCAGGAGGGCGTCGTGGCGGTCGGCCAGGTCGCACAGGCCGGGGAGGGGGGCGAGGTCCCCGTGCATGCTGAACACGCCGTCGGTGGCGATCAGGCGGAAGCGGGCGTCCTGCGCGGCCTTCAGCTTCTCCTCCAGATCGGCCAGGTCGCCGTGGCGGAAGACGTGCCGGGTGGCCTTGCAGAGCCGGACGCCGTCGATGATGCTGGCGTGGTTCAGGGCGTCGCTGAAGACGGCGTCCTCCGGGCCGAGGAGGGTCTCGAACAGGCCGCCGTTGGCGTCGAAGCAGGAGGTGTAGAGGAGGGTCTCCTCCGTGCCGAGAAAGGCGGAGATGCGGCGTTCCAGCCGGTGATGGATGTCCTGGGTCCCGCAGATGAACCGGACCGAGGCCAGGCCGAACCCGTGGGTCCGGAGGCCCTCCGAGGCCGCGACGAGGATGTCGGGGTGGTCCGCCAGGCCGAGGTAGTTGTTGGCGCAGAGGTTGATCATGTCCCCGGAGGCGGTGGTGACGACGGACCCCTGCGGGGAGGTGATCTCCCGCTCGGTCTTGCGCAGGCCGGCCTCCTCGATCCCCCTCAACTCGCGCAGGAGATGTTCCTTGAAGCGTTCGTAAGCCATGACGCCTCCTTAAGGCGTGAGCACGATCTTGCCGCACTGGCCGGCGGCCATGAGGCCCATGGCCTCGTCGATCTGGCCGAAGGTCATGCGGTGCGTGATGACGGGGGAGACGTCCAGGACGCCCGACTCCAGGAACCAGCGGGTCCGGTACCAGGTGTCAAACAGCTTCCGTCCGGTGACGCCGTAAATGGTCACGCCCTTGAAGATGATGCCCTCGGCCACGTCCAGTTCAACGGGTTTCGACGGGATGCCGAACAGGGTCACGCGGCCGCCGTTGCGCACGGCGCGGAAGGCGCTCCGGGTCGCGTCGGGGCTGCCGGACATCTCCAGGACCACGTCCACGCCGTAGCCTTCGTTGGCCTCGATGATCCAGTCGGCCAGGGACTGGCGGCCCGTCCTGGGGTTGTAGACCTCGGTGGCCCCCATCTTTCGGGCCAGGTCCAGCCGGTAGTCGTTCACGTCGGCGGCGAAGACGGCCGTGGCCCCGCAGGCCTTCGCGATGCCGACGGCGAACAGGCCGGTGGGGCCGCAGCCGAGCACGGCCACGGTCTTGCCGGCCACGTCCTCCACGAGCGTGGCCTGCACGGCGTTGCCGAGGGGCTCCTGGATGCTGGCCAGGTCGGGCCGGAGGTCCGGGCTGTTCTTCCAGACGGCCAGCTCGGGGACGGACACGTACTCCGCGAAGGAGCCGTCCCGGTCCACGCCGATGATCTTGCAGTTCTGGCAGACGTGGGCCTGGCCGGTGCGGCACTGGAAGCAGACGTGGCAGACGATGTGGGTCTCGGCGGAGACGAAGTCGCCGACTTTGACCGACTCCACGGCGCCCCCGATCTCCACCACGTCGCCGCAGAACTCGTGGCCCAGGATCTGCGGGGGGCGGATGCGGTTCTGGGACCACGGGTCCCAGGAATAGATGTGGAGGTCCGTGCCGCAGATGGACGTGATCCGGACTTTGATCAGCACGTCGTGCGGGCCGATGCGCGGGACATCCACGGTCTCCACGACGGCCCCCGGCTCGGGGCGCTTCTTGAGGATGGCTTCCATTTTGTCGGACATGGGCAGGTTCCTCTGGGAGAAGGTTGCTCGCCTCACACAAAAAAAGCCCGCCCCAAAAAGCGCAGGCTGGGCTTCGACCCCCTGAGCGTCCTCACGGACGTTTAAGGGTTCCCGGCCCCCAGGGCCGGCGGGATGGAGCAACCAGATGGACTTTTTAGCGATTTATTTAGAGTGGCTGCAATAGGCCGCAAATCACCACTGCGGCAGAAATCTAACCAAAAACAGGGGAGAAGTCAACAGAGACCTATCCCCCCGACCATTCTGAAGGAAAGGGGGAGATGGCGCGGGAATGGCGCGGGAATGAATTCCCGATCCGGCGTCTGGTGTAGCGCGGGAATGAGTTTTCGAACCAGGGCCTTGTTTGGCGCGGGAATGAATTCCCGCGCTACGGTTACGAAGCCCGCTGAAGCGGACTGAGGATTTTTAGCCCGGCGTAGCCGGGCTTCTCTTATGTAGGGAGGAAATTCATTTCCTCCCTACGGACGCGCTATTTCCCAAACCTCTCGGCGAACAGGAAGAAGTCATCAAAGTCGATCTTGCCGTCGAAGTCCAAATCGTACCTCTCGGAGCCTCCCGTCACCGACTGGCCGAATGCGCCAACGAACAGGAAAAAGTCGTCGAAATCGATCCTGCTATTCCCGTCGAAATCGCGGGACTTTTCCGGTCCCCACCCCGTCAGAGGGAACGTCGAAGGACTCCCCGCCGCGTTGTGCTCGATCACCAGCGAGGCGGATTTCGTCCCCCCGGCGGCAGGCGAAAACCGCACCCTCACAGTCAGCGATGCCCCTGTGTCCACTGTCGCAAAGGTTGGAGACACTTGAAATTGATTGGTATCTTTCCCTTCAATGCCGATCCTCGTCACGGACAGAGGGGCTTTGCCTGTGTTCGAGATCGTAAAGGTCTGCTCGGATGTAGAACCCGCATCTATCGTTCCAAAAGCCATCGACGAAACAGGCAGATGAATGGAAGGGACTTCCAAAGGCTTAAGTGGACTAACACGGCGGATTTGATTGCTGCCGTTGAAGGCAATGTAGACATACCCTTTGAGGTCTACGGCCACATCAGAAGGGTCGTAAAGCGTGGCCTCCGTCGCAGGACCACCGTCCCCAGAGGAACCCAGAAGCCCTGTCCCTGCAAATGTCGTGATGATCCCGTCCCTGTCCACCCGGCGTATCCGGTTGTTCCCCGAATCAGCGATGTACAGGTTCCCTTCTCCATCTATCGCTACCCCTCTGGGAAAGGATAGCGCGGCCTGCGTCCCTGGTCCCCCATCTCCGGAGAACCCCCCCTTTCCTGTGCCTGCAATTGTGGTTATGATTCTGTCCGGGCTGACTCGCCGGATGCGATGGGTGTCAAAGTCCACAATATAGATGTTGCCTTTGACGTCCACCGCCACACTGTAGGGGGTCACCAGCGCTGCGTTGGCGGCCGGTCCTCCATCCCCTGAAGGGCTTTCCATGCCTCTCCCGCTCCCTGCGACGGTCCAGACGAAACCATCCGGGGTGACCATTCGTGCACGGCCATTTCCAGAATCAGCAATGTAGATGTTTCCCTGTACATCCACCGCCACGTCCGTAGGCCGATCCAGAAGAGCCTGTGTCGCTAAATCCCCGTCCCCAGAAAACCCGCCTTGGGGCGCAGGCTGAAACTGATTGCCCGTCATCGTCGGTCCCGCGAAGGTCCAAATGATGCCACTCGTGTCTACGCGACGAACGCGGTTGTTGCCAGGGTCGGCCACATAAATATGGCCTCTGCCGTCTACAGCTATTCCAGCAGAGAGCGGCCGTCCCCTCTGAACTGACGATCTTAGAATACTTCTGACAGCGGGAACCCCGTCTTCCAAACTCATTATACCGTTACTGGAATCGCCCCCTAACACAGGCCCTGTAGTATTATCAGAGTTTAAGCGACGTACGTTTGCCGAATCGCCGATGTAGATATTATCCTTTGCATCCACGCCCACAGTATATGGCCATGTACTTGTAGATAACCCTTTTACAAGCGTAGTGATCGTTCCCGGCGTATCCTGGGCTATCAAGGGAGACGAAAGGGACAGACAGAGGGCGCAGACCAGATATAGACGTTTCATGGCGGGCCTCCTGTTATGGCGTGGGAATGAGTTTTCGAACCAGCGCCTTGTTTGGCGCGGGAATGAATTCCCGATCCGGCGTCTTGTGTAGCGCGGGAATGGCGCGGGAATAAATTCCCGCGCTACAGATACAAAGTCCGCTGAAGCGGACTCAAAGACATCTTTAGCCCGGCTTGTCCGGGCTTCTCTTATGTAGGGAGGAAATTCATTTTCTCCCTACTCCGCCATCGTGAACACCAGTTCCCGCATCGTGGCCTGGCCGCTGTTCAGGTCCTTCACCGTCACCGTCAAGGTCCCCTTCCCTGGCGACAGTCCCTGCAGGTCCAGCTCGATGTAGCGGTACTCCGCCTCCTGGCGCCCGGCCTGGGTCTGGGACACGGCCACCTCCGGCTTCGCGCCGGTGAAGCCAGGAAGGACCCTGGACAGGACGCCGCCGGCCTCGGTCTTCAGGGTGTACTCGACGCTGTGGCGCGTCACGCCCGTCGAGTCCGGTTTGAGGTTGTAGACCTCGTAGTAGACGAAGATGTTCTGGCCCTTGCGGAAGGTACGCGTGGGCAGGGGGACGATGCGCAGCCCGTGCCGGGTGAATTTGTCGCCTTCCTGCCCTTCGCCTACCTGCCAGGCCAGGACCAGGCCGCTCAGGCGCAGCGCCCCCTTCCCGTAGGACACGATCCCCACGTCCTGTCGATAGGTCCCCATCCTGCCCGACTGCCGGTCTTTAGCCGTGACCTCCAGACGATACTTGCCGGGCGGGACCTCCAGCCGGGCCACGTCGGGGATGAAGGCCCCCGGCTGCCGGGTCAGGTCGCCCGCGCCCTGGAAGGCCAGCTCGCTCTGGGTGCGGAAGGTCGCGCCGGTCTCCAGATTGAGCAGGGCCACCTGCCGGTCCACGACCATGCGCGTGGAGTCCTGCTCCAGGAGGTAGCGTCCAATCACCTGGGGGATACCAAAGTAGACCTCCAGGGCGCTATGGCCGTCCTTCCCCCGGAAGTCGGCCAGGTCGTAGTAGAACTTGAGGGGTGGGGCGTCGATCTTCGGACTATAGTAGTCCGGCGTGACCGCCGAGGCACGCTGGAAGACGGCCTGGGGGGCGTACCAACTGAACTGGCGCAGACGATCCGGGGGGATGCGGGCATCCAGGACCTGGGGCGCGTAGTCGTAGTTGTCGTTCTGGAATTCGTCGGTGAAGGTGATCTCAAACCCTCCGTTGATCTTCGTGTAAACCCACGTCTCCCACGGCACGAGTTCGGTCCCCTCCTGGGCCGTGGCCGTCGAGGAGAAGTTCCCTTCCACCCCCATACCGGTCGTGTTGAAGTCCGTGCCGATGGAAGTCTCGTTCAGGAGTTGTTTCCTTCTTTCAGGACTGTCGCCTGCTCCGGCCCTGAGTAACGCCATTTCCTGCGCCCCCTGTTGACCCGTCGTAAATGCAAAGTCATACTGCCGCCCTCCCTTGAGCGGATAGACCGGCCCGAGGTAGGTCCCGATGTCCGCGCTCTTGCCGTAGAGGTCCTGCGCCATCGACTCCTTCACGCGCTGCACAGCCAGGCTCTGCTGGAAGTTGGCCTGGTCTGACCGGGACCGATGGTCCGGCTCTCCAAACCGGATGTAGACCTCCCCCCGGCGGTCCCACGGCTGTTTCCGGGCCGAGAAGTTCATCCGGGCATACCAGACGCGCCGGTAGTGTTCCAGCAGGCGCTCGTTGATCGGCGTGATCAGGTCCGGGTCCCGCTTCGCCCAGAAGCGCTTCAGGAATGCCTCCCCCTGGCCGGTCTTCACCACCGCCTCGTACTCGGTTAGCTCCTCCGGGTAGACCACCAGACGGATGTCCTCGTAGAACACCCGTTCCTGAGGACCTACCCCGTCCAGGTAACGCGAATAGAAGTTCTGCGCCCAATCCAGGCGTTTCATCTCCAGGCAGGCCTGAGCCAGGATGGGCAGGATGTGGATCTCCTCCGGGTGCTGCTGGGCATAGTCCATCAACATCTTCGTGGTCCCCTCGAAGTTCCGCGCCTTCAGGTAGAGCCTGCCCATCTGGAGACGCGCCTCCGTGTCCTGGGGACGCATGGCCATATACCGGATGTACCACAGGATGGCCTTCTCATAGTCGTCCTGCATCTGGTCCCACCAGTCCCCCATCAGCCGGTAGGGCGGGGCATAGGTCGGGTCCAGGGCGATGGCCTTCTCGGCCTCGCTGCGGGCGTCGTACTGCTTGAGCTTGAGCCGGATCTCCGCGATGTGGTGCCGGGCCTCGGCATATCTGGGGTTCCACCGGAGGGCCTCCTGAAAGGACTCGATGGCCCACTGGAGGCCCAGGTTTTTCTTCATGAAGATCAGTCCCCGGCCGTTGTGCGCCTCCGCCACGGTCCGGTCCACTTCGATGGTACGCTGGAAGGCCGCCTCTGCACGGTCGAGCTGCCCTGCCTTGAGATAGGCATAGCCCAGCCTGGCGTGGCCCTTGCCCCAGGAATGGGCGACATAGGTCACGCCCTTGAACGCCTGGATGGCCCCGGCCAGGCTGTCCGCCTCCAGGGCGCGAACCCCAATGGCGAACAGGGAGTCCACCTGTGCCTTCCCCAGAGGCCGGTCGATCCCCCGGAGATCGTCCCCGGCCCGGACGAGTTCCACCGCGCGGCCTGTATAGTAGTAGCTCCAGACCACCGGCATCCCGTCCGGGTCTCCGGGCCGGGGGGGACGATACCCGTAGCTGACCTGCCCCGTGTCCGCGTCCACCGGGGCCCGAAACAGCAGGCCGGCCGGACCCTGCTGCTCCACCCAGGATTTCAGCGTCTCCAGATTTTTGGGGAGCTGGTCCTTGTGCGCGGCTGCGTAGCCCTTCAGGAATCCTCCGATGATCCTCAGGTGGTCCGCGCAGACCCCGCGCCCCATCTCCTGGCCGGTCTCTTTCGCCCGGCGACGCAGCTCCCCCGCATAGCTCCGGCAGACGGCCTTCGACATGCCGACCTTTCGGACTTCGGCGGGGAGGTTCTCAAACCAGTCCGCGGCCCGATCATAGGAGAAGGAAGCATTCTTGAAATCCCCGCGCTGCGCCGCGTCGTAGGCTTCCATGACCAGGTTCAGCGCCTGCCACATGGCATCGAGGGCTGGCTGCATGTCCGGTTTAAGGTCGGGGGTCGGGAGTCGGGAGTCGGGGGATGAAGGAGTGGATAAGGGTGTAATCGGGGGGGCTGACACCGGCGCATCTTCTCCGTCATTCAGCGCCACAATCCATCTCTGCCCTGGCGCGATCTCCACCTCCACCTCCGTCTGATCGGTCCGCCCCCTTAAGAGGGGTAGCTTCAACCCTCGATCCGTGTAATAGAGATGGTCTCCCTCCCACGCAATCCCCTCCGGCCTGCCGGGGAAGGCCCGGACACGCCGGGGCTCTCCTCCCTTATCGGCGACCCAGACCTCCGTCAGCGGGGCCTTCCCTTCGCGGACCACGGCCCAGGCGGTCCTGCCGTCTGACGCCTTTGCGACGAGGACGGATTGGGCGAGGCCCTCGGTGGACAGCAGCCCCAGCAGCGCAACGATCAGGACAGCGCCCTGTCTGGCGTGGGAATGAATTCCCACGCTACCCTTGCGAGGTCCGCTGAAGTGGACTGGAAACCCTCTCCAGAAGGAGAGGAAGAAGACCTTCTTCATGGCTACCCCCAGGGGTATTAAAGTGGTCTTGGTTGTCAAGACAAAAAACGACACTGTTCACTTACCATTCCCAACTTATGCCCCCCGAAAACCTCGGCAGAAAGCTTTCGGGCCTGAAATATAGGCGTCAGCTTCACCAACGAATACGGCTCTCTAAGAGGCGGTTCCTGCGA
>SICM01000120.1 GCA_009694805.1 Candidatus Latescibacterota bacterium
GGCGGGATTTTATCGGATGAACTGGGATGGTCGGGACGATGTGGGCCGTTCTGTTTCGAGCGGTCTCTATCTGTATCGGATGGAGGCCGGGAAGTTCTCTCAGGTCCACAAGATGATGTTGCTCAAGTGAGGTGATCCCAAAAGGAAAGAGGGGGGCAGAGATCTCTGCTCCGACGGCGAACAGAGCAGGCGTGGTCCTGGGACCACGCCTGTTTTCATCATGAAGGCTGAAGATATCGGATTGTTTCACAAGGAGACAGAGGATGATGGATCGTTCCGAAGTGGTGCTCTACACCGGAGGACACAAGGGGACCGAGGCGGAGTTCGGGCGCAATGCCGAGCGCTGGGGGATCCGGCAGGTCACCTTCTCCTTTGAGGGACACCAGATGGAGTACGCCAGCGACATCCGGGTCCTGAACGAGGAGGACCTCAGGAAGGGCGACGTCAGCATGGAGATCCTTTCCAAACGGATGGGGAGGACCTATGCGAAGGCCGCGAAGATTCGCAGGGTCATCCAGTCCCTGTTTCACATCGTCAACAGCGGCTACCAGGTCCTGGCCGTGGGGTGGATACAGCCCGACGATACGGTGAAAGGCGGGACGGGCTGGGGCGTGGAGCTGGCGAAGCTCTTCAACCGCCCTCTGAGCGTCTATGATCAGGATCGCAAACAGTGGTTCATCTGGCAGAACAGCCGGTGGATCCCGGACAACCCCGTGGTGTCCCACAAGACATTCTCATCCACCGGGACCCGGTACCTCACGGAGGAGGGCACCGCGGCGATCCGGGACCTGTTCGAGCGGTCGTTCGGGAAACCTTGAAAGTGTGTGCTCCGGGAGGGCACAAAAAGAGCGGCGTCCAGCCCTTAGAGGCTTGTGGCGCCGCTCTTTTTTTCGCAAAAGGTACGACAAGGAGATCGAGATGGCGCGGATTGCCAGCCTTCAGAACCCGCTCATCAAGATGATTCGCTCACTGAACCAGCGGAAACACCGGGAGCAGGAGGGGATGTTCTTCGCGGAAGGCATCCGGGTGGTGGAGGAGGCCGTGGCTGCGGGCGTTCCGGTGGAACGCGTGATCTATGCGCCGGAGCGGCTGCGCAGCGACCGGGCGATGGGGACGGTCCGGGCGCTGGAGGGGGGAGGGGCGGAGGTCGTGGAGGTGTCCGACCGGGTCTTCGACGCGCTGTCGGGCCGCGAGGAGGGGCAGGGGATCGGGGCCGTCATCCGTATTCCTGAGCGGACGCTGGAGGATATTCCCGCCGGTCCGGAGGCCCTCGTCGCGGTCCTCGTGGAGCCGCGCGACCCCGGCAACCTGGGTTCCATCCTCCGGACGGCGGATTGCGCTGGGGCATCGGGCGTGGTGGTGGTCGGGACCTCGGCGGACCTGTACGACCCGAAGTGCGTGCGGGCCAGCATGGGGTCCCTGTTCGCGGCGGTGGCGGTGTCCGTCCCGGACCTGGGGACGTGCCTGGCGTGGGCCAGGTCTCAGGGCCTGCGTTGCGTGGCGACCTCGGCCCGCGCGGAGCGGTCCTGTTTCGCGTTTGGTCTGACAGGCCCTCTGGCCCTGATCCTGGGGCCGGAGCGGGGCGGGCTGGATGAGGGGGCGGTGGGACAGTGCGACGCTCTTGTGCGTGTTCCGATGCGGGGCCGGGCGTCCTCCCTCAATCTGGCCTCGGCGGCGGCGGTGCTGATGTACGAGGCGGTGAGACAGAGGATGGAGGAGAAGCGTTGACGAGGGCTTCAGAGGGTGGGGGGTGTTTTCTCGATTTTATTTGACATCCGCCGATAAGTTTGGTACACTTTCTGCACCTGATTCATCTTTATTTTTCATCCTTCATCCTTCATCCTTCATCCTTCATCCTTCAGCCTTAAAGGGGTGATTCCCATCCAACGTCCGAAAGACCCGAACCGACAGCGGAAGTCCGCAGAGGATTTCCTGCAAGACTATCAGGACATGGAGTACACGTTCCATGCCCTCTCCCTGATCGACCAGCTCCTGGCCACGGTGGGGGAAAAGGACAAGCGGAGCAGGGCGCTCCTGTCCCAGTTGCGGCGGCAGCTCCAGGAGGATCAGATCTCCTTCCAGGAGGCCCGCAAGGCCATCGTGGAACTGGAAGGGGCGCTGGAGAAGGTGACCAGCCCGGCCAACCGGATCGGGACCTACCTCGGCTCCCCGAATGAGGGGATCGCCTATCTCTCCATCGGGGGCTCCGACTACTACACGAACATCGATCCCCGCCTGAACATCGAGGACCTCAAGGTCGGGACGCGCGTCCTGGTCAACGAGGCCTATGCCGTGGTGGGGGACCTCGGCTACAGCCCGTCCGGGCCGGTGGGGAAGGTCATCGACATCCTGTCCGACGGGCGGCTGCGCGTGGGGCAGGAACACGGGCTTCAGGCCGTGGTGCTGGAGCGGTCGTCGGACCTCCGGGAGGCCAACCTGAAGGTGGGGGAGGACATCCGGATCGATCCCTCTTTCAAGGTGGTCCTGGAGCGGCTGACGACGCCGGACAAGAAGGACTACTATCTGGAGGACATCCCGGAGCTTCCGTGGAGCAAGATCGGCGGGCATCAGGAGGCGATCCAGGCGATCAAGGACACCATCGAGATGCCCGCTCTCCACCCGGAGCTGTTCAGGCGGTTCCAATACAGCACGCCGAAGGGATTCCTGCTCTACGGGCCGCCTGGGTGCGGCAAGACCCTGATCGGGAAGGCCACGGCCTACAACCTCGTCCGGCAGCTCACCGAGATCAGCGGCGAACGGCTGAAAGAGTGCTTCATGCACATCAAGGGGCCTGAGATCCTGAACATGTGGCTGGGGGAGTCGGAGCGGATCGTGCGGGAGATCTTCGCCCGCGCCCGCGAGAAGCGGAAGGAGGGGTTCCTGCCCGTGGTGTTCATCGACGAGGCGGAGTCGGTGCTGGGCACGAGGCGGGCGATCCGGTCGCACAACATCTCGAACACGGTCGTCCCGATGTTCTGTTCGGAGATGGACGGGATCGAGTCCCTCCAGGACGTCATCCTCATCCTGGCGTCCAACCGGCCTGACCTGATCGACCCGGCCATCCTGCGGCCCGGACGGATCGACCGGAAGATCAAGGTCAAGCGGCCGGACAGGGAATCGTCGCGGGATATCTTCGGTATCTACATGACGCCGGACCTTCCGGTCCATCCGGACGTCCTGGAGGCACACCGGGGGGATACGGCGACGGCGGTGGCGGCGATGCTCGACCGCGCCAACGACGAGCTGTTTGCCCGGCGGGAGGACACGCAATTCCTGGAGGTCACCCTCCGGAGCGGTCGGCGGGACATCCTCCACCGGGGGGATCTGGTCAGCGGAGCGATCATCGCGTCCATCGTGCAGCGGGCGAAGGAATATGCGATCAAGCGGGCCATCGCCACGCGGGAGGAGGGGGGCATCTCCATTGAAGACCTGATCGATGCGGTGACCACGGAGTATCGCGAGAACGAGATATTTCCGCCCACGGACAACACCGAGGACTGGCTGAAGCTGCTCGACTACGACCCGGAGAATGTGGCCAGGGTCACGCCCATACGGCCTGAGAGCGTGACGCGGAAGAGGCCGAGCAGCGTGATTTGATTAAAGCGCGGTGATCTTTATCGGTTGGGGCAACACAACGTTTCGCCCCAACCGATCTTTATCGTTAAACCCATGAATCGTCTTTTCGGGCTTGAGACCGAGTACGGGATCACCATCGAGGACGTCAAGGAGGTGGACGTCGTCGAGGAGTCCATGCAGATCATTCGCTGCTACCTCCAGCACGACTTCGTACCGCTGTGGGACTACGCCCTGGAGAACCCCCGGAAGGACGTGCGGGGGTTTGAGGTGGACCAACTCCTGAACGACGACGACGAGAAGATCCATCTCCAGAAGGACCGCAAGCGGAAGGTGCCTTTCAAGGAACTCAAGAGCGACCTGATCATCTTCAACGGGGCGCGGCTCTACAACGACCACACGCACCCCGAGTACTCCACCCCGGAGTGCTGGAGCCTGTTCGACCTGGTGGCCCAGGACCGGGCGGGGGAGCGCATCCTGCAGATGTGCGCGCACAAGCGGACAGAGATGCTGACGAAAGGGACGGTCAAGCTCTACAAGAACAACACGGACTTCGACGGCCACTCCTACGGCTGTCACGAGAACTACCTGATGCGGCGGGACGTGGCGTTCGACCGGATCGTACACGGGCTCCTGCCGTTCTTCGCCACCCGGCAGGTCTTCGCCGGGGCCGGGAAGGTGGGGGTGGAGCAGGGGGACCGGGCGCGGCTCTACCAGATCTCTCAGCGGGGGGAGTTCTTCGAGGTGATCGCGAGCGTGGACACGATGCACAAGCGGCCGTTGATCAACACGCGCGACGAGCCGCACGCGGACCCGCAGAAGTACCGCCGCCTGCACGTGATCGTGGGGGACGCCAACATGTCGGAGGTGATCACGGCCCTCAAGGTGGGGACGACGGCGCTGGTGATCGACCTGATCGAGGACGGGGACCTGCCGGAATTGACGCTGAAGGACGCGGTGATCGCCATCAAGGACGTGGCCCGGGACCAGTCCCGCAAGTGGCTCGTGCAGCTCTCGGACGGACGGTTGATGCCCGCCGTGGACATCCAGCGGGAATATCTGAGCCGGGCAGCGCGGCGGTATGCGGGGCGGGACGTGGAGACGGACTGGACGCTCAAACGGTGGGCCGGGGTTCTGGATGACCTGGAGGCCGACCCGATGCGGCTTGTGGGGACCTGCGACTGGGTGACGAAGAAATGGCTGCTGGACCAGTTCGCGGAGGCGGAGGGGCTGTCCTGGGAGAACGAGGACCACGTGGCGTGGCTCCAGAGCCAGGACCTGGAGTACTCCAACATCGACCCCGAAAATGGCCTCTACCACCTCCTTGAGTCGCAGGGACAGGCGTTGAGGCTCACGAGCGAGGAGGACGTGGCGCGGGCCATGACCACGCCGCCGGCGGAGACGCGGGGCTACTTCCGGGGGCGCTGCCTGGAGCGGTTCGGGGGGCGTGTGACGTCGGTCAACTGGGACAGCATCGTTTTCGGGGTGAACGGCAACCAGCGGTCCGTGGACCTGAAGGCTTTCGTGGAGCGCGACACGGCCCGCCGGTACAATGCGGCGCTGGACGGCGCCAAGACCCTGGAGGAGCTTCTGAAGGCGCTTCCATAGGACTACAGAATGACCTCGACATGACCTCGACAACGCACAAAATTGTCCTCGGCGATTCGCGGGACATGCGCGAGGTCCCCGACCAGAGCGTTCACCTCGCCGTTACCTCGCCGCCCTACTGGCAATTGAAGGACTATGGGGATGAGCGGCAGATCGGGTTCAACGACACCTACGAGGACTACATCCACCACCTCAGCCTGGTCTGGCGGGAATGCTGGCGCGTCCTGCTCCCGGGCTGCCGTCTCTGCGTCAATATCGGAGATCAGTTCGCCCGCTCCGTCTACTACGGGCGCTACAAGGTCATCCCGATCCGGACGGAGATCAACAAGTTCTGTGAGACCCTCGGCTTTGACGCCATGGGGGCGATCATCTGGCAGAAGGTGACGACGACGAACACGACGGGCGGGGCGACGATCATGGGGTCGTTCCCGTATCCCCGGAACGGCATCGTCAAGCTCGACTATGAGTTCATCCTGTTATTCAGGAAGCCGGGCAAGCCGCCGAAGGTCTCCGGGGAGCAGAAGGAGGGGTCCAGGCTGACCATCGAGGAGTGGAATCAGTACTTCTCAGGGCACTGGAACTTCAGCGGGGTTCGGCAGGACGGACACCTGGCCATGTTCCCGGAGGAGTTGCCCCGGCGTCTGATCCGGATGTTCAGTTTCGTCGGGGACACGGTCCTCGACCCGTTCCTGGGCAGCGGGACCACCTCTCTGGCGGCGCGGAGACTGGGCCGGAATTCCATCGGCTATGAGATCAACCGGGATTTTCTGCCGATCATAGAAGAGAAGCTGGGAGCCAGCAAATCCGACCTGTTTGGTGAATTCGCCTCTGTCGAGGTGGTCGAGCAGGCCGGGTCCAAGCGCGATTTCAGCCAGGAGATTGCGACCCTGCCTTACATCTTCCGTGACCCGGTGAAATTTGACAGGAAGGTCGATCCGAGAAAGCTGAGGTTCGGGTCAAAGGTGGACGGCAGCGAGAACGGGCGCTCAGACCTCTATATTGTGAAACAAGTAGAGTCCCCAACGCAAATTGAACTGAATACTGGCTTAAGGGTTCGTCTTCTTGGGGTGAAACCGATTCTGAAAAAAAAGGATGAAGCGATACGGTTTCTTCATTACCTGATTCACGGGAAAAAAGTATTCCTGAAATTTGACGATGTAAAATACGATCCTGAAAACAATCTGTTGGGATACCTTTACCTTAAAAATAAGACGTTTGTCAACGCCCATCTCATCAAGAACGGGTTTGCGCAGGTCGATACTTCTATAGAATACAAATATAAAGCAAGGTTTCTGCGGTATCAAAATGGTATTAGTGTCGGGGGATGAATGAAGATCAAGATATCAAACGAAGAAATTCGAGAATATCTGGATGTTCAGCCGCCTGAATTTCCGAAGTACACCACACAGATTATCAACCTTGCCAATCAGAATGCACAAGGTACACGTCCAAAGATTGTTGGGCAGTTGAGTGATCTGATTCAGAGATTTCCTGGCAAGAGCCTGGCCGAGTGGGAGGAGTGGTATCTCAAGCAGAATCCTGATGCTATCAGGTTCGCTACTGCGAAAATTCTTGAGATGATTCAGAGTCTGCGAGATGCCATGAACAAGATCGACCTCGATCTTGTTGAGCGGTGGGTAAAAGACCTGGTCATCGTTAAAACCTTTATCGGTTTACGTTTTCAAGAAGCCATCTTGAAAAGAGTCGCTGAGATTAGAAATTGCGACTACCGGCTTGCGATCCCGGAGGAAGAAGCGAGAGGTATAGACGGCTACATTGGAGAACAGCCGGTGTTGATCAAGCCGGATACCTACAAAGCCAAACGAAGCCTGGGCGAAGAGATCGTGGTCAGCTTCATCTATTACACGAAATTGAAAGACGGCATCGAAATTGAGTTTGAGGAAGTCCACTGAAAGAAGGAGGCTATCATGGACAGACGCTTGATTGCCGAGACCCGCGACCGAAAGCCCGCGCCGTCGGAGCCGTGGGAGCGGAAGCCGGGGGACGACGAGGGGGGTCCGAAGCGGCCGAAGGTGGAGCGGCCCGACACGAACGACCTTCTGAAGCGTATGCGGCGGGTGGACCCCAATCAGTCCCGGCGCTACCGGCAGCGGACGGGGGAGTGAGCATGCCGCACGACGACTTGTACCTAAGGAGGCTCAAAGTGCTCCAACAACAGCGGAAGCCGGGGAATGACAAGGAGGGCCCGAAGCGGCTGGTGGATTGTCCCTACGTGCCTCCTCCTCCACCTCCTTTTTCGCCGCCTTCTCCCGAGCCGATCGAAGAGGGCCCAAGGCGGTTGAAGGTAGAGCGTCCTACTCCCGAGAAAGATCTCGTCCGGCGCATGCGGCGGGTAGATCCTAACCAAGCCCGGCGCTACCGGCAGCGGGACGGGGGAGTGAATTAGATGCCCAACGACGGCGACTTCTTCAGCCTGCTCAAGGAGAGCGGTTACCGCCTGGGCGCAGACGTGACGGGTTCTGCGCCGGCCGGGTTCCAGCCCACGGAGGGGACGACGATCCTGTCGGTCAACTACGACCGGGGCGTGCTCATCGCGGGGGACCGGCGGGCCACGGCGGGCAACTCGGTCATCCACGACCGGGCGGACAAGGTCCTGGTCATTGACGACCACTCCGTCATGGCCATCTCCGGATCGCCGGCCATGGCCTACGAGATCGCCCGCATCCTGGAGCACACCTTCCAGTACTACCGGCGAAGCCAGCTCCAGGAGCTGAGCCTGGAGGGGAAGCTCCGGCGGGTCTCCCGGCTGATCCGGGAGAATCTGCCCATGGCCCTGCAGGGGATCGGGGCGGTCATCCCGATCTTCGCGATCTACGACCTGGGGGACGGGCCGGAGGGGAAGGGGAAGATCTTCTTCTACGACGCCCTCGGGGCGCAGTTCGAGTGCGCGGACTTTGCGACCACGGGGTCCGGGTCGCCGGCCATCCGGGGAGCGCTCTACTACCAGAACCGGTGGAGCGGCCAGCCCCTGGCCTCGATGGGGCTGGAGGCGTCCGTGGGCCTGGTCCTGCGTCTGCTGGAGACAGCGGCGGAGTACGATACGGCCACAGGGGGGACAGACCGCCGGGCGGCGATCTTCCCGACGATCAAGACGATCAGCCGGGAAGGCATCCGGGACCTCCCGACCGAGGAGATCGCGCGGATTTACAGCGAGCAGGTGGAACGATAGACATAGGGGCGACCGGGCCGGTCGCCCCTACTACAACAAAAACGGACCCAATCTATGCTACTTGACGAACCCTACAGATGGGCCGAGACCATCGCCAACCGGCGCGAGTATCTCGAAGACCAGCTCCGGGGCGGGCGCCCGGTCCTGGGCATCCCCTACGATGATGGCGCCCTGCTGCTGACGTTCGGGCGCGGGGGGAGCAAGCTGTTTGAGATCTACGACCGGGTGGCGTTCGGGGCGATCGGCCATCCGGCGGACATCGAACGCCTCCGGCTGGCGGCGGTGGACATGGCGCACGTGGACGGGTTCACGAACTCCGTGGACGACGTCTCGCTCCAGCGGCTGGTCAACTTCGGGGTCGCTCCGCTCGTCAAGAACGCCTTCGACGAGGTGCTCCGCGCCCCCTACATCATCCGGATTCTGATGGCGGAGATCGGCCCTGCGAAGGGGGCGCGATTTTATACCATCGACTGCGACGGCACGTTCGAGAGCTCGGAGCGGTGCGGGGCCGTGGCGGGCACGCAGAAGGCGGCCGGGGCGATGCGGGCCTGTGTCGAGGCCTCCGGCGCAGAAGGCCGGGGGCTGGCAGAGGCCCTGGACCTGGCCCTCCGGGCGTGGGCGCTGGGCCGGAAGGTGGACCGGGAGGAGGAGGAGGGGCAGGAGGCCCCGGAATCGTCCCGGATCAAGGTGATCCGGGCGGAGGAGGGACGAGAGGTCCCGGAATCGCCCCGGATCGAGGACCGGGAGGTCGGGGAGATCCTCCGGGAGGAGACCCGTGCCCGCGCCGCCGAGGTCGCGGTCCTGGCCCGGTCGCGTCTCAGCAAGAGCAAATTCCGCGTCCTGACCGGAGAGGAGATCCGGGCGGCGATGGCGAAATATCTCTAAAAAAATTGACCGCCAGATCGCCAGGAACGCAGAGGAAAAATAGAGACACAGGGGAGTTCCAGCCCTCCCCCTCCCACCTTATCAACCGGAACCGCCATGAAGGATCGCATCTTCGGCATGGAGACCGAGTACGGGTGCCTGGCCCCTGACCGGGAAGGATTCATCAGCCCCGACTCCATCTCGATGAAGGTGAAGAACTTCATCTTCCGTCCAGAACACCAGCACGGCATCCTGGACATCCACTACCGGGGGCGGGACGAGCCCCCCGGCAACGGCGGGTTCCTGTTCAACGCGGGCCGGATCTACATCGACATGGGGCATATCGAGTACGCGACCCCGGAGTGCATGGGCCTGTTCGACCTGGTCGCGTCCGACAAGGCCGGGGAGCGGATCTTCCAGAACGCCCTGCGCCAGCTCGGCCTGAGCGGAGAGGCGGCGTTCTTCAAGAACAACATCGACCACTTCACCGGGGCGACGTTCGGCTGCCACGAGAACTACCTGATCCGACGGAACGTCCCATTCTCCACGCTCGTCATCCCGGCGCTGCTCCCGTTCCTGGTCACCCGCCAGATCTTCTGCGGGGCCGGGCGCGTGGGGAGCTACGACGACAGCTTTTACTACTACAGCCGGGACGAGCGGGAGGAGCGGGAGCGGCAGGACCCGATCTCCTTCCAGATCTCCCAGCGGGCGGACCACATCGTCACCGAGACCTATCAATGGATCCAGTTCTCCCGCGCGATCATCAACACCCGCGACGAGCCGCTGGCGGACCACAGCAAGTACCGCCGCCTCCACCTCCTGGCAGGGGACTCCAACATGTCGGAGTACGCCTCGGCGCTCAAGGTGGGCACCACGGCCCTCGTGCTGAGCCTGATCGAACGAAAGATCTTTCCCAAGGACGTTCTGCTCAAGGACCCGGTATGGGCGCTCAAACAGATCTCCCGCGACCCGGAGTTCTCCTGGATCGTCGAGCGGCACAGCGGGGGCACGATCTCTGCCATCGACGTTCAGCGGCGGTATCTGGAACTCGCCCACAAACATCTGGGCGATCAGGATGAGGAATCCAGATGGGTCCTGGACGCCTGGGAGACGACGCTCGATGACCTGGAGCGGGACCCCATGTCCCTGGCGGACCGGGTTGACTGGGTGGCCAAGCGGTACCTGCTGGAGGCATTCCGGGAGGCGGAGAACCTGTCGTGGGACGACCCCTGGCTCCAGAGCCTCGACCTGGAGTACCACAACATCGACATCGACCGGGGGCTCTATTACGACCTGGAGCGGCGGGGGACGATGCAGCGGACGCTGACGGACAAGCAGATTGCGCGGGCGATGGAGACGCCGCCCCAGGACACCCGCGCCCGCGCCCGCGCGGAGGTGGTGCGGAAACTGACCGAGCACCAGGTGCACTACATCGTCGACTGGGACCAGATCTATCTGGAGAACGAGCGCACCCTGAACCTCCGCGACCCGTTTGACACCTACGAACAGGAGACGGCGGCCTTCATCGCCGACATGTCGCCGTTCGGGGTGTGGACGCGGAGGGGCGGGGGAAAGGGTGAGCGCGATGCGTGACAGCCCCCGAATTCCTGGCTGCGTCTGGCTCCTGGCACTCTGCCTGGGGGGGACGCTCCTGACTGGCTGCGGCGCCGAGAAGGAGAAGGAACTCCGCCAGACAGCGGTGATCTCTTTCATCGTCGGGGGCGTGGAGTTCAAGGGGGAGCACGGGACAGACTGGCACCCGGCCCGGGTGGGGTTCAGGATCGTGTCCGGCGACGCGATCCGGACGGGGCCGGATTCCAGGGCCGAACTTCAGACGCGGGGGCCTCATTCCGTCATCCGGGTCGGGGAGAACACCACCTTCGTGCTGCACCAATCGGAGGGGCAGGGGCTCAAGGGCGCCCGCGCCCACCTAGTGGAAGGGAATCTGTGGGGGAATGTCAAGCATCTCAAGGAACAGGAGCGATTCGCGTTTGAGACCCCCACGGTCACGGCTGACGCGCGGGGCACGACCTTCCGGATGGAGGCTCACGGGGATACGGCGGTGGGCGTGTACGTGTACGAAGGGACCATCGAGGTCAAGACCCAGGTGGATGACCGGGGGAGCAAGCGGGCGGCGACCTTCAACGTCGGGAGGGGGCAATCTCTCAGGGTGGCCGTGGACCAGCCGCCTCAGGCCGCCCCGATCCCGGCCACGGACGGCTGGCGAAACGGGTGGCAGCCGAAGAAACGACAGGAGATCGAGGAAGAGGAGCTGAGTCTGCCGGTGCCCATGCGCATCGAGGAGAAGGCCAGGCCGAGGCAGGCCCCGCCCGCCGCCTCCAGGGCGCAGATGATGCGGAAGGAGATCCTGGACCTCGCGCCCGACGTCTTCTCGGAGATACGGCTCAAGATGGAGGGGAACCGTTACGTCACGGAGGCGGAGATGTTCAATGAGGCGATCTCGGTCCAGGAGATCGAGATCGAGGTCACCGGCAAGGCCTGGGATGCCCTCCCCGCCGACCGGAAGGAGGGGCTGCTCAATGAGACCTTCTACCTCCTGAAGATGCGATATCCGAACATCACCCGGTTCGTCACCCTCAAGTTCAACGACGGACGGCAGAACCTCAAACTCGAATACGCCCGCTACGCGCGACTGGCCAGGGGACCATCTAAGGAAAAGCAATAGTGCAATAGTGCAAAATGCAAAGTGTAAAGTGCAAAGTAAAAATCGTTTTGCATTTTGCATTTTGCATTTTCTGTTCTTATGCTTTCGGCGCCTCCACCCCCAGCTCCCGCGCCGTCTCCACCATCTCGTTCCAGGTCCTGTCCTCGACGTAGATCCCCTCCCGAATCCGCTGCTCCCGCGCCCGCTGCTCCACCTCCCCCGGCACGAGGATCTCCTCCACGCCGGGCAGCCTGTCCGAGGATTTCACCCACTCCACCAGCCTCTCGATCTCCTGCTCGAAGTCGGACAGGGGGATGAAGTCCGCGATGTTGATCGCCATGGCCAGGAAGCCGCTGGCCCCCCGCGTCGGCTTCTCGCTGCTGCACCCCGCCCACGTCAGCCCGCCCGCCAGGGCCTCGATGACCAGGCCCAGCCCGAACCCCTTGTGGCCGAACTGGAACCCGCCGAGCGGCAGCACGGCGGCGTCCTTCATGAAACGGGCGGGGTCATCAACGTGTTTTCCCTCTGCGTCGATCATCCACCCCTCCGGGAGTTTCTCCCCCCGGGCCTCTTTCACCTGAATCTTCCCGCCGGCCACCACGCTCGTGGTGACGTCGAGCATCACCGGCTCCCCCTCCCTGCGGGGGAAGGCCACGGAGAGGGGGTTGGGCGGGATGCGGCGGCTGGTCCCGCCGAACGGGGCCGTGAACCGGGCGCCGCCGTTCAGGAAGCAGAGGCCGATCATTCCTTCTCTGGCCGCGAGCATCGGAAATGCGCCGAGCCGGCCGCAGTGTCCGCACCGGTGGATGCCCACGGCCCCGAAGGTCCGCGACCGGGCCTTCTCCACGGCCCCCTCCATCGCCTTGTACGCCGCTACGATGCCGAGCCCCCCTTTGGCGTCGATCACCCGCGTGGCCGGCGTCTCCTTCACGATCTCATAGCCGGACGCCGGGGAGACCCCCTTCTGCATCCCTTTTGCATAGCCGGTCGCGCGCCAGACGCCGTGGGAGTCATGTCCCATCAGGCTGGACTCGATCAGGTGGTCGCTGACGATCCTGGCCTCATCGGGGGGGGCGCCGGCCTTCGCGAACATTTCGTACATCATCTCCGACAGGGCGGTGTGAGATAGAACGGGCATGGGGGGCCTTTCCACGAAGATAGTCCGCAGATTTCGCAGATGAACACAGATGGATTTTCTATCTGCGCATATCTGCGTCATCTGCGGATAAATCTCTGTTTCTTGACGACCTGGTGGCTTCTAAGCTTTTGGTCCGAGCATGTCCTCCGGGCGGACGATGCGGTCGAACTCCTCGCCGGTCAGGAGGCCCATGGAAACGGCGGCCTCGCGCAGGGTGGTGCCCTCCTGGTGGGCCTTCTTGGCGACCTTGGCGGCGTTGTCGTAGCCGATGCGGGGGTTGAGGGCCGTGACGAGCATCAGGGACCGCTTCAGGTGGGCCTCGACGTTCTCCCGGATCGGCTCGATGCCCTCCGCGCAGTGCTCGTTGAAGGACCTGCAGGCGTCGCCCAGCAGGCGGATGGACTGGAGCAGGTTGTAGATCATCAGCGGCTTGAACACATTGAGCTCGAAGTTGCCCGATGCGCCCCCGATGGCGATGGCCACGTCGTTGCCGATGACCTGCGCGGCCACCATGGTCACGGCCTCGCACTGGGTGGGGTTGACCTTGCCCGGCATGATCGAGCTTCCGGGCTCGTTCTCCGGGATGGAGATCTCCCCGATGCCGGAGCGGGGGCCCGAGGCCATCCACCGGACGTCGTTGGCGATCTTCGTCAGGGAGCAGGCGAGGGTCTTGAGGCAGCCGCTGGCCTGAACGATGGCGTCGTGGGCGGCCAGGGCCTCGAATTTGTTCGGGGCAGAGGCGAAGGGCAGGCCGGTGAGTTCCGCGATCTTTTTAGCGGAGCGCACGGCGAACTCCGGGTGGGTGTTGAGCCCGGTGCCGACGGCGGTGCCGCCCAGGGCCAGGTCGTAGAGGTCCGGCAGGCATCCCTCGATGCGCTGGAGGTCCTTGGTCAACTGGGTCACATAGCCGGAGAACTCCTGGCCGAGGGTCAGGGGCGTGGCGTCCATCAGGTGCGTGCGCCCGATCTTGATGATGTCCTTGAAGGCCTCCGTCTTGTGTGACAGGGTGTCCCGCAGCCGGGTCAGCGCCGGGATCAGGCGTTGACGGATCTCGGCGGCGGCGGCGATGTGCATGGCCGTGGGGAAGGTGTCGTTGGAGGACTGGGCCATGTTGACGTGGTCGTTGGGGTGGATGGGCTTCTTGCTCCCCATCTCTCCGCCGGCGAGCTGGATGGCCCGGTTGGAGATGACCTCGTTGACGTTCATGTTGGTCTGCGTGCCGCTGCCGGTCTGCCAGACCCGGAGCGGAAAGTGGTCGTCGAGTTCCCCTTCGATCACCTCGTCCGCGGCCCGTACGATCAGGCCGGCCTTGTCCGGGGGGAGCAGGCCCAGGTCCTGGTTGACCAGGGCGGCGGCCTTCTTGAGGATGCCCAGGGCCCGGACGACCTCCCCCGGCATTCGCTCCTCGCCGATGTCGAAGTGGACCAGGGAGCGGGCGGTCTGAGCGCCGTAGTACC
>SICM01000121.1 GCA_009694805.1 Candidatus Latescibacterota bacterium
GTGAACTGTCGATACTTTTCTTCAAGAGCGTCTATCAGAGGATCCCTCCTTTCAGGTTGATAAGTGCCTGAAGAAGGATAAGTCCGATGCGACGCTCAAGCAATCCCTATCTTTTCAACAAGTTCCGCTTAACTTTACGAGAATGGTCCTCGGACCTTTGGCGCAGGGACGGCATGTCGATCTGAATCACATTGATGCGGTAGAGCAGGTCCTCCCGGAATCGCCCGGAGCGGATCGCCGCTTCGAGGTCCAGGTTCGTCGCCGCGATCACCCGCACATCCGCCCTGCGCGTGATGGCGTCGCCCACCCGCTCGTACTCGCGGTCCTGGAGGAAACGCAGGAGCTTCGGCTGCAGCGGCAGCGGCAGGTCGCCGATCTCGTCCAGCAGCAGCGTGCCCCCCTCCGAGGCCGCGATCCGGCCGGGGTTGTCCCGCGCCGCGCCGGTGAAGGCCCCCCTCACGTGACCGAACAGCTCGCTCTCCAGCAGTTCCGCCGAAAGGGAGGGGCAGGAGATGACCGAAAAGGGCCTTTCGGCCCGGTCGCTCCAGGCGTGGATGGCCCGCGCCAGCACCCCCTTGCCCGTGCCGCTTTCGCCCCGGATCAGAACCGAGGCATCGCTTTTGGCCACCTGGCGGGCCAGGTTCACCGCCCGCTGCACAACGGGGCTGGCGCTGGTCAGGTCCGCCTCAACCCCGCCCTCCTCCAGCGCATCCTGAAGACCCTGCACCCGCTGCTCCAGTGCGCGGACCTCCGCGACCTTCCTGACGGCCGCCGACACCTGCGCCGGCGTGAAGGGTTTGGGCAGATAGTCCGCAGCGCCCCGCCGCATCGCTTCCACCGCCGTATCCACCGTGGCGTAGGCCGTGATGACGACGATCTTCATCCACGGACTTTCGGCCAGAAGCGCCGGAATCAGGCCCATCCCGTCCTCGGTCCCCAGCCGCAGGTCCACGAAGGCCATGTCGAAGGAGCGTCGCCGGGCCTCCTCAACCGCGTCATCGGGGTTCGTGACGGCCACGACCCGATGCCCTTCCGTCTCCAGGCAGATGGTCAGGGACCTGCGGATATTCTGCTCGTCATCCACGACCAGAACCGCCAGCGACGACGGCGCTCGGCCAGTCTGCGTCATCTCTCCATCACCCTCTCCGGCCTCCCCTCGGGGGAGGGTCTTCGCACTTCCTGAACACCACCACCCGGTTCGTATTCGTTCCCTTCTGCCCATTCTCGACCCCCCAGCAGTTGGCCGTCTTAGTGAATTGCTGGTCGTGAATCATCACCAGGACCGGCGCCAGCCCGGCCTCCACCCCGCACGGGAGGATGGCCTCCTCCAGCCTCACCCGGCCCCCGCGCACCTCCCCCACCTCGAAGGCCACGTGACCGCCGGGCCTCAGGAGGCGTTCCAGTTCGACCAACACCGCCCGCATCGCCGCCTGCCACGCCTCCACCTTCCTCGGGACCGTCAGAGACACCGCCTGCGGGTCGATCCCGCAGAACCAGCCCCGCAGCCAGTTGTCGCCCGCGTAGTCCACCACGTCCAGAAACGGGGGCGATGTGACGACCAGCGCGACCGAGCCGGAGGCGATCCGGGGCGTCGTTGCCGAGGGCTGCGTCAGCAACAGCGTCTTTCGTTCGGCCTCCGCCAGCGTCCGGCGCGTGGCCTCGTCGCAGTCCTTCAGCAGGGCGCGCGACTTGACCAGGATCAGCGCCGGGACGTTCCGGCGGGGCGGCGTCTGCCTCCGTTTTTCATTGATTTTTCGCTGGGACACGGCGGACACCGCCTGGTTGGGCGGCATGGTGTACACGGAGAAGAATCCCGGCGAATGGCCTGTCAGCCGGTTCACCGCAACCATCCGAATCCATCCGTCCGCGCCGTCCAGCGTCCCCTTTGCCTCCCGCCTGAGCAGGTACTTCCGGAGTGCGCAGACCTCCTTCAGCGTATCGGGGTGGTAGAAGACCAGCAGGTCTTCGGGGTATTCGTCATGATCGCCGAAGTCGATCTCCTTAAGCCGCGCCGCAACCTCCTCCATCGTCGGCGGCGCCAGGCGCGGGCGCGTCAGGATGGCGCTCAGCGGGTTCACGTCGCACCCCGACGGGACGCGCCCCATCAGCGCGGCCTCGATCAGCGTGGTCCCCCGGCCCATGAACGGGTCGTAGACCGTCTCCCCGCGCCGGGTCAGCCGCTCGATGAAGAACCGGGGCAACTGCGGCTTGAAACACGCGCGATACGAGACCTCGTGCAGGCTGTGCGCGGCCCGCTGCTTCGCCGTCCAGAATTCGTTGACGAACGTCTCCACCCGGAGCGGTTCCGTGACCGTCACCCGCGTGGCCGTCCCGAACGCCCGGAAGGCGCGCAACTCATCCTGGAGTGACAGTTTTTCTGCTTTTCTTATCATTTTCTGAGACCTATATTTCGCCGGAACGAATATAGGTACCCTTCTCAGATTTGTCAACATACGAAACGGATAGCCAAACGATCACCCCTAAAGGAGAGCGCGTACTTATGGACATCATGAAAATCCGGGAGGACTTCCCGGCGCTGAAGCGCTACGTCTGGTTCCAGAACGGCGGCGTGAGCATGACCCCCGCGCCCGTGGCCGAGGAGCACATCCGGCTCATGCGGGAGCTCCTGGAGCGCGGCCCCATGCACATCGTCTACCCGGAGGAGGAGAACCCCCGCCGGAAGCGCACGATGGACCGCCTGGCCGGGTTCTTCTCGGTGGCGCCCGGCGAGATGGGGCTGATGAGAGGGGTCAGCGAGGCGTATCAGACCGTGCTGCGGGGGCTGGACTGGAAGGCCGGGGATCAGATCCTGCTCACCGAGGAGGAGGAGGGGTCCGTGCTGATGCCCACGCTGCACCTTCGGGAGCTGTTCGGCGTGGAGGTCGTGAAGGTCCCGCTGGTGGACAATATCCAGAGTCAGGTGGATGCCTTTGCCAGCCGGATCACGGGCCGGACCCGGCTCGTGACCTTCAGCCACGTGACCACCGACGCAGGCCACCGGATGCCCGTCCGGGAGATCAGCCAGATCGCCCGCGAGCGAGGGGCGTTCACCTTCGTGGACATGGCCCACTCGGCCGGCCTCTACCCGATGAACCTGCACGAGATGGGCTGTGACTTCGCGGGCATCCTGTCCTACAAGTGGATGTACGCCCCCTACGCGGCGGGGGCGCTCTACGTCCGCAAAGAGCGCCTGAACGACCTCCGGGTGACCTACGCCGGAGGCCGGGCCGAGGCGTGGCTCGATTTCAAGAAAGACCGGTTCGCGCTGAAAGAGAACGTGGAACGATTCCAGTACGGCCCCTGGTCCTGGCCCCTCGTCCACGCCTGGTTCTACTCCATGAACTACCTCTCCCGCATCGGTCTGGACCAGATCTGGAGCCGGACCGTGGTCCTCACGACCCGCCTCAAGACCGGCCTGAAGCAGATCCCCGGCGTGCGGCTCATGACGCCCGAATCGCCGGCCATGTCCGCCGCCCTGGTCACGTTCTCGCTGGAGGGATGGGACGGCTTCGTCCTCCAGGACGCCCTGCGCAGGCGCTGGAACATCGTCATCAAAGGGTTCGACAACATCCGGAACGGCATCCGGACCAGTGTGCCCTTCTTCATTCTGGAGGAGGAGATCGACCTGCTCCTGAAGGCCCTGGGCACGCTCGCGAAAGAAGGTCCCGGCAGATGAATGCACAGAGGGGCGGTCCTGGAGGACCGCCCCTTTTCAAGTAGATCGAATAAACGGGAGTGATACCCAATACCAAGAAGCGCGGCGTCAAACGTTATCCTCCGCATCCGAAACGTTCGCCGCGCATCGAAGGGTTACCGCACTCCGATCTACTACAGGCAACGGGATTACGCCGCGCCGAAGCCTCCCCGGCGTCTGAGGCCGACAGCGAAGCTGTCGGAAGATGGGAGGGGAGGAGCTGGCTACCGTCTTTCTTTGGTGCCACCTTTCTTGGACGAGCAAGAAAGGTGGCAATGTAACGCGGAAAGGGAGGGAATATTTTTACGACTCTGCCCTATTTTTCACCTCGTTTCCCTTCTCCTCCTCGCCCTTCTCCCCCTTCTTCTTCTCCCGCTTGGCCCGGAACTCACGAACCTTCGAATAGAGGTCCGGGACGAGCTCCAAAATCTTCTCGACCGTCCCCTCCTTCTCCTTGAGCGGCAGGATCTGCACTTTTCCATCCCTCACGACCAGGAAGGCAAGCGGCTCCAGCGTAGCCCCCCCACCGGTCCCGCTCCCACCGCCCTTCTTTCCGCTCTCCCCGCCTCCGCCTCCGGCTCCAAACCCGAAGGAGACCTTCGATACGGGGATGATCGTCACCTCCCCGACCGTCATCGGCTCCCCGACCACGGTCTCCGTCTTCACGATCTGCTGAAATTCGCCCAGAAGCGTCTTGATCAGATCATCGACTGACATGGACATCCTCACACGGAATAGCGAACCGCCTGCTGCCTCCTGCCCCTCCACCCGGCCCATCTCCGTTTCACATACTGCCACCCCAGCATCCCCCCCACCGTCACCGCCAGCCGCGCCACGGCGAGCGTGATCCTGGCCAGGCTCACGGAGATGGCCAGGGCGCCCTTCGCCTCGAACGTCCGAACCAGAAAATTCGGGGAGATGTCGATCCGCATCCTCCGCCCCAGCAGAGGCCGCACGGCATATACGATCCCAGAGATCTGGCCCGTCGTGGCCGGGTCCCCTGTCCCGAAGACGAGATCGCACGTCACCCGGCGCAGCCGGAACGCCTTCCGGAGGGCCCTCAGAAACCGCATCGCAGGCCCTCCGAAGCGTCTGAAGTATCCCCGCACGGTCCTGAAGCGTTCCATCCACCCTGCGCGCGCCGGCCCTTCGTCGGCTTCGGGTTTTCCCGGGGTCTCCTGCGGTCCCGGCGGCCTCCCTGCATCCCGCGTCCTGGGCCTGCCCTGAGCGACGGGTCCAGGGTCTGGAGTCACAGGCTTTGACTCTGAACTCGGGACTCGGGACACGCGACCTGTTTCTATGTCCTGCGTCCCGGGCTGGACTTCGGACCTCGGACTGCGGACCCGTGATGTGGCTGCCGTCTTCCGGGGTCCTGTCTGATCCTCTTTCCTGACCCTCTCCCCTTCTGGAGGGGCCTCCGGCCGCCCGGCACGGCCCCGAAGCGTAAAGCTCGGCCTGCGAAACAGAAGCAGCCGCATCCGGACGCCGTTCCTCTCGAAAGAGACGTGGATGCCCAGCAGCCCCATCAGAAGGCCTGCAGACAGGGTTCCCCTGCGCTGCGCTCCCCGGATCTCCCCCTCCAGGACGACCAGGATCGGCACGGCCCACACCGCCACCACAGTCAGCGCCATCCCCGACAGGGCGATTCCCAGAGCCGTCCAGAACGTCACCGATGCTCCTCCAGACACTCGTGCAAAGGATAGGGCAACATCACTTAAAAAGCAAGGAGATTCAGCCCTCACCCTCCCCCATCTTCTGTAGGGGCACGACGCGCCGTGCCCCTACTGCTATCAGTAGAATATCGTTCGCGTCCGGTGATAGGGCCTGTCATCAGACGCCTTCCGCTGCCCGGCGTGCCAGAGCGCGGCGTCGATCTGCGCGGCCGTGACCCCGGGGACCGATTCCTCACACGCGCGGCGGACCATCTCGCAGGCCCAGACCGCGGCGGCGCGGATCTCGACCTCCTCCCGGCTCCCGGGGGGAAGCTCCACGCAGGCGTCCACCCGGCGGGCCAGGCCCTCGTCGTAGAGGAGCGCATCGAAGCGCCGGAGCATCTGCGGCAGCTTGTAGTCCGCGAAGATCGTCAGCGCCCCGATGTCCCGGAACGCGCCAAAAGACCGCCCCCCGAAGCGCCCGCAGAGCATCGCCGGCAGGAGCTGGGCGCGCTTGTGAAACCGGACCTCGCGCCCCTCGATCCGGGCCACGTCGTTGAACGAGGGCATCTCCGTCGTCAGCCGTTCCACCAGCCGGACCGCGCTCTCCTCCGAGGCCCTCAGGAACGCCGGCCAGGCGCCGCCATACCGCGCACACAGCGCGGCCCCGGCCTCCCGGAGCAGGGCGAGGCGCTCCTCGAACATCGGGATGGCCACGTTGCCGCGCAGGACCCGCGCCAGGTCGTCAGCGGTCAGGTCGCGCAGGTAGGCCCCGTCCGTGACCGGAACCCCCTCCTCCGTGGCACGACGCAGGGCCGCAAACAGCCCGAACGTCCCGTCGTAAGACGCCCCGCGATACGCGACCGCCCACTTGGGCGCCCCCCAGAACGAGAAGTTGATCACATTGGCCGTACAGAAGACCGAAGCGGCCCGGTCGTCATCGGCCTCCGGAAAGACCTCCCCGCGCCACGCCGGAAGGGCCATGTCCGAAGCGGCCAGGGATTGCGCCAGGTCCCGGGCGCGGGCCTCGTCGATCCGCACGTGTCGCAGGAAGGGGATGATGGGTTCGATGGTGGAGAGAATCATGAGAAGTGTTGCGCGATCTTCTTGCGCAGGAATTCGACCGACGCGCGCAGGTCCTCCATCCCGTTCATCCCGTCCTCGATGGAGACCCATCCGTCAAACCCCGCCCATTTCAACGTGGAGAAGATGGCGTCGTAGTCGTTCAGTCCCTTTCCGATGACCCCGTGATGGAGCACGGTTGTATACCCCGGCCCCGGCTCCAGGGCCATCTTCCGCAGGTCCTCCAGGTCCCCCCCCCTCCAGATAGCGGTCGCTGGCGTGCATCGTCCGGACCCGGCCCTTGATCTGTTCCAGCAGGGCGAGGGGGTCCTCCCCGGCCACGACGGCGTTGGAGGGGTCGTAGTTGATCCCGAACGCCGGCGAGTCGATCTGCTCCACGATCCGCAGGAAGACCTCCGACCGCAGCGCGAACTCCGGGTGCGTCCAGTAGCTGTCCTTGTAGTGGTTCTCCATCACCAGGGTCACGCCCTTCGTCTGCGCGTACGCGCACGCCTCCCGGATCATCTCCACGCACCAGCCGACGGTCCGGTCCCGGTCCAGGCCGGGCCGCACCTGCCCGGACAGCGTCCGGCAGAACCGGCCCCCGAGCTGCGCGATCAGGTCCACGGCCGCCATCTGCCGCCGCAGCTCCTCCCGGCGCTCGGCCGGATCGGGCTTCGTGAAATCGGGCGAGAAGCACATCATGGGGATCTCCAGCCCCGCCCCTTCGCACGCCGCCCGCACCGCTTCCACGAACCCCTCGTCCTTCCCGTCGAAGAAAACGGAGTACATCTCCACCCCGTCCACGTCCAGGCCGGAAGCCAGCCGCACCCACTCCAGCAGGGGCATCGTCCGGTGCACGAGGATGTCGTCCAGAAACGCCTTGGGGAAAGCCGCCAGTTTGACCACGCGAATGCCCTCCTGATAATTCCTTTTGACAAGGCCCTCTTTTTCTGCTAAACTCAGAACGTCATGAGCGCACCTGATCTCAGCCACATCTCCATCGTCCTGGTCGAGCCGGAGGAGCCGGGGAACATCGGGTCCGTGGCGCGGGCGATGAACACCATGGGCCTCTCCCGCCTCGTCCTGGTCAACCCGGTCCCGTTCGACGTGGGGGAGGCGCGGAAGATGGCCCACGGGTCGCAGGACCTCCTGCAGAACGCCGTGGTGTGCGCCTCCCTGAAGGAGGCCCTCGCGGACGCCGCCCTCGTCGTGGGGACCACGCACAAGCGGCGGGAGGACCGCCCCCTGCTCTACCCCCCGTCCGAGGCCGCCCGAAGGCTCGTCTCCCTGCCCCCCGGCCAGCGCGGGGCCGTGGTGTTCGGCAGGGAGAGCCGGGGGCTCACCAACGAGGAACTGCGCCTCTGCTCCGTCATCTCCCGCATCCCGGCGGCCACGAAACACCCGTCCCTCAACCTCGCCCAGGCCGTCCTGATCTTCACCTACGAGATCGCCCAGGCCGACAGAGGAGGCGCGCCGGTCCCGAAGCTCGACCTGCCCTCCTTTGAGGAACTGGAGGGGATGTACGAGCACGTCCAGCAGGCCCTGGACCGGCTCGGCTTCATCTCCCGAAACGCCCCCGGCTCCTTCATGCGGTCCGTGCGCCGGGTCTTCGGCCGGGTCCAGCTCGAACGGCGGGACGTGGCGGCACTCCACAAGATGTGCCGCGCCGTGGACAAGTTCATCGCCCGGCATCGGATTGATACAGAGTGATGCTGAGCTGCGTGCCGGGGAACGGTGCGGTCTCGTTCCGATACACGGAACGCCCCCGGATGTAGACCCGGGCGTCGCCCGACCGGATGTGGAGGCCCCCGCCGTAATCGTGGCAGATGCGGTTGACCACGTAGAGCCCCAGCCCCCGCGTCGGGTCCCGCGAGAACTGCTTCCGCACGGCATTGACGATGGCGGTGGCGTGCGTCCAGGCCGACACGTCGTAGCGCATGGCCAAGCTCCCCCGGATGCCGATGCCCAGGTCCCCCACCCCGATGATGGCAAACTTCTTGCCCCGGCGGTGGTCCATATATCGCTGCGCCGCCACGTACCCCCAGTCGAAGCTGTGATCGAGCACGTTGTGGCAGAGTTCCGCCACGACGTTCTTGAACCCCGCAATCTCCCGGTCCTTGTAATTCAGCTCCTCCGCAAGAATGGCGCTCACCCGGTGGCCGATCAGCCGCAGCACCGACTCCACGTCGTCCTGCCGCGTGATGGGCGTCATCTCCAGCAGGCCCTCGTTGGAGGCGGCGTGCCGGGGCGGGGCCTCCTCTTCGAACGAGGCGAACTGGCCCAGCGCGGCCAGGACGTTCATGCGGGCCAGGTAGGTCCGCACGGCCTCGACCCCGGGCATCCTGCACGAGATGTCCCAGAACGTCCGGCTCAGATGGCGCGCGATCAGGCAGAGCATCCCCATGCCGTAGGGATCCACGAAGGTCAGGCCGGAGAGGTCCAGCACAATGTTGTCCTGCCGCCGCTCCTCCACGAACTGCGCGAACTGACGCAGCACGGCATCGCAGGAGATGGCGGAGAGGTTCTCCCCGGTCACTTTGAAGACAGGGCTTCTGTCTCGGTCCATGAAAAACAGGCGTCAGGTGTCAGGTGTCGGGAAAAGCAAAAGACAGGTATCAGGTATCAGGTGTCGGGAAAGCAGAGTAGTTTTTGTTTTTACCTGATCCCCGAAACCCGAAACCGCAGTTATCTTTTACCTGATCCCCGGCCCCTGGCCCCTTCTTTTATGATATGAAAGCCGGTTGCGTCCACGCGCATCGCCCGCCGGCGCCGTAGCATTCCGCCCGGACGTAGAGCAGCTTCCGGGCCGCGTCCTCGTCCTCCGGCAGCGTGAAGGCGGCTTCGGGGCTGTCCACCGTGGCCTGGATGATCCCCAGCCGGCTGATGAACCGGATGCGCTGCGCATCCTCCGTCTCCACCCGGATCGTCGTCCCTTTCACGCCCACCTTCCGAACCGTCACCCCCGTGGAGGCGTAGAAACGCCCCTGCCGCAGCGCCAGGAGGATCGCCCCCGCCCCCCGGTCCTCCGACTGCACGACGTTCCAGGCCAGTTCCACGTCTCCCGGACGGTGCGAGTCATCGTGCGCAAATCCCCAGACCCGTCTGCCCATCCCCAGCAGCCGGTCCCACCGGTCTGTGGCTAGGGCGCTCCCATCCAGACGCTCGATCACGCCGTTGTAGATCTCGATCCCGGCGTAGCCCTCCAGCCGCTCCATCATCCCCTGGGGGAAATGGTCGAAGTGCGCCTGCCAGTTGGGGTGGTTCAGCACCGCGAAGCCCCCCTGCCGCTGGATCGCATCGATGGCGACCTGACGGTCCCTCACAGGCTCCACGACCTCCTGCGCGTCCACGTGCAGGATGTGAGGCCCGTTGGCGCTCGTCTCCACTCCGCCGATCAGTGTCATCTTCGTCTGCCCCTGGTAGTCCGCCGGAGGGACGAATTTGTCGTGATCGGAGATCGCCAGAAAATCGTAGCCCCGCCGCTCGTAATCGGCGATCACCTCCTCCGGCGAACAGGCCCCGTCGCTGACCGTCGTATGCGCGTGCAGGTTTCCCCGCAGCCAGGAGGGCGAGTCGAGGTATGGGCTGGTGAGCGTCACGGACATGAAGGTCATCCTTTCTTTTATATTGAAGGTGAACAGGGATAGACAGGATGAGCAGGGTGAAAAGCAGGGGTTCGGATTGAGGAATGAGGATCGAGGGGGGAGAGGGAGACTTCCTCATTCCCCATTCCTCATCCCTGTTAAACGCACTTAACCGCCTATGATACAGAAAACTGTTCCTGGCGGCAAGTGGAACTTGGCAGGCCGCCCGATTTCCCCCTTGACCCGACTGCGCCCCCATGTTATATTTCACACGTTGGTCATTAGGATGGCGGCGTAGCTCAGATGGTAGAGCAGAGGAATCATAATCCTCGTGCCGGGGGTTCGAGTCCCTCCGCCGCTACCAAATTTAAGACGATGAAATAAAAGGCGCTTACACAGTTCTCGAAAGGAACTGGCAAGCGCCTTTTGCGCTTTAAAACGGCCATGTGGGCAATTTTTGTGCAATGGCCCGGACGGAAGGTCCTCGCAGTGACCCCAAATCTGATTCATTGCCGCGCTTCAACGAAGAGGAGACCAACCGTGTTTAGCTTGGAAAATGACTCCACGCTGATTGCATCCAACAGCAGCGTTTGCGGGGCTATCTGAGCCGCACAGGAGGATAGCCATGTCCCCAGAAAAGTCCTGGGCCAGTGTCCGGACCAAGCTTCTCAAGTATCCCGAGTTTCGCGATGCTTACGATGAACAAGGCCCGGAGTTTGAGCGTGTCCGTAGCATCATCGAGGCGCGATTGCGCCATAATATGAGTCAGGCCGACCTGGCTCAAAAGATCAAGACTTGTCAACCCAGCATTGCCCGTCTGGAGAACCCGGAGTACCAGGGCGGGTCTCTTTCCATGCTTCGCAGGATTGCAGAAGCGACGGATTCTCGGCTGGTGATCCGGCTGGAACCGAAGGAGCGGGAACGGCGAGGAAGCCGACGGAAGTTCGAACGGGCATTGAAAAAAGTGGCGGATGCGGAGCCGGAGGAGCAGGATCGGTTGTAAGGCGGACAGTGATAGAATAATAGCAGAGGCCCCGGAGGGAAAACCCTTCGGGGCCTTCTTCATAAAGGTCGGTCTAACCGTCCGTTGTACACGCGCCTCTTAGCAGACAGGACAAAGAAGGCGTCTTCAGAGTTACTCCTCGGAGATACCTTTTCGTGTTTAGCTCCCAAAGGAAGTCGGAGGGTTTTGGGGCCGGATTCGACCTGCCCGGGGCTCTCTTGTACACCTTCGTCCGTCCAGTGAAAATCCTTAACCCTGAAAGCCCCCGTCTCCACCTCTTTTTTTTCTCCCTCACCACTCTTTGTGGTAGATATCAACCGCCAAGATTGGCATATTCTTGGGAAAAGAAAGGAGCCCCCTATGTACTGTCCCGATTTTTTTTGCCGCCCTGTCCTTCTCGGCCAGATCGCCATCTTGCCGGGAACCGTCATGCGCGTCGTTCAGATCAGCATCCGAGGGTTGCCTTCCGTAGATGTCCGACTCTGGACACAAGGCCCAGAAGGCGTTCTCACCCCAACATCTCGGGGGTTCACCCTCACTGGCAGTGAACTATGCGAGTTTGCGCAGATAATGAATACCGCGGTTCAGCAGGCATTTGAAGACGCGAAATTCGTGGATCTGGGGGACTGCGAACCCGAACCGTCAGAAACGGGAAATTTGAAAATGTAGGACAACGAGACCAGGAGAACTCTTTTTTGGCCTGGACGAAGCGACAGCGGGGTAGTCGATACTACGTGCGCTCGGAGCGACACGGGGACAAAGTCATCACCCGGTATTACGGTACTGGCCCCATCGGAATTGCGGTTGCAGCGGTCTTCGAAGAACGAGACGCCCGACGCAAGGCGGAATCTGAGCAGCGAGAAGGAATAGAGGCTGTAGAAAGAAACATGGAGGATCTGGACGATCTCTGCGACGACCTGGTCCGGGCCAGCCTGGAGAATGCCGGTTATCACCTTCGCAGAGGAGAGTGGAGACGCCGCGTGACAAAAGCAATGAAAGCCCAAGAACGAGAGGAACGTATCGCCCACCTGACCCAGTGCGCCAAAGAGGGAAACGTCTCAGCCCTCGGTGAACTCCGGGATCAGGAGCCGGACGTTTATCGAAACCTGCTGAAGCGATACGGCGACATGCAGAGAAACCTTGAGTCCCATTGGGCGAACAAGATTGGCGGAGGGCAGGATCTCATTATCAGGGCAGGGGTCTTTGAAAATGCAGAAGAGATGCGAGCAAGTCTGTGCGGGCCAAACCTTTCCCCCTTGGAAGCCGTGTTGGTGCATAGCATCGTGGTGACCAGTCTCCAGGCCAGCTACGCCGACATCTTTGACGCCACTTCCGGTGAACAGAAGGAATACTTGGAAAAAGTGCGGGACCGAATCAACAAACGCCTTTGCAGGAGTATCAAGACCCTGGCTCAAGTTCGAAAGCTGATCGGCCCAAGTGTCGAGGTGAAACTATCTCAGAAAGTCAGCGTCTCGAAGACCGGCAAGGGGACAAAGAGCCGGACTGTGCGGAAGTTGACCAAGAATGTCACAATTTAGAAACGAGAGAAACTGCTGTCTCATTCCCACCAGGACCGCAGCCCGAAACAGGATAGCGGCCTTTCCGTTGTACCATTCCTGCAAAAGACGCCGAGTGAGGGGGGGCATATTGGTCGCGGAGATGCTCCTGCCTGCCCCCGGCCCAACTTTCCCCCAGGCGGCCGTCCTGACCGGCTGCGGGCGGGAGTTGCCGGGCCTCTTTTTTTGCCCCGATTTATAGGTTACATATACGAAAACAGTATCGAGCAGTACTGGATCGGCCCTGTCATCCGGCCCCGCGCGGTACGTCGGCGAAATGCCAACGGGGCAGGCTTGAAACGGGCTCTTCCTTTTACGCTTGATTTTGGAGGAAAGTTTACGTACTCATTCGGAGACGGAAGCTTTTCAAAGCCCGGGGACGCACGCGCAGGTCCCTTTCGGAAAAGGGAGATCGTGTCGATCCCCTCAAGTCTTGAAGCCATTGTGCAGGACCCGGACTGCGTCACCGAAACCCTGACCTTTGCGGGCGAACGGGTCATATTCTGAGGAGCGCGGAAGCCATTCATTCCCAAGGCGAGATTTGAGATGACGCCCTCGTTTCGCCGTCACTGCATCTACACCGGCCCTCCCGCCGAGCGGGTGCTCTGCCTCGTGGGCGACCTGAACCGAGACGGGGTCCCGGAGATCGTGGTCGGCTCCCGCCTGCCCCAGCCGGACCTTTTCTATCTGGCCCGGCGCAGGGACGGGACGTGGCAACGCCACCTGATTGACGACGGTTTTGAGACGATCGAGGCTGGCGGCGTGCTGGTAGACCTGGATGGGGACGGGGATCTCGACCTCCTGGCCGGACAGGACTACAAGGGGGATCTTCTTTTCTGGTGGGAATGCCCGGACGACCCGACACGGACGTGGACGCGACGGGTGATCTGCCGCATGCCCGCCAAAAAGTCGCACGACCAGTTCACGGCGGACCTGAATGGGGACGGCAGGCCGGAGGTCACCTTCTGGAACCAGGGGTCGAGGACGCTGTTCTGGGTTCCCGTGCCGGATGATCCCCGTGTCTCCCCCTGGCCGGGTGTGCGCCCGGTGTGGACCGATGTGGCCGAGGAGGGGCTGGCCTCTGCGGACGTGGACGGGGACGGCAAGCCGGAGCTGATCGCAGGGCAGTCCTGGTACCGGCCGCTGTCCGGCGGCAGATGGGAGCGGCACGTCTTCGCCGAGGGCTACGTATCGCCCAGAGTGGTCGCGACGGACTTCGACGGAGACGGACGGGTGGAGATCATCCTGGCCGAGGGGGACGCCAGCCTGAACAAGCGGCCGTACGGGCGTCTCGTCCGGCTGCGGCCCGGCGCGAACGTGGAGGGGCTGTGGGAGACGGAAGTCCTTCACGAGCGGCTGCTCGACCCGCACTCGGTTGCCGTGGCGGACTTCGACGGGGATGGGAGGCCGGACCTCTACGTGGGGGAGATCGGCATGCCGGACGGCGTCGATCCCCACCCGCCCGCACAGCGCATCTACCTGAGCCGGGGGAGCCGGCTGGAGGAGCACGTCATCGACCGGGGCCTCGGCTCGCACGAAGGGCGGGCCATCGAGATCGACGGGCGCACGGGGATCGTCGGGAAACCGTTCCGGCTGGTGAGGGACCACGTGGCCCGCACGCCGGAGATCGACAGCGTCCATCTCTGGCTGCCGGAGGACGTGAAATAAGTCTCAAGCCGTAATGCCCGGGGTGCAGGGGCATGAGCGCAGCGCACGCATCATGCAGGTGTGAGGAGGACGACGCATGGGCATCCGTCTGGGTCTGGTCGGCCTCGGCAGTTTCGGGTCGGCCTTCGCCAATCTCTTTCGAGCACATCCCCTCGTGGACCGGATCGCCCTCTGCGA
>SICM01000122.1 GCA_009694805.1 Candidatus Latescibacterota bacterium
CCTTGAAAAAGCCCTGGAACTGGACCTGTATGCCCGCATGCTGAAACACCCTTTGTATCAACAGAAAATCAACGAGTTGTCGGGTCTCCTTGAAAAGCCATCAAGCTTGAAGAAGGCAGCATAACGGTGATCGTGAGTGAACAGTGTCACGAATGCACGGGCATCATGATGTCGAGGATGATCAGGCCGGGACGATGGGTGCGCGCCATGTCCAGGGCCTCCGCACCGTCAGCGGCCTCCACGACTTCGTAGCCCATCTTCTTGATGACAAAGGCCAGCGCCCGCCGGGTGGCCACCGAGTCGTCGGCGATCAGGATGCGGCGGCTGAGTTCTCTGGACGACCACCTGACGAGAGAGGCCCCGCATTCGACGCAGAATCTGCCCAGGCCCTTGGCGCCGCAGTGGGGACACTTGGTCAGGGCCTTCACAGCGTCGGCCTGTTCGTGTTCATCGGCAGGGGGCTTCAGCCGGGTGGTGATCTCGAAACTGGAGGCCGCTTCCACGAACTCCTTCGGGACCTTCTCCAGAAGGGTATCGACGGATTTCTTGCCCAGGCCGAACAGGGCGTGCGCCCGCTCCCGCAGCAGGAATATCTTCTCCCGCTTGCTTTCCTCATAGCACGCGTCGGTGACCAGGCTGGAGAGGTTGATCACCCGGATCGTATCGGCGAGGGGGGACGAGGACACGTCCGTTTCGAGTTCCACGCAGTGGTGTTCCCGGATCGTCTCCTCGAAGATGGGCGGAAGCTTCCAGTGGCGGGAAAGGAGCGCCCCTACCGCCGCGTGGTCGAGGCCCGTGACTCCCGCTCCGCGACCGCGGGGTGGACGTTGAGGGCCCTGGCCATGCCGATGACCCCGCTGTATTCTGCGGGGAAATACTGCGCCAGAAAGAGAGACCCGATGTCCTGCAGCAACCCGGCGGTGAAGGCCTCGGCAGGGAAGGTGTGGCGAAGTCGCGATGCGATGATCCCCACGGCCACGGCATTGCAGACAGACCGCTCCCAGAAGAGCTTCAGGTCGAATCCCGTGGCGATGGGCCTGGAGAAGGTCTCCATCACGGCCAGGCCCAGGGCCAGGCTGCCGACCTTCCTGTAGCCGAGGATGCTGATGGCCTGAGGGGATCTCCGAAACCTTGCCGGATAGGCCGTAGAAGGAGGAGTTGACCAGGCGCAGCAGTTTCGTAGAGAGGGCCACGTCCATCGAGATCAGCCTGGCGACCTCGGAGACCGGGACCTGCAGGTCGGAGGTCATCTGCGCGATCTGTGTGGCCACTGTGGAGAGGGTGGGGAAGTCCTCCGCCGTCTCCATGATCCTCAGAACGTCTTCCTCCGTCACCAGCCCTCCGTCCTCCGACCTGAGAAAATAGCCCTGACCTCAGAGAATGCCCTGGCCCCTCACTTCTTGACCAGTTTCTCGCCGTCGTAGATCAACTCCCCCTTTTCGTAGATCTTGCCCTCTTTCAACTCATACTTCATAAGCTGGCCCAGGGAGAAGTGTTTGAAGACCTCCTCCAGGTCCCGGTATTTCTCGATCAACTTCTCGATGGGGCCTTCAAACTGATGTTGCTTGATGGGGCGCTTCGCCTTCTCCCGCCGCTCCTTCTCCTCGGACGTCATGACCGGAAGTCGCTCCGCCGCCGGTCCCAGGCGGCTGGCGAACTCCTGCTGCCTTCGGAAGTGGTCGTGTTTCTTCTGAATCTCGGTCTTGTCACCCTCAGAACGGTGGTCAGATGCGACTTCCTCGGCGCGTTTGCGCCAGCGGTCGCGATCCTGGTGCAGCGGCCCATCTTCACCCATTTTGCGGAGGATGCCTTTTACTGATTCGTTCATCCATCTGCCTCCTCATAAGCGTTGTCACTGGAAACATAACGTGCCGGGTGTATCAAATTCGGATATATCAAAACTAACGCATGAGGGGGGGGTTGTCAATAGGCTTTTGGAGCAGCGAAAATGGGTTTGACATCGGCGCGGCTTGGGGGTAACTTAACGTGTCACGCGCCACGTAAAACCTTCACGAAACCGGAGTTTTCATGTCCAATTTTGACAGACTCATCGAGGTGATGGCCAGGCTTCGGGGCGAGGGGGGGTGTCCGTGGGATCGAGAGCAGACACACGAGACGCTGAAGGCTTATCTTCTGGAGGAGACCTACGAAGTCCTCCAGGCCATCGACCTGGGAGACGACCGGGAACTGAAAGAGGAACTGGGCGACGTCCTGCTTCAGGTCGTGTTTCACGCGCAGATCGCCCGCGAGGAGGGGCGTTTTGACGTCGAGGGGGTGGCCGAGGCCATCGTTTCAAAGTTGATTCGGAGGCACCCCCACGTATTCGGGGATGTGAAGGTCGCCGGGGCCACCGAGGTACTGGCCAACTGGGAGAAGCTGAAACGCGCGGAGCGGGGAGGCGCCGAAGCGTCTGTGCTGGACGGGGTGCCCGCGCACCTGCCGGCCCTTTTAAGGGCGCGCCGGGTGCAGGAGAAGGCAGCGCGGGTGGGGTTCGACTGGTCGCGCGAAGAGGAGATCACCCTCAAGATCCACGAAGAGGTCCAGGAGTTCCTGGAGGCCCACCGGAGGGGAGACCGGGAAGGGATGGAGGACGAACTTGGAGATATGCTCTTCTCCATCGTCAACCTCGCCCGATTCCTGCGCATCTGTCCGGAGGAGTCGCTGCGGAAGACCGTGGAGAAGTTTGGTGCGCGATTTCGTCATATCGAGAGAGAACTGGCCCGGCAGGGCAAGGAACCCCAGACAGCAACCCTGGCGGAGATGGATGCGCTCTGGGAAGAGGCAAAAAGAAAGGGGCCGGGGATCGGGGATCGGGGATCGGAGAAAGGATAACAGCGGTTTCGGGTGTCAGGTATCGGGTTCTGGGAAAACAAAAATGCTCTCTGCTTTTCCCGGCACCTGACACCTGCTTTTGCCTTTCCTGGTCCCTGCCTTTATCATCCATAAAAGTCGTAGTAGCCAGACAGGTCCAGGATGGAGATCGGGGCATCGTGCCAGTCGTGTATCCAGCAGATCCCCAGGTTACACTTCTGAAGGTCGGGCCCGACAGTCCTGAGGTCGCTGCTCTTCAGGACCGCGTGCGCCCGGATGATGCGATCCTGTTTGGACAGGACATAGTTGGGGAATTCCGCCTGCGATTTGAGGACCTCGAACCCTATTTTGTCGTGGATGCGCACGAACAGTTCCCGGACATTCTCCGAACATCGGACGCCGGGATAGGTGAATAACCGTTCCCGGTACTCAGGCTCCCCGAGATGGCGCGCCATCACCCCCACGGCGGCCTCCGGAATGCCCCCTTCCCCCTCCTGCCCCTCGATGTCGGCCTCGATGCGCTTGAGGGCCATCTCGGCGACCTCCCTAGAGGTGCTGACCGATTTCCGCACCCGTTTTCCGTCCGGGGTGTAGTAGCCGATGTAGTACCTGTTTCCGCGCTGATATAGCCACGCCATCCTGCGCTCACCAGCCCTTTCAGGCCACAACTTGTCCCCTTAAAATCCGACAAGATATTGATTTTATTGATGTCTCTGGCAGGTCTTGGGTGGACAATTGTGGACATTAGCCACAACTGTCCACAGAAATATCTCAAAAAAGAGGTAAAAGGTCAAGAAAAAAAGCAACCCCAAGTTTTTTTTCAATGTTCGCTATGGCCACACTTTCCCAAAAAGGGGGGGCGAAAAGTTTTTTTCAAAAAAAGGCTCAAGAAACTGAAGTTGATGCCGATAGTTCTCGATAGGGGAAATACATTTTCAGCCAGCACGGATGATGCTTCATGAAGCGCGAACGCCTCATCGTCCTTTCGCTCTCTTAAACATCCTGATGATTTTCTTGCGGGGCAGGTAATGGATAAGGCCATCTGGGCAACGGTGCGAGAGGAATTATCCGGCATTCTCACCCGACTCATCGGAGAGGAGGTCTATCTGTCAGAGGAGGAGGCGCGGCGTATGATTGAAAGACTGTGCCTCAGTTGTGCAGCTCCAGATCGCTCAGGGAATTCGTCTTCCGATCCTCTCAGCGTTGGGTAAGCGCTCAGAAAGGATCGGGTCCACCAGGGTAAGTGATATCGTTTGGTAGGGTAATGTCATGCCGATCTTCGTTTCCAGATTTTCCCCGGACAGGGGTCTGGTCGGCCTTATGCAGAGCCTGCGGGTCAGGGGGAACGTAGAGGAACAGACGACGCAGGCTGCCTCCCCGGAGGAAGATGTCCGGCGGGCAGAACAGGCCGCACAGGAGAAGACGCAGGCTGCTCAGGAGTCCTCATCCTTTCGGACAGATCAGAGCGGGGGAAACGCGCAGGCCGGAGAAGCACAAGGCCAGAGCGCCGTCGATGGGCGGGACGGCCTGTCGGCCGTGGGCAACACCGGCCTCGCGCTCACCCTCGATATCTCCGGGACGGAGGAGGCGAACCGGATCAGCAACCAGCAGGCAGCCGAGAGCACGGACCAGGCAGATGTGGGGGGGATCGCCCAGCAGCTTCAGGACCAGATCGAAAGCCAGGGGACCGAAGATGTCGACGGGGCTGCCCTCTCCGCAGACCCGGAGGCACAACCCGCCCCTGTCGCCGAAGAGCAGGGCGGAGCCGAACAGACCGTAGACGCTCAGGGAGCAGAGCAGGACGGAACGGCCAGGGAAGGCCAGGTCGACCAGGCGGCGGAGGAAGAGCAGAAGGCCGTCCCTCCCGCAGAGGTGCAGCGGGAACAGGTGCGGAGCGCGGCGCGGGAGATCGGAAGCGGCCTCCGGCGGGATGCGGAGATTCAGAACAGCCGCAACGTCGAGGAGACCTCCCGAAACGTGGCCCACACGACGGAGGGCAGTAAGCGCCAGGAGGTCCGGCAGAGTCAGGCAGAGGCCCGGAACCTGCAGGCGGAGCGACGTCAACTCCAGCAGGAGGTCCGCCGGACGGAGCAGCAGATCCGCCAGCTTCAGGGCCGCGCCTCGGGCGCAGGCGGCGCAGCGGCGGCCAAAGCGGTCAATACCGTCCTCAGTGGGAGCAGCGTCAACATCCTGGCCCAGTAAAATCAGTGACGAGTGATAAGTGATGAGTAAAAGCAAAAACAGGGTTTCACGGATCACGGATCACTGACCACTGTTTCTCAAGGGGTTGTGAGGCCGATTCCCCTCAAAACGGCTTCGGATGGCGTTCTCGGAGTGGCACGCTGTCCAGGGACCCCTCAGGTGGCGCTGAGTGGTACCGATTGGTCAAGCCCCTCTCTCCGTAGGAACCGCCAGGGTGACCGACGAGAGGGGGGCTTTTTTTTGTGTTGACACACCTCTCTAAAGTTTGTATTCTACTCCGGGCGGCGCACTCGGAGTGGCGCGTCGTTCAGGAACCCCTCAGGTGGCGCTGAGTGGTGCCGATTGGTCAAGCCCCTCTTCCCCAGGGCCGTCACTGGCTACGAAAGGAAGAGGGGTTTTTTATGAAGGCGAAAGGCAAAAGGATGAAGGGGATAGAAGTAAAATCTTTCATCCTTTATCCTTCCGCCTTCCGCCTTTTTTTGTGTTGACAGTCCCTGTAAAAGTTCGTATTCTATAACGTTTAACGTACACAGGGTCTTATCGTGGTTTAGAGTCCGTACGGGCTTTTAGGGCGCGAGATCACCGCGTTGTGTCTGAGGAGATTCCCATGTCGGCCAGACTGGTTGTGGCAGCAGGTCGGGTGGAGGCGCAGGCGTTCGAGTGGGGGGGGATCCAGTGGCTGATGGGCAAGGCGCTGGACGGGGACGCGGCGCAGACGTTCGGGGTCGTGTTCATCCTCCCTGGCCGCCAGAACCCTCGCCATCATCACCCCAACTGCGAGGAACTGCTCTACGTCCTGTCGGGGACCTGCGAGCACAGCCTGGGCGAAGAGATCTTCCATCTGGGTCCGGGAGACCTCATCCGGGTGCCGCAGGGGGTCGTCCACAACGCCGTAAACACCGGATGGGAGCCGCTGCGGGCCATCATCTCGTTTTCATCGGGCGACCGGCAGACCGTGTTTGTGGAGTGATCGGAAAGGTATCGCCCTCGTAGCCCGACATCTGAAATCTGAACGTGGAGACATAGACGATGGATCTGCTCCTCTTTCTCGTGGGTTCCGCCCTCATCCTTCTGTTTGCGTACCGATTCATCGGGCGCAAGCTGGCGTCCATGTTCACGCTGAGCGACTCGGAAGACACGCCTGCCCACAAGATGCGCGACGGTCTGGATTTTGAGCCTGCGCGGGCCTCCTACCTTCTGCCGCAGCATTTCTCCGCCATCGCCGCCGCAGGTCCCATCGTGGGGCCGATTCTGGCGGGGCTCTACTTCGGCTGGGGGCCGGCGTGGATCTGGATCATCCTGGGATCGGTCCTGATCGGCGGCATTCACGACTTCACGGCCCTCATGGCGAGCGTCCGTCACAGGGCGCGTTCCATCGCGGAGATCGTCCGCGAATACATGAATCCGCGGGCCTACGTGCTGTTCCTTGTGTTCATCTGGTTCGCCCTGGTGTATGTGATCATCGCATTCACGGACGTGACCGCCGGGACCTTCGTGGCAAAGGCCAGCTCCGCCGGCGCCGACGCCCCCGGTCCGGCTGTCGCTACCTCCTCGGCGTTGTACCTGATGCTTGCCGTGGCGATGGGGTTTGTGCTGCGGCGCACCCGGATCGGCTCCCTGAAGGCCAAGCTGATCTTCCTCCCCCTCGTCTTCCTCGCGATTCTGGTAGGGCCTTACATTCCGATCGATATCAACAGGCTATTTCCGAACCTGAACGGTCAGGAGGTGTGGGGATACGTCCTCCTCGGCTACTGTTTCCTGGCCGCCATCTCACCCGTCTGGGCGCTCCTCCAGCCGCGCGGTGAACTGGGAGGCTACTTCCTGTACATCGTGATGGCCGCCGCCATGTTGGGGGTTGCGGTGGGCGCCTTGACGGGCGGGCTCCATATTCAACAGCCTTTCTTCAAAGGGTGGGAGGCCAGCGACACCCTGGGCGCCAGCGCGCCGCTGTTCCCCATCCTGTTCATCACGGTGGCCTGCGGGGCCTGCTCGGGATTCCACAGCATCGTGGCGAGCGGCACGACCAGCAAACAGCTCCGCCGCGAGAAGGACGCCCTGCCCATCGCCTACGGCAGCATGCTCCTGGAGGCGTTCTTCGCCTGTCTGAGCCTCGCAACGCTGATGATCCTGGCCAAGCCGGCGGGCGGGCCGAGCGCGATCTACGCCAACGGGATCGCGGATTTCGCGAAGGGGGCGCTCTCCCCCATCCTCCCCGAGTCGATGGATGTTCGTCCGTTTCTGTTTCAGTTTGCGCTGCTCTGCTTCGCCACGTTCGTGTTTGACACCCTGGATGCGTGCACCCGGCTTGCCCGCTACGTGCTGATGGAGCTGTTCGGCTGGGCCTCGCGGCGGCAGGCCGTTGCGGCCACGGCAATCACGCTGGTTCTGCCCGCCATCGCCGTCGCCATGCCACGTGTGCAGTTGGCCGGGAGGCCGGTGCCGCTCTATCAGGTCTTCTGGAACATCTTCGGCAGCAGCAACCAGCTCCTTGCGGCGCTGACGCTCCTGGCCGTCACGGTCTGGCTCGCCCGGAAGGGCATGGCCTACTGGGTTGCGCTGGGCCCCACGGTGTTTATGATGGTCATGACCCTCTGGAGCCTGGTCATCTCCATCAATCCCTACCTGAACCTGTGGCGGTCCGGCGGCCCCGTGGACCCGATCCGGCACTTCCAGTTTGGGATCACGATCTCCCTGATCGTCCTGTCCGTCTGGTTGATCGTGGAGGCCGTGATCACGTGGCGCACGTTCATCCGGCGGCCCCGGCGGGCCACCTCCGAGGAGCCTGCGCTGGCCTGAAGAGAGAAAGACAAAGGCGAAAGGAGAAGGAGCTTGAATGTCCTCTGAAGACGCTGATGGAATGGCCCTGCCCTCCTCCGGGGTGGAGCGCGTGCCCGGAGGATGCCTGCCGGACTGGGAGGTGGCCGACCTTCCCGCGCCGCCACCCTACACGCTGGGCGGGGCCTTTCGCAACGTGATCGGGCCAGGCATCGTGGCGCTCGGCATCGCCATCGGGAGCGGGGAGTGGATCCTCGGTCCGGCGCTCACCGCCCAGTACGGCGGCGCCCTCCTGTGGATCGCCACGGTGGCCATCGTGCTCCAGTCATTCGTCAACACCGAGGTGATCCGCTACGCCCTCTACACGGGTGAGCCGATCTTCAGCGGGTTCATGCGGTGTCGTCCGGGGTCGCGTTTCTGGGCGGTCGTCTACGTGGGGATGGACGTGGCGGCCATCTGGCCCGCCTGGGCGGCCATGGCGGCCACGGCGCTCGCGGCGGCCTGGTTCGGGCGGATGCCGGGGGTGGAAGACCGGGAGACGGTGAGGGGGTTCGCTTACCTGATCTTTCTGTCCTGCCTGGCGCTGGTGATGTTCGGCGGGAAGATCTACAACACCATCGAGAAGGCGGAGATATTCTTCGTCGTCTGGATCCTCGGCTATCTCCTGTTCATCGGCCTGTTCATGGTCCCGTTTGAGACGTGGGCGCGGGTGGCCAAAGGGTTCGTCAGCTTTGGGACCCTGCCCCGCTCGACGGAGGGGGTCAACTGGGTGCTGGTCGGGGCGTTCGCGTCCTACTCCGGTCTGGGCGGGTATTCGAACCTGATGCTGAGCAACTACGTCCGGGACAAGGGGTGGGGGATGGGGAAGCTGACCGGGGCGATCCCGTCGGCCATCGGCGGGCAGACGGTCGGGCTGTCCCACGTGGGAAAGGTCTTCAGACCGACGCCGGAGAACCTGGGCCGGTTCCGGGAGTGGTGGCGGTACGTCCGGTTTGAGCAGTACGGCATCTGGGTCTGCGGGTGTTTTCTGGGGATGGGCCTCCCGGCGCTCATGACGCTGCAGTTCGTGCCGGTGGGGCAGGCGGTGGACCCCTGGGCCGCGGCGGCGTTCCAGGCGGAGGGGATCGCCCGGATCGCGGGACGGACGTTCTGGTATCTGACGTTGCTGTGCGGGTTCTGGATTCTGTATTCGACGCAACTGGGCCTGGTGGACGCCATGCCCCGGCGATGGACGGATATCTTCTGGACGGGGTTTGAGCGGTTCCGTGGCTTCGACCCCCACCGGGCCAAGTGGGTCTACTACCCGATCCTGCTGTTCTACGTCCTGTGGGGGCTGATCTCCCTCTCCGTCGCTCCCCCTATGGTCATGATCATAGTGGCCGCCTCGGTCGGAGGGTTCCAGCTCGTCGTCGCCTCGGTCCACGTCTGGCACGTGAACCGGACGAAGCTGCCAGTGGAGCTCCGCCCCCCGCTCTGGCGACAGGCGGGCCTGCTGGCCTGCGCGGCGTTTTATGGGGTGTGGGCCGTGATCGCGGCGATGAGCGTGTTGAAGAAGATCTTCTAACCCTATGCTTCTCCCCACCGGAAAACTCCCCCCCGACCTCCTCTCCCGGCTGTTGCACGCCTACGCGCAGGCCGGCGACCGGGTGATCGTGGGGCCGTCCGTGGGGGAGGATGCGGCGGTGATCGACTTCGGGGAGACGTGCCTGGTCGCCAAGACCGATCCCATCACCTTCGCCACCGGGGAGATCGGGCACTATGCGGTGACCATCAACGCCAACGACATCGCCGCGATGGGGGCCATGCCGAAGTGGCTCCTGGCAACGGTGCTGCTGCCGGGAGGAGGGACGGACGAGGCCCTGGTCGAGTCGATCTTCCGGTCCATCCACCGGGCGGCGTCGGACCTGGGCATCGCGGTCTGCGGCGGACACACGGAGGTCACGCACGGCATCGACCGCCCGATCGTGGTCGGGCAGATGCTGGGCGAGGTGCGGCGGGAGGACCTGGTGCGGTCGTCCGGACTGCGGCCCGGGGACGCGATCCTGCTGACGAAGGGGATGGGGATCGAGGCCACGGCGATCATCGCCCGTGAGCAGGGGGAGAGGGTGAAGGGACGGTACGGGGAGGATTTCTGGAGGCGATGCCGGGACTATTTGAGAGACCCCGGCCTGAGCGTCCTGAGGGAGGCGCGGATCGCCTGCGAGACCGCGAGGGTCCACGCCATGCACGACCCGACGGAGGGAGGCGTGGCCACCGGGCTGCACGAACTGGCGACGGCTTCGGGCGCGGGGCTGGAGGTGGTCGCGGATCGCCTGTTCATGTCTGAGAATTCGCGGGCGCTGTGCGAGGCGTTCGGGCTGGACCCGCTGGGGGTCATCTCCTCCGGCGCACTGCTGATCGGGGTGGCGGAGGAGGACGCGGGGCGCGTGACAGAGGCCATTCGACAGGCGGGCATCCGGTGCGAGCGGATCGGGACGGTGCGCGAGAAGGCGTTCGGGGTCAAGCTCAGGCGGGGCGAACAGGTGGAGGACTTGCCGGTCTTCCAGAGAGATGAGATCACGAAGATATTTGAATCTTGAAAAGCATTTGAACGTATGATCAAAGCCATCATCTTCGACATGGACGGCACGATCACCAGGCCGTACATCGACTGGAAGGCGTTGCGGGAGCGGATCGGGGCCGTACCGGGCCGGACGATCATCGAGTATATCGAGGGCCTGTCGCCCGCAGAGGCGGAGCGGGCGAACCGCATCCTGATAGAGACGGAGATGGAGGCGTGTGTCCACTCCGAACTGAACGAGGGCGGACGCGAGATGCTGGCCTTTCTCCGGGAGCGGAACATCAGGACGGCGCTCGTCACGAACAACCACCGGGAGGGGATGCAGGTCGTCCTGGAACGGCACGGACTCTGCTTCGACGTGGCGCTCAGCCGGGACCACGGCGTCCTCAAGCCTTCCGCAGACCTGCTCCACAAGGCGCTGGAGGCCCTCTCCCTCCGGCCCGACGAGGTCCTCTCCATCGGAGACGGCCACTATGACCTGGAGGCGAGCGCCCAGGCGGGCGTCTCTTTCCTCTACGTCACGCACGGCAGGCCGGCGCTCGACCATCAGCCCGCCGTGGCGTCGATGGTGGAGGCGCTTTCGTGGGTGAAGAAGCAAATGCAAAATGCAAAATGCAAAATACAAAATGCAAAGTAAGAAAGACTCTATTTTGCACTTTACACTTTACACTTTGCATTTTGCACTTGAGATTTTTGGGAAACCATCACCATGTCCTACCAGCAAATTTTCGAATACTTCTCTCCGACTCGGCTGATCTCGGGCCGGGGCGCCATCGCGAAGATCCCTGACGTGATCCGGGATCAGGGTCTGCGCAGGGGGCTGGTGGTGACCGACCCGGGGCTGGTGGCCGCCGGGATCGCGGGCCGGGCGCTGGACGTCCTGCGGGAGGCGGACGTGCCTTGCACGGTCTACGACCGGGTGGAGGCCAATCCCCCGTTCGCGAACGTGGACGAGGCCTACGGGATCTACGTGAAAGAGCGGTGCGACTATCTGATCGGTCTGGGGGGCGGCAGCTCGATGGACGTGGCCAAGTGCGTGGGCGTGGCCGCGGCGCACGGCGGGGGGTGGAGGGACCTGGTCGGGATCGGCAAGTGTCGCAACCGCATCCCGTTCCTGCTGTGTGTGCCCACGACCTACGGGACCGGGAGCGAGGTGACGCCGTTCGCGGTGGTGACGGACCTGGAGACGCGGTTCAAGGCATCCATCGGGAGCCCGCTGATCCTCCCGCACGCGGGCGTGCTGGACGCGGACCTCTCCGTTGGGCTTCCGCTCCCGATCGCCGGGGCCACGGGGATGGATGCGCTGACGCACGCCATCGAATCCTACGTGGCGCTGACGGCCAGCCCGATCTCCGAAGGCCTGGCGCTGCACGCGATTCGACTGATCGGGGAGAACCTCCGGCAGGCCGCTGCCAGCGACCACAACCACGAGGCCACGGAGCGGATGCTCATCGCCAGCACGGTGGCGGGCATGGCGTTCTCGCAGACGCGCCTGGGAAACGTCCACGCCATGTCGCACCCGGTGGGGGGGCATTTCGGCGTGCCGCACGGGGTGGCCAACGCGATTATTCTGACGCGGGTGATGGCCTATAACCTGATGGCCTCCCCGCAGAAGTTCGCGGAGGTCGCACGGGCGCTGGGCGAGCCGGTGGAGGGGCTGACGACGATGGAGGCGGCGGAGGCGAGCGTGGAGGCCGTGTACCGGCTGGGGCAGGACGTGGGCATCCCGGACGGGCTGGCGGGGGTGGGCGTGAAGCAGGAGGCGATCCCAACGCTGGCCGAGGATGCCATGAAGAGCGGGAACGTCCTGATCAACCCGCGCAAGACAGGGCTGCGAGACATCATCAGGCTCTACGAGGAGTCTATGTGATGACGACCCGGCAAATCTGGAGCTACGTCAGTGGTGTCAGCGACAAGCCGTTGCTGGGTGTTACGATCGGCGACATGTTCGACCAGGTCGTGGCGCGCTACCCGGACAACGAGGCGCTGGTCGTGCGCCACCAGAGCCTGCGCTATACCTACCGACAGTTGCAACACCAGGTGGACCTGTGTGCGCGCGGCCTGATGGCGATGGGGCTGCAGAAGGGCGAACGGATCGGGATCTGGTCGCCGAACAACGCGGAATGGGCCATCACCCAGTTCGCCACCAGTAAGATCGGCGCCATCCTGGTCAACATCAACCCCAGCTACCGGGTCCAGGAGCTGGAATATGCCCTGATCCAGTCCGGGTGCAGCGTCCTGGTGATTGCGGACCAGTTCAAGACCTCGAACTATACCCAGATGGTCTATGAATTGGCCCCGGAATTGCGCGACAGCCGGCCCGGCCACCTCCGGGCCGCAAAGCTCCCCGGCCTGAGCGCGGTCATCCGCCTGAGCGCGGAGGGTGCGGCGGGGATGGGGTCCTGGGCCGATCTGCTGGCCACGGCCCATCAGGTGAGCGAGGCGGAGCTGGCTGAGCGCCAGCGCGGGCAAGAGTTCGACGACCCGATCAACATCCAGTACACCAGCGGCACCACCGGCTACCCCAAGGGCGCCACCCTCAGCCACCACAACATCCTCAACAACGGCTACTTCGTGGCCGAGGTCATGAACTTCACCGACCAGGACCGGCTGGTCATCCCGGTGCCGCTCTACCACTGCTTCGGGATGGTCATGGGCAACCTGAGTTGCATGACCCACGGCGCCACGATGATCTACCCCAGCGAGGGGTTTGACCCGAAAGCGGTGCTGGAGGCCGTTCAGGAGGAGCGGGCCACGGCGCTTTACGGGGTGCCCACGATGTTCATCGCCGAGATCGAGCACCCGGAGTTCGCCCGGTTCGACCTGAGCAGCCTGCGTACCGGGATCATGGCTGGCTCGCCCTGTCCGGCGGAGATCATGAAGAAGGTGAACACCCTGATGCACATGCGCGAGGTCGAGATCGCCTACGGCATGACCGAGACCAGCCCGGTGAGCTTCCAGACCCGCACGGATGCCCCGCTGGACAAGCGGGTCGGCACGGTCGGCCAGATCCACCCCCATCTGGAAGTCAAGATTGTTGACCCGGGCGCCGGCCAGGTCACGCCGGTCGGCCAGGTGGGCGAACTGTGTACGCGCGGCTACAGCGTGATGCTGGGCTACTGGAACAACGATGCGGCGACCCGCCAGGCGATCGACGCCGCCCGCTGGATGCACACGGGCGATCTGGCCGTGATGGACGAAGAAGGGTATGTCAGGATCGTCGGACGCATCAAGGACATGGTCATCCGGGGGGGCGAGAATGTCTACCCGCGTGAGATCGAGGAGTTTTTCTACACCCACCCCAAGATCAGCGACATCCAGGTCATCGGCGTACCCGACCCGAAGTATGTGGAGGAGATCATGGCCTGGGTCCGGCTGCGCGAGGGGGAGACCGCCACGGCGGAGGAGTTGCGCGAGTTCTGCCGCGACAAGATCGCACATTACAAGATCCCGCGCTACTTCAAGTTCGTGGACGCCTTCCCCATGACGGTCACGGGCAAGGTCCAGAAGTTCATCATGCGTGAGCAGAGCATCCGGGAACTTGGCCTGGAGAAGGACTGCAGGACTGCGGGGGACAATTAAATTCAAAAAAGGAACCGGTCTGTGGAAATTCGTTTCCATCCTCATGCACAGAAACGCATGAGCGAACGGGGCACCAACGAGGAAGAAGTAAAATCTACGACGAGACAAGGAGAGCAGATTCCTGCCAAATATGGACGTTCAGGTTTTCGAAGAAATTTCCCCTTCGACAGTGCGTGGCAGGGCAAGTATTACAGAACCAAACAAGTAGAAACTTATGCGGGATAGGAAGACTTTGGATGGCTGGTTATCACAGTCATTACACGTTATTTTTGATTGTCAACTCACCTTACGCAGTCAACCGGACAGGTTGGAGTTGACGTAAAGTATCGAAGGATACCTGAAGCGCGTTGAGGTAGAGTTTGGACTTGAGCGCAAAGTGGTTGAGTTTGGTCGAGACTTTCAGCAGTTCGAGTTTGATGTAGCC